>JAFEGX010000031.1 GCA_018239675.1 Verrucomicrobiota bacterium
CACTACCGGCGGAAACTTTTCCATTCTCCGTGCCAACCGGCGACTTTGTCCCGGGTACGCCCGAAGGAACCCAAATTATAAACCATTTTTTTACAACGCTTTGAGGGCCATATTATATGTCGCTTCGACTTTTTCCCTACAGTGCGCGCTGCAGTATTGCCGGGCTAATGGGCTCGAACCCGATACGGAACTCCTCCGCGGCCCTGAGGAAGATTAACCAGACCAAGGTTGGCGGCATCCGTGCTGCCGCGACCGTGAAGACACCCGGATACCTAGCGTAGTTGGTGCGGGCGGCGGGAGTCGAACCCGCCTCTCATGCTTGGGAAGCACACATAATAGCCGATATACTACGCCCGCGAAAACAACTCGGTCTAGCAAAGGTATGACTGCCGGCGCCGCAATCCCGAATCGCAGTCCGACTTGCCTGCAACTTCCGGCTTGTTTCCCAACCCCGCGCCGCCGCGCTGGCCAAGCTCACGAATAGTCGCGCCGGCCGTCGAGCGCACTCTTCAGGGTGATCGAGTCGGCATAGAGCACGCCGCCGCCGCTCGGGATGCCGAAACCGATGCGCGTGACCTTTACCGGCCGTCCCGCTGCCGCCAGCTGCTCGGTGAGATAGTGACACGTGGCCTCGCCCTCGACGTCGTTGGACAAGGCGAGGATGAGCTCGTGCACCTCGCCGCCCGCGACGCGGCCCAGCAGCGAGGCGAAATTCAAGTCGCCCGGGCCAACCCCGTGGATGGGCGAAAGCTTGCCGTGCAGCACATGGTAACACCCGCGATACGCCCCGCTGCGCTCGATCGCGACCAGGTCGGGCACCTGCTCCACCACGCAAACCACCCCGCCCTCGCGCCGCGCGTCCGCGCAGACGCCGCACAGGTCACCCTCGGCCAGGTTGCCGCAGCGCAAGCAGCGCCGCACCGAACGCGCCGCCTCCTGCAGCGCCTCGACCAGCGCCGGCAGCCGCTCGGGTTTCTCCACGAGCAGGTGCAGCGCAATCCGCTCCGACGAGCGAAAGCCCAAGCCGGGGAGCTGCTTCAGGTGCTTCTGCAGCTTCTCAAACGCGGGGGTCATGGCATTGCGAAATGCGGATCGCGGAGTGCTGATGAGAGAACCGGACTGGCGGCACGTTCAGGAACCGCTGGAGCGAGACTAACGAGACAGCTAACCAATCTGCGATCTGCATTCCGCGATGGCTCAGAATCCGCCCGGGAGCTTGAACGCGGATGTGACTTTCTCCATCTCGGCGTCGTGGTAGGTCTTGGCCTGCTTGGCTGCGTCCTGGACCGCAGCCAGCAAGGTGTCGGACACGGTCTTGGCGTCCTCCTTCAGAAACTCGGGGTCGAGGTTGAGCGCGAGGAACTTGCCCGCGCCGCTGACCTTGATCTTCACGGCGCCGCCGCCGCTGGTGACCTCGATTTCCTTGGCCTCGAGCTGCGCTTGGAGCGCCTCGATGCCACGCTGCATTTTCTGGGCTTGCTTGAGAAGGGTTCCGACGCCGGCCATGGTGGATTGGGTTGAGGGATTGCCGCCAAGGATGCCATTCGGCCCGGCAACGCGACAACAAATTTGCGGGCGTCAGGCGGTCGGATCGCCGAGCAGCGGAGCCAGGCCCTCGCGGTAGCTTGGGTACCGCGGTTCCCAGCCCAACGCGCGCCGCAACCTGGCGTTCACGATGATCCGGTCGGGCACGACCGCCCGGCGCCCGCCGGCCGGCAAACCTGTGAAGCGCGGCGCCGGCAGGTCCAGCTGCGCGGCAATCCACCGCGCCACCTCGCCCTTTCGTGCCGGAGCGTTGTCGGCGACGTTGAAGAGTCCGCCCGCCAGCGCCGGAGCCGACTCCATCGCGGCCCAGATCGCGGAGCAGATATCGTCCCGATGGGCCAGGTTGAGATGATGCTCCTCCACCCCCGCGACCTCGCCGCCCCGCACCTGGTCGATGAGGTAGTGCCGCCCCGGACCGTAAATCCCGGCAAGACGCAGCACAAAGGTCCGCGCCGCCGGTGCCGCGCCGCGCAGCAGCGCCTCGGTTTCAACCAGCACCGCCGCCCGGTCGTCCCGCGGCGTGGCCGGCGAATCCTCGTCCACCCGTACGCCGCCGTCGTGCGGGTAAACCGAAGTGCTGCTGGTGTAGACCAGCACGCCGGCCGACCCGCGGGCCCGGCTCCACTCAATGATGGACCGCATGCCCGCGAGGTAACTGTGCCGGTAGCCATCCAAGCCACCCCCGCCGCCGCTGACCGTATTCAGTACCAGGTTCGCCCCGCCGGGAATCGCCGCATGCCACGACTCGTCCGCCAGGTCCGCCACCACCACCTCGGCACCCGCGGTGCGTAGATCGCGGGCCTTCGCCTCGTTCCGGGTCAAGGCCGTGACCCGCAGGCCGCGGGCAATTGCCTGGCGGGCAAACTCGCCGCCAACATAGCCCGCGCCAAACACGACCAGGCGCCGGCCGGATTCTGCCGCAAGCGCGCTCATCTCCGCACAGTTCCTGAGTGACTCGACCTCGTGCCGATGATAGTTCGCATCCGATCACTCCACACCATGCCCACCGTCCTAGCAATCCTCGCCGAAGGTTTTGAGGAAATCGAGACGATCACCCCGATCGACCTCCTGCGGCGCGCCGGCATCGACGTCACCGCGGCGGCGCTCGCCGACGGGATTCACGTGACCGGCCGCTGCGGCGTCACGGTTCACGCCGATACCACGCTCACGTCGGTCTTGGCACCCCCGGGCCGCGTCTTCGACTGCCTCTTCCTGCCGGGCGGGCCGGGCGTGAAGCACCTGCGGGCCGACACCCGGGTCGCGGAGCTGGTGCGTCGGCAGCATGAGGGTCGGCGCTGGCTGGCGGCGATCTGCGCGGCACCCACGGTGCTGCACGACGCCGGGCTGCTCGCCGGCCGCCGCTACACCGCCCATTTCTCTGTCGCGGCCGAACTCCCGCAGATCCTCGCGCAGGAACGAACCGTCGCCGACGGCCATATCCTGACGTCGCGGGGTGCCGGCACGGCCGTGGACTTCGGACTGCTCCTCGTGGAAAAACTCTGCTCCGCCGAGAAGGCGCGCGAAGTCCACGCGGCCATCTGCGCCTGACCAAGGACCGACGCGCGGCGCAACCGCGCTATTGCCATCGTCCCGAGTTCGCGTTGGCCTCTTATTATTAGGGATTTAGCCCTGATCGTCGACGTGATGGCCCCAAGCCACCCCGCCCGCCTGCCCGGTCGCTCCCCACCGGAAGCGACGGGGCGAAGCCTTCCCGGAAACCCGTCATGTGTGGCATAGCCGGCATTGTGGGCGGCCGCGATCCGGCCGAACGACGCGACGAAGCCGTGCGGCGGATGTGCGCCGCGATGGTGCACCGCGGGCCCGACGACGACGGCCTCGTGAGCGACGGCCCGGCGACGCTTGGGATGCGGCGCCTGGCGATTTTCGATCCGGCGCATGGACACCAGCCGATGGCAACGCCCGACGGCCGGGTCCACGTCGTCTTCAACGGCGCCATCTACAACTTCCGCGCGCTCCGCGCCGAGCTGGCGGCCGCCGGCCACGCCTTCCGCACCGATTGTGACACCGAGGTCCTGCTCGCGGCCTTTGCGCATTGGGGCGCCGACTGCCTCGGTCGACTGCGCGGCATGTTCGCGTTCGCCGCGTGGGACCGGCACGAGCAGTCGCTCTTCCTCGCGCGCGATCCGCTCGGCATCAAGCCGCTGTATTACCGTCTCGATGGCGACCGCCTCGCGTTCGCCTCAGAACTCGGCGCCCTCCACGCCGCGCGGCTGGCCAACGCGGAGATCGACCCGGCCGCGGTCTCCGACTATCTCGGCTGGCTCGCCGTGCCGGCGCCGCGGACGATTTACCGTGACTGCCACAGTCTCCTGCCGGGCGAGTGCGCGGTGTTCCAGCGCGGCGCGCTGGCGCGCCGCATTCACTGGCGATTCCGGACCATTCCGGCGGCCGGGGTCGTCGCGGCCAGTCGCACCGAGCTGGTCCGCGAGCTTCGCGCCCGACTGGACGAATCGATCCGGGCCCATGTCGTGGCCGACGTTCCGGTTGGCGCCTTTCTTTCGGGCGGCCTCGATTCGGCAACCGTCGTGGCCCTGATGGCCGGAGCGGGCTCGGGCGCTTTGCGGACATTTTCACTCGGATTTGAAGAGACCGGCTATTCCGAGGCGGAAGCGGCCGCCGCCTCCGCCCGTCATTTTGGGACCCAGCACCACGCCAGCGTCCTGACCGGCGGCGAAGTCGCGCGCGATCTCCCGTCGCTACTGGCCGCGATGGACCAGCCGACGGGCGACGGCGTGAACACCTACTACATTAGTCGGGCGGCCCGGACCGGCGGCGTGACGGTCGCACTTTCGGGTCTCGGGGGCGACGAGATCTTCGGCGGCTACCCGTCCTTCCGCAGCCTGCCCACGCTGGCCCGCTGGCTCCCGCTCTGGCGGGCCCTGCCGGCGGTGCTGCGCGAACCGCTGCTGCGGCGGTGGCGCGCCGGCACGGCCCGCACGCGCAAGCTCGCCGATTTCCTCACCCACGCCCGGACTCTGCCGGAACTCGCCGCCCTCTCGCGGCGGGTGTTTCCCGAGCCGGTTCGCCAGAGCCTCCTCCACCCCGACGCGCAGCCCGGCGGCGGCCCGCTCCATCCCCAGTTTGCCGAACTGGCGGAGGACCTGGCGGGCGCCACGCCCTTTGATTTGGTCAGCGCGTGGGAGCTGCGAACCTACATGGCGGACGTGCTGCTGCGGGACAGCGACGTGATGAGCATGCGGCATTCGCTCGAGCTGCGCGTGCCGCTGGTGGACCGGCCACTGCTCGAGTGGTTTTGGCGCCAGCCGGCTGCGCTCAAATTCGATCCGGCACGACCCAAGGGCGTATTGTTCGAGGCGGTGTCCGACCTGCTTCCGCCTGGCTTGGCCCACCGGCCCAAGCGCGGCTTCAGCCTGCCCTTCCCCCGCTGGATGCGGAAGGAACTGCGGCCCTTCCTCGACGAGACTTTCGCCGATGCCAAGGCGGGGCGCAGCGGACTGCTGAATGTCTCCGCCGCCCAGTCCATCTGGCGAAACTTCCTGGCCGGCAATGACGATCGCGAATGGTCGCGGGTCTGGTCCCTCGCCGTGCTGGTCGCGTTCCTGAACCGTCCGGTCCGCCCTGCATGAGAATCCTGCTCCTCGCGCCCGAGCTGTTCACGACCGACAGCGGCATCCCGCGCATGCTGCGCCTGTACCTGAAGGCGCTGTGCGACCTCGCCGGCGAGCGCGGCGGCCAGGTGGATTTTGTGGCGCTCAACGACGTCGTCGTGGACACCACCGAGCTGCGGCCGTACTCCGGGCCGGCCTTCCGCCGGTGGAGCGTGTGCGGGCGCGACAAGGTGCGGTTCATCCGCGAGAGCCTGCGGCTGGGCCGCGAGGCGGACCTGATTGTCTGCGGTCATGTGGGCCAGCTTCCGGTCGCGTGGCTCGCGCGGTTGCTCCATCGCCGGATCCGCTATGTCCTGGTCGCGCACGGCATCGAGGTGTGGCGCCCGTTCACCTTCTGGCAGCGCCGCGCGCTCGCCGGCGCGGAGCGCATCCTCTGCGTGAGCGAGTTCACCCGCGGCGAACTGCGGCGGCGGACCGGCCTCGATGCCGAGAGGTTCGTCGTGGTGCCGAACGCGCTCGACCCCCAGCTGGCGCCGCCGGCGCCACCTGCGCCGCTGCCCGCGGAGCCGGTCATCCTCGCGGTCGCCCGGCTCGCCCGGTCCGACGCCTACAAGGGCATCGACCACCTCATCGCGGCGATGCCCGCGATCCGCGCGGCGGAGCCCCGGGCGCGGCTGCGGATCGTCGGCCGGGGCGACGATCGCGACCGGTTGTACCAGCTGGCGCGCCAGCTGAAGGTCCTGGAGGCGGTCGAGTTTGCGGGCTTTGTCCCGAACGAGCAGCTGCACGGGGAATTCGAGCGCTGCCGGCTCTTCGCGCTGCCGAGCCAGCGGGAGGGCTTCGGCCTGGTCTATGTCGAGGCGATGGCGCACGGCCGGCCCTGCCTCGGCGCACGGGACGGCGGCACGACCGAGGTGATCACGCCCGAGACCGGCGTGCTCGTGACCTACGGCGATGCGCCGGCGCTGGCCGCGGCGGCGGTGGCGGCACTGCGCCGCGCGTGGGCGCCGGAGCCGATCCTCGCCCGGGCCGAGCACTTTTCATATTCGCAATTCCGCACCCGCCTTGCCTCGCTTCTCCCTTGGTGAGCCCAGCCGCTGAACATCCCCCCGTCACCACGCCACCCGAGCTCGTCCTCGAGGCCGGGCGCGCCGAGGCGCATTATTGGCGGGACCTGTGGCGCTACCGCGAACTGCTCGGGTTTCTGGCCTGGCGCGACATCAAGGTCCGCTACAAGCAGACCGTCCTGGGCGCAGCGTGGGCGCTGCTCCAGCCCGCGGTCACCCTCGTCGTCTTCACGTTTGTGTTCTCCCGCCTCGCCAAGATGCCGTCGGGCAGCGTGCCCTATCCGCTCATGGTCATGGCCGGCCTCCTCCCCTGGCAGCTGTTCGCGAACGCGCTCACCAGCGCCAGCGGCAGCCTGGTCAGCAACACGCATCTCATCTCCAAGGTCTATTTCCCCCGCCTGGTGGTGCCGCTCTCGGCCCTGGCGGTGGCACTGGTGGACTTTGCGATCGTCGGCGTGCTGTATGTCGCCCTCAGCGCGTGGTGGTCCTGCTGGCCCGACTGGCGGCTGCTGCTCCTGCCGGCCTTCATGGTGCTCGGCCTCCTCGCGGCGCTCGGGGCCGGGCTCTGGTTGACGGCCCTGACCGTCCGCTTCCGCGACTTCCGCTTCATCGTGCCCTTCCTGCTCCAGCTCGGCGTGTTCCTCTCACCCGTCGGATTCAGCACCAGCGTCGTGCCCAGCTGGCGGCTGCTGTTCTCGTTCAACCCGATGGTCGCCGTGATCGACGGATTCCGCTGGTGCCTGCTCCGGGGGGCGCAGCCGCTCGACGCGGGCGGCCTGCTGGTCGGAATCTTGGTCACCGTCCTGCTGCTCGCGACCGGGCTGTGGTACTTCCGCCGCACGGAAAAGGGTTTCGCCGATATCATCTGAGCCATGGCCGGCCCCGTCATCACCGTCGCCAACCTCGGCAAGCGCTACCAGCTCTCGCACGCGGTGCGGCATGACACGCTCCGCGACACCGTCATGCACCGGGTCCGCGACTGGCTCGGGCGCCGGTCCGGCGCCGCCACCGTCGAGGACTTCTGGGCCCTGCGCGACGTGAGCTTCACGGTGGAGCAGGGCGACGTGGTTGGCATCATCGGCCGCAATGGCGCCGGCAAATCCACGCTCCTGAAGATCCTCTCCCGCATCACCGAGCCCACGACCGGCCGCATTTCCATCCGGGGACGCGTGGCCAGCCTGCTCGAGGTCGGAACGGGGTTCCATCCGGAACTCTCCGGCCGCGAGAACATTTTCCTGAACGGCGCCATCCTCGGCATGACGCGCGCGGAAATCCGGCGAAAGTTTGATGAGATCGTGGCCTTTGCCGAGGTCGAGCGGTTCCTCGACACGCCGGTGAAGCACTACTCCAGCGGCATGTACGTGCGGCTGGCCTTCTCCGTCGCGGCCCACCTCGAGCCCGAAATCCTGATCGTCGACGAGGTGCTCGCGGTCGGTGACGCCGTCTTCCAGAAAAAATGCCTCGGCAAGATGGAGAGCGTGGCCCGCGGCGAGGGACGGACGGTGCTCTTCGTCAGCCACAATCTCTCGGCCATGCGGGAGCTCTGCCGGACCGGCGTGCTGCTGTCCAGCGGGCAGGTCGCCGCCTTCGGCCCGATCGGTGAGGTGGTCAGCCGTTACACGGGCCTCATGGGGCGGCGTTCCCAGTATGTGCGCCCGGCACCGGCGCCCGGGTCGCGTCCGGTCGCCACCTGGTTCGAGCGCGTCGCCGTCACGGACGCCGCCGGCATCACGCTCGAGAGCCAGCCCGCCGGCGAGAGCGCCTGGCTTGAGCTCGAGCTGGTTACCCGCGAGGCGCTCAAGGACGTGCAGGTGGCCGCGCGCGTCTCGACGCAGGAGGGCGTCGCGGTACTCACCACGACGAACACCGACGTCAGCCGCCAAGGTGGCCGGCTCGAGGCCGGCCGCCACGTCCTGCGGGCACCCTTGCCGGCATGGCTTGCGCCGGGTTTCTACAGCGTGACCGTGGCCGTCCACGAGCCGCGCCGCCAGGAGCACGCCTCGCTCCACGACGTGATTCAGTTTGAGGTCTCACCGGGCACGAGCCCGTCGAGCGCGCTGCAGGATGACCGCTGGGGACTGGTCGAACCCGTGATCGCCTGGCAGAGCCGTCATTTTCAGGCATGAGCCGGTCCGTCGTTTCCTGGATCTCCCGCTGGCTGCCGACCGGCGGTCATCGCCTGCGCGTGCTACGCCTGGGCGCGGTGGAACGCTGGCTGCGCGGCATCTACGACCGCAACCGCGCGACCTTCCCGACGCGCCTGCATGGCTTCCCCGCGTTCCTGAACGGGGGCAATCCCTATCCGTTTCTCCTCGCCACCTTCGCCGACTTCAATCGCGCCCTGGTTGAACTCGTGCGCGCGGTCGCGGCCGACGCCGGCCGGCCGGTCACGGTGATCGATGTCGGCGCCTCGCTCGGGAACACGGTCTTGCTGCTCGAGGCGCAGTGCGGTCCCAGCCTCGCGGCCATCCACAGCATCGAGGCGGACCCGGAGTTCCTTCCGCTCTTCCGCCAAAACACGGCGCAATTCCCGCACATCACCCTGCATCCGGTCATGCTGGCCCGCGCCCCCGGCGAGGTGGCCGCGCTGGTCCACCATCACCCCGGCACCGCCGCGGCGCTCGGCACGGCCAAGGTGGCCGCCACGACGCTCGACGCGACGCTGCTGGGTGCCGCCGCGAGATTTGACGTGCTCAAGGTCGACATCGACGGCTCCGATGGCGAAGCCCTTCAAGGGGCGCAGGCGCTGCTCCGCCGCGACCAACCGGCCGTGATCTTCGAGTGGCATCCGGCCCTCGCGCGCGCCGCCGGCAACGACCCCCGCGCCGCATTCGGCGCGCTCGAGGCCGCCGGCTACCGTCGGTTCCTCTGGTTCCGGAACACCGGCGCATTCTCGCACTTCGGGCTCGCCGGCGACCCGGCGATTCCGCTCTGGGAGGAGTGGCTCGTGCGCATGCAGCCGCACGGTGACCCACACTTTGACATCGTGGCCCTGCCGCCCCGACTGGAACATCTGGCCGGCACCGTCGCAGCCTTCGGCCGGATTCCACCTTTTCCGCCGTCCCCCTAGATTGAAGTTCTCTCTTACCGACGCACTGGCCCGCCTCGCCGCGGAAGCTGTCCGGCGTCCCTCGCCGCGAACGGAGAACCCGCCGTCGCTGGCCGCCTCCCGACGCATCCTGGTCGTCAAGCTCGACGCGATGGGCGATTTCGTCCTGTTGACGCCGTTTCTCCGCGAACTCCGCCGCGTCGCCTCCGCCGCCCGCATCGCACTGGTGACCGGGCCCGCCGGGGCGGCGCTGGCCGCCGCGTGCCCGCACGTCGATGAACGCGCCGTCCTGGTGCCCGACGCCATGCCCCGCCGGCTGGGTGACGCGCGTCGCGCGCTGCGCATGGGACGATTTCTCCGCCGCAGCCTCGCGCCGGGTCCGTTCGATCTGGCCTTCATTCCCCGCACCGGAGCCGATCTTGCCCACGCCCGCCTCCTGGCCTTTCTTTCCGGCGCTCCGATCCGGGTCGGCTATGATCATGGATCCGCTCCGATGCCGGCATCTGCCGCATTAACCCTCGCGCTGCCTTATCCCGTCCCGCCGGTCCATGAGGTCGAAGCCAACCTCGCGCTCCTTTCCGCGCTCGGGGTCGTGCCCCAGTCAACGGCCCTTGAGCTGCACTGCGCCGAGCCCGACATCCGGACCGTCACGGATCGCCTCGGCGCCGCGGGCATTGACCCCTCCCGCCCGCTGCTCGTCCTCGGAGTCGGCGCCTCCCTGCCGCACAAGCGCTGGCCGACCGAACAGTTCGTCCGGCTTGCGGGGCATTTCGCCGTGCGCGGATGGACCGTCGTCGTGGTGGGTGACGAGACCGACCGCGAGCGTTTTGGCGCCGGTGCCCCGCGGGTGTTCAACTGGGCCGGCACCCTGACTCCGCCACAGACGTGGCAATTGCTGACCCGCGCCGCCCTGTTCGTCGGCAATGACTCGGGGCCGGTTCATCTTGCGGCGGCCGCCTCCTGTCCGTGCGTGGTCGTCGCGTGGGACCGCCCCGATCACGACCCGGCCGGCGTGAACTCCTGCCAGCGTTTTCGTCCCTACGGCACTCCGCACACGCTGGTGCATCCGCGGGATGCCAGCGGCCGGTGTGACGCCTCACTGGTCGAGTTCGACGCCGTGGTTGCGGCGGCCGAAGCGATGGCGCCGCGGATTTCCCCATGAGCGCCGCCGGCCCTGAATCGTCGCGTCCGCCGGGCACGCTCGTACTGTTTTCGAACACCACGCCGACCGAGGGAAACGGCAGCTTTGTGATCTTCCGCCGCCACCTCCTGCCGTTGGTCCGGGCCGGCTGGCGGCTGAAACTGGTGTCGTACTTCCCCCCGCCGGCACAGACCGAACTCTTCTGGGAGCACATCGTGCTGCCCCTGCGCAAGACTTTGTGGCCGCCCGCCAATTCCCGGAGCCATCTGCTGATGCGTCTCCGCGCGAAGCTGCTCCGGGCCGAACTGCGAGGCCGCGGCGTGCTAGCGGGACCCGAGCCGCGGGTGCTCCTCGCGAACCTCTGGGATCCGCAGGCGCTGCTGGCAGCCGAGTGCGCCCGGGCCGGAGACGGTCCACTCGGCGTCTTTTTCCACGATGACGAGATCCGCTGGAACCAGGGGGCGCTGCCTCACCGCCATCTGGTTTGGAACCGGCGAACGGTCGTGGCCGCGTCCGATCGGGTTTGGTCGGTTTCCGATCGGCTCATTGAACAGCTGGAACCGGAACAACGGCCCAGGTGCCGCGTGCTGCGCCCCATTCCTACCGACCTCGCCTGGCCAGCCGCGGGGTGGCAGCCGCACTACGCCACCGGCGTCGAGCTGGGTTATGCCGGCAAGGTCTACGCCGGACTCTGGCCCCTGCTGGCCCGGTTGGCGGATGAGCTGGGCCGACAAGGCGGCCGGCTGTCGCTCATCACCGACGCCGCCGCGCTCGCCGAGGCGCCCGTGCCGCCGTCGCGCCATCTCCGCCTGCTGCCCTATTTTCCCCGCCCGGAGGACTCCGCGCGCTGGCTGCGGGAGAACTGCTCGGCCCTGTTGGTGGCCCATCCGCGCCGGGCGGACCTGCCGGCCGGCCGCTGGCAGATCCTCGCGACGAGTTTCCCCAGCAAGCTGACCGAATATGCGCAATTGGGCCTGCCGCTGGTGCTTTTCGGCGATGCCGACTCCGAGTTCGGATCCTGGGCGCTGGCCCACCGCGAATTCACGTTGCACACCGCAGCGGACTCCGCCGCGTTGCGGGAGGAACTGGACCGCCTGCGTCAACCGGCGAGTTGGCAGGCCGCCGCGGCCGGCACCCGGCTTCTGGCGGAGGCGGAATTCAATCCCGCTCGGATTCAGGCCGCGTTTTTGGCCGACATCGAGGCCATGGCCGACCGCTTCCCTGTCTCCCCATGAGCGGCCCGTGGCAGAAGCTCGCACTCTATGCCTGGGGGTCGGCCAGGCTGATGCAGCTGGGCCGGCCGGATCTCACGCTCGGTTTCCTGGGCGGCATCGGCGACGACCTCCTGTGTACCGCCGCCATCGAGGAATGGCTGCAGCGTGGCGCGCGAAACCTGTGGTTTGTCACCCGGCACGCCGCGCTCTATTCGTACCTCGATCGGCGGGTTCGCCTGATTCCCGAGGACCCACGCTACCTCCAACTGGCCCGCCGCCTCGGGCGGCCAATGCGGGCGCTGAGCTACTCTACCTACGATCGCGCGGCCGACCGGGACACCGCGGTCAGCGAGCACATCATCGCGGACATGTGCCGCCGGGCGGGACTCACCGGCCAGATCAGGCTCCGTCCGCATCTGGTGCTGCAAGCGGATGAGCTGGCTGCCGCGGCCCCCTATCGCGACAGCCTCGTGGTGCAGGCTTCCGGCCTGACCGCAGCCGTGCCGATGCGCACCAAACAGTGGCCGGGTGAGCGGATGCAGGCGGTGGTTGACCACTTTGTTCAGCGTGGAATGCCAGTCGTTCAGCTCGGCTCGGCAGGCGACCCGGCTTTATCCGGCGCCACTGATCTCCGTGGGAAGACGTCGCTGCGGGCTTCGGCCGCGGTGCTGGCCGGCGCACGCCTGTTCGTCGGTCTCGTGGGATTTCCGATGCACCTCGCCCGGGCCGTCGACTGCCCGGCGGTCATCGTTTACGGTGGTCGCGAGCCGCCCGAATTGACGGGGTACAGCTGCAACCTCAACCTGACCCACCGTCCCCCCTGTGCGCCTTGCTGGCAACGCAATCGCTGTGACTACCACCATGCCTGCATGACCGAGATTTCCGCCGCGACCGTGATTGCCGCAGTCGAGCAGGCGCTCGCGCGGCCGCGAGGTCCGCTCACGGAGGAGATCGTTCAACTGTGAACGCCGACGCCCCATCACCGGAGATTGCCGTGGTAATTTCCACCCACCGGCCGCACGCCGGCCGGCTGGCCCGGACGCTGGCGGGCCTGCGGGCGCAAACCTTGGCGCCCGCCCATTGGGAACTCGTCCTCGTCGACAACGCCTCGCAGCCTCCCGTGGACCCGGCCGCCCTGGCCGAAAGCGCGCCCTCACACCTGCGACTCGTGGTGGAGTCGACCTTGGGCCTCACCGCGGCCCGCCGGGCCGGCGTGCGGTCGACACAGGCGCCGCTGATTGTCATGGTCGATGACGACAACGTCCTCGCCCCCGACTATCTGGCACGGGTGGCAGGGCATTTCGCGGCCCAGCCCCGGATCGGGGCGCTGGGCGGACGCAGCCGGCCCGAGTTCGAAAGGGCGCCTCCCGACTGGGCCCGCGAGTTTGACGACCTGATCGCGTGCCGCGACCTCGGTGACCAACCGCTGGTCGGCGACGGTCACCCGCCGCCCGGTGACCCGCGCCAAATCGCCTACCCCAGGTTCGCCCCGATCGGAGCCGGACTGGCGATTCGACGAGTCGCGCTCCGCCGCTGGCTCGACGACGCGGCACCCGGCAGTCTCTCGGACCGGCGCGGACAGGATCTGAGCTCGAGCGGGGACAACGACATCATCCTCCACCTGCTGCGCGACGGCTGGCAGGTCGGCTATTTTCCCGATTTGCAGCTGACCCACCTGATTCCGTCCACCCGCACCGCGGCGGACTATCTCGCCCGGCTGAACCGCGGCATCCAACGCTCATGGATGCAGGTGCTCGCCCGGCATGGCGCATCGCCCTGGGGCCCACTATCCCGGTCCGGTGCCCGGTTCCGCATGATCAAGGCCTGGTTCACCTACCGGGCCTGGCAGGGACCGGTCCAGCAAATCCGCTGGCAGGGAGCCTGCGGGCATTTTGAGGGCCGCGTCCCGTATTCCCCGCGGGCCCTGGAATCCGCCCGATGAACCTTCGCTCTTTCGCCCGCACCCTCGGCCTCGGCCGCCTCGCCCTAGTGCTTTGGCACAATCCGTGGTCCCGGCTGCGCGACTCGTGGCGCAACGGCGGACCATGGGTGGAGCGGGAAAATGAGCGGCAGCGCCGGGAGATGGAGGCCGCCGCGGCGATGCTGCCGCCCCTGCCCGCTCGCGACGGCGCCGCCGAGGTCACGCTGCACGTTCTCACGGGCCGGCGCTTCTGGTACCAAACGGCCTTTTGCCTCCATTCGTTCGCGCGCCAGGCCGAGTTCCGGGTCGCCGCGGAGATTTACGACGACGGCAGCTGCGACCAAGAGGTCCGGAGTCTGCTGTCGCGACTGGGTCCCCGCCTCCGCTTCCACTCGTATGCAGAGCAGGTGGCCCGTCTTGACCAGCTGCTGCCCGCCAGCCGTTTTCACACGCTGCGGGATCGCTGGCAGAATTACCCCCACATCCGGAAACTGATCGCACCCCACCTGGGCTCGACCGGCTGGAAACTGGTGATCGACTCCGATCTGCTTTTCTTTCGCCGCCCCGACTTTCTGCTCGAATGGCTCCGGCAGCCGGAACGCATCCTGCACGCCGTCGACTGCGAGGAGAACTACGGCTACTCGCGTCCCGTGCTGGAACACCTCGCCGGCGCGCCATTGCCGCCGCTGGTAAACGTCGGCCTCTGCGGCCTGCGCAGCGAGTCACTCGACTGGGCGGAGCTCGAGGCGTGGTGTACCGAGCTGATCCGGCGCGAACGCACCAGCTACTACCTCGAGCAGGCCCTCGTGGCCATGCTGGCGGCCCGCGCGCAGCCGTGTGCCGTCGCCCCGGCCGCGGACTACCTCACGCGCCCCGGCAAGGAGGAGGGCATCCATCCCCGCGCCGTGATGCACCACTATGTCGCGGAGTCCCGCCGTTGGTACTTCCGGCACGGCTGGCGCCGGGTGACGGAGAAAGGGCCCGCCCCGTGACACCGATGCCGACCAAACCACGCCACTCAATTCGGTGGGCGAAGCGCCCAAACGGCGGGTCGCTCGACGCTCTGGGCCCGCGTGATGAACTTGCCGCGGGCCGCCCTTGGCGGCTTCAATCCCGGAACGCCCATGGTTACCTCCGGGTGCACCAGCGGGCATAGCACCCATGGCATCGCCCCTGGTCTCCATCCTCATCCCCTGCCACAACGCGGCGCCGTGGCTGCGGGCGACCCTTGAGTCGGCCCTCGCGCAGGACTGGGACCACTGCGAGGTCATCGTCGTCGACGACGGCTCGACCGACGGCAGCGCCGCGCTCGCGCTGGAATTTGTCCCGCGAGGCGTGCGGGTCGTCGCCCAGCCGAACCAAGGAGCCAGCGCGGCCCGCAACCGGGCCCTCCGCGAGGCGCGCGGCGACTATTTCCAGTTCCTCGATGCCGACGACCTGCTCTCGCCCGGGAAGATCCGGGCGCAGCTGGCCCTGCTGGCGATGCGGGCCCCGGGAAAGGTGGCCACGTGCGCGTGGGGACGCTTTGAGCAGGATCCGGCGCACGCGCGTTTTGTCGACGACGTGATCGAGCGGGATTTCACGGCGGTTGAGTTTCTGGTGCTCGCCGGCGAGACCGGCGCGATGATGCACCCGGCGGCCTGGCTCGTCCCCCGGCTCATTGCCGAGCGCGCAGGCCCGTGGGACGAAACGCTCACGCTGAATGACGACGGCGAGTATTTCAGCCGCGTCATGCTGGCCGGGGCCGGACTCGCTTACTGCGGCGACGCGGCGGCAAAGACCTATTACCGGTCCGGCCTGTCCGGCAGCCTGAGCCGCCAACGCAGCGAACGCGCGCGCCGGTCGCAGTTTCGCTCGCTGGAGCTGATCACGGCCCGCCTCCTCGCCGCGGAGGACTCGCCCCGGACCCGCCACGCCTGCGCCGGGTACTGGCGCCGGTACGTGCACGACTTCTACCCCGCGCCCCCCGACCTGATCCGGCGGGCCGAGGCGGAGGTCGTAAGACTCGGCGAGTCGGTCGGCGCCCCGCCGATGGGGCCGCGGACCTCTGCGGTCGTGGGTCTTGTGGGCTGGCGCCTTTTCTGGCGCCTGCGCCACCTGCTGAACCGATGAGCGTGCGCCGCATCGCGATCCTCTCGGCCTCACACCTCTGCCGGAATCCCCGTGTCCTCAAGGAGGCCACGACCCTGGGCGCGGCGGGCCACGACGTGACCGTCCTGACGGTTTCCAGTCACGAGCGTTTTGCCCGCATCGACCACGAGCTGATGCGCGGCCAGCCGTTCCGTCTCAAGGTGCTCGATCTCGCGGGCGAGGGCACGCCAGCCCGCCTGCGGGGACTGGCGCAGCGCGGCTCGACCTGGCTGGCGCGCCTGCTGTGCCGGACGACCCGCCTCGAGACCGCAGCCGCGCTGGGGCCGGCATCGGCGCTCCTCCGACTCGCCCGGGCCGAGTCCGCCGACCTGTACATCGCCCACACCGAGATTCCAATCTGGGCCGCGTCGCACCTGATCCGCGACGGACGGCGCGTGGCGGTCGACATCGAGGACTGGTACTCGCAGGACCTCCTCTTCGCGGACCGCGCGAACCGCCCGCTCCGCCTGCTCGAACAGGCCGAGCGCTTCGCCCTGCGTCACGCAGCCTATGTGACGACGACCTCCGACAGCCTGGCGCAGGCGCTCGCCGACACGTTCGGCGGCGCCCGCCCGATCACTCTCCGCAATACCTTTCCGCTCCAGAAACACCACCGGCTCGACCGGCCCCCGACCGTCGGCCCGCCGTCGTTCATCTGGTTCTCGCAGACCATCGGACCGGGCCGCGGCCTCGAACTTTTCCTGGCCGCCTGGTCGAGGATGAAGCACGCCAGCCGGGTCTGCCTGCTGGGCGACGAGCGTCCCGGCTACCGCGAGGAGCTGCTGGCCCGGGTCCCGGCGGAGCGCCGCGCGGACGTCCATTTCCTGCCGGCGGTCACGCCCGGCGAGCTGCCCGACCGGCTGGCCGAACACGACATCGGGCTCGCGCTGGAGCAGCACTGGCCCCGCAATCGCGACCTGACCATCAGCAACAAGATTTTCCAGTACCTGAACGCCGGTCTGGCGGTCGTGGCCACCGACACGGCCGGGCAGACCGAGGTGCTGCGGGCCGCACCGGCCGTCGGCCTTCTCGTCACGGCGCATGAGACCACCCAGGTGACCACCCAGCTCGACCAACTGGTGGCCGACCCGGCCCGGCTCCGCTCGACCCAGGCGTCAGCGCGGGCGGCAGCTGAGACCGGGTTTGCGTGGGAGCACGACGCCCCGCGCCTGCTGGCAGCCGTCGCTCGCGCGCTCGGGGAGACCTAGCCATGCCGGGACCCAAACTCCTGCCCTCCGCCTTGGTCATGGCCGGTCTGGTCCAATTCGGACGCCAGCGCACCAAGACCATCACCCGGCTGGCGGTCATGGCCGGCTGCCGGCTCGGTCTGCGCTGGCTGAGCCATGCGATGCCTCCGCCCCGCGGCTGCGCCGTCGTGATCGCGCCGCACCCGGACGACGAGACCCTGGCCTGCGGCGCGCTGATCGCCCGGCGGCGGGCCGGGGGCCTGCCGGTGCATGTCATCGTGGTCACGGATGGCAGCGCCTCGCACCCCAACCACCCGACCCTGACCAGTCCAAGGTTGCGCGCAGTGCGCCGCGACGAGGCCCGCGCCGCACTGGCCGTCCTCGGGGTCGAGTCGGTCGCGGCGCATTTTCTCGACGAGGTCGACGGCACGCTCGGTCGTCTGCCACCGGAGCGGGTGGATGATCTCGCGGACCGGCTGCGGAGCCTGCTGGAAGCGATCCAGCCGGATGAGGTGTTCCTCCCGTGCTGCCCCGATGGCAGCAGTGAGCACGATGCCACGTATGCCGTGGCCCAGCGCGCCCTCGCGGCGGTTGCAAAGCGCCCGGCGATCTGGGAGTACCCGGTCTGGTCCTGGTGGAATCCCAAGCTGATCCTGGGCCGCCTGGGCGAGGCGCGGCGCTGCTGGTCACAGGCGACGGAGGATTTCGGGCCGGTCAAGGATCACGCCCTGGCCTGTTACCGGAGCCAGTTCGAGCCGTGCGCTCCCTGGCTGAAGCCCTTGGTGCCGCCCGGGCTGGTCGAGCTGCTGCGGTCTGACCGGGAGTACTTTTTCCGCGTCGAGCTGCCGCCCAGCCATCCCGTGCAGCCGCCCCGCGCCGTGTAATCATGCGCCGCGTCCTCATCGTCAGCCCGCATTTCCCGCCGACCAACGCGCCCGACCACCTGCGCGTCCGCATGAGCCTGCCGTACTACCGGGACTACGGCTGGGATCCCGTGGTGCTCGCGGTCGACGCCGCGGACGTCCCGGGCACACCCGATCCGCTGCTGGCGGAGACGATCCCGGACGACCTGCCCGTGCACCGCGTGCATGCCAGCCGGTCCCCGTGGCTGCGCCGGCTTGGGATCGGCAGCCTGGCGTACCGCGCGTGGTTCCCCCTGCGGGCGGAAGGCGACCGGCTGCTCGGCGACAGCCCGTTCGACCTCGTCTATTTCTCGACGACGCAGTTCCTCCTGACGCTTCTCGGCCCGCGCTGGCTGCACCGGTTCGGCGTGCCCTATGTGATCGACCTCCAGGACCCGTGGCGGACGGACTACTATGAGCGGCCGGGCGCCCCGCCGCCGCCGGGCGGCTGGAAGTATCGCGTCGCGCGCTGGCAGGCCGAGCATTTCGAGGAGCGCGCGTGGGCCGAGGCGGCGGGCTTTGTCAGCGTCAGCGATGCCTACCTCCAGCAGCTGGCCGCCCGCTATCCCTGGTTCAGCGCGCGCCCCGGCGCGGTGGTGCCGTTCGGCGCCCCCCAGCAGGACTTCGATCTCGCGCGCCAGCGCGACGACCTGCGGCCGGCCTTTGTGCGCGAGCCCGGCTGCCTGCACGTGGTGAGCGTTGGGGCGGTCGGCCCGATCATGCGCACCTCGCTCGAGCTACTGTTCGCAGCCGTCCGCGAGCTGCGGCAGCGGCACCCCGAGGATGTGGCCCGCCTTCGTTTCGACTTTATCGGCACCAGCTACGCGCCGCCGGATCAGGCCCGCCTGTCGGTGGCGCCGCTCGCCGCCGCGGCCGGCGTCGGCGACCTCGTCCGCGAGGCGCCGGGCCGGATCGGCTATTTCACGGCGATCCGGACCCTGCTCGCCGCGGACGCCATCGTGATCCCGGGCTCGGACGACCCTGGTTACCGGCCGTCGAAGATCGCCACCTGTTTTCTGGCCGACCGGCCGACCCTGGCCTTGACGCCGGCCGGCTCCGCCCTTGACCGGATGGTATCCTCGCTTGAATTCGCCACTGTCGCGCGCTGGCCCGAATCGGGGTCCACCGCGGCAGCCGCCGATTTCCTGATCGCCCTGCTCGTGAATCCCCACCCCACCCGCCATCCGTCCCGCAACTGGGCGAAATTCGGCACCGAGCATACCGCCCGCGCCCGGACGCGCCAGCAATGCGAGTTGTTTGACCGGGCCGTGAACGTCCACCCCGCATGAACCCGGCCAAACCGACCACCATTGACCGCTATGCGCTGATCGGCGACTTCGCCCAGAGCGTCCGCTGGTTCATCCAGCGGATGATGCTGCCGCTTTCTGTCCTGCTGGTCGGGATCACCGGGCTGCTCTTCATCAGCGGAAGCCGGGGGGCGGCCGCCTTCGCCCTCATCTCGGCGGGCACGCTGGCCGTCCTGTGGACGTGGCGGTCTTTCGGCATCGGCCTCCCGATCGTCCCGCTCATCGCGGTCCAGCACCTCATCGTCTACGGCCTGCCCATCGTGGTGAACCACGAGGTGATGGCAGCCTATCCCGGGGACTTCGTGACCCGGGCCGGCCTGGAGGTGCTGATCTTCAGCGTGGCGCTGGCAGCCGGCTGGCGCTTCTGCCTCGGGCTGTTCCAGCCGGCGCTGCCGGTGTCGTATGCGCTGCACGGCTTCCGGCAGCAGCAGGGCGAGCGGATCAAGCGCCTCGGCTTCACGCTCATCTTCATCGCGACCGCGTACTCGGTGGCCCAGGGCACGCCGGCGTTCGAGGCGTTCTACGCGGCCCTCCCCGCCGGCAGCTTCTCGGTCCTCCAGTCGATCGCGTCGGCCGCCAGCGTCTGCGGCTTCTTCCTCGTGTCGCTGTTCGTCAGCGCGCGCGCCCTACCGCCCGTCCTGTCAGTCCTCTTCTGGGTGCTGCTGGCCCTCGACAGCCTGATCATGGCTTCCGGCTTCCTCCTCTCCGCCAGCACCGCGATGCTGTCGTCGGTGATGATCGGCCTGTTCTGGAGCCGCGGGCGGATGCCGTGGCGCTACCTCATTGTCGTGGGCCTCGTGCTCGGGTTCCTCAATCTCGGCAAGATCACGATGCGCGAGCGGCACTGGACGGAGGACGGCGAGAACACGACGCCGGTCTCCCTTGCCGAACTGCCCGGCCGCTATAGCGAGTGGATCGCGGCGAGCTACGCGGCGGTAAGCCCCGCCCCCGTCCGGAACTCGATCCGCGACGAGCAGGCCGATGACCCGAAGCCCCAGGGGTTGCTCGATCGGATCAACAATCTCCAGAATCTCCTGTTCGTGATCGACGCGATGGACACGGGCCACATCAAGCCGATGCACGGGGAAACCTATCTCCTGATCCCACCGCTCCTCGTGCCCCGCATCTTCTGGCCCGAGAAGCCCCGCACACATGAGGGCCAGGTGCGGCTCAACGTGCACTTCGGCCGCCAGGATCTCGAGTCGACGCTGCAGACCTACATCGCCTGGGGCCTGCTGCCGGAGGCGGACGGCAACTTCGGCGAGAAGTACGGCGGGATCTTCCTCGGGCTTGTGCTCGGACTGATGTGCGCGTGGCTTGAGAACTATACGGTGCACAAGCTGCTGCTCTCGCTCGAGGGCTTTGTCGCATTCACCATCCTGCTCGGCATGGCGAACTCGTTCGAGATGGTCGCGAGCGTGCTCGTCACCACCATCTTCCAGTCGGTCATCCTGCTCGTCGTCGTCGGCGCCCTGTTCGTCGAGCGGGTCCAGGTCCGGCGCCCGGAGGGGCGGGCCGCATGACCGCGCCCGCGCGAGTGCGGCTGGCCGTGGTGCTCTCGCACCCCACGCAGTACTACAGCCCGTGGTTCCGCTGGCTGCAGGCACACGCGCCGCTCGACCTCCGCGTGTTCTATCTCTGGGATTTTGGCGCCACCGTCCGGCGCGACGCCCAGTTCCAGACGGCGTTCAAATGGGATGTCGACCTGCTGTCCGGCTACGGGCACGAGTTTGTCCCGAACGCCGCCCGCCGGCCCGGCACCGAGCATTTCTGGGGCCTGCGCAACCCGACCCTCACGCATCGCCTCGCGGCGTGGGGTCCCGACGTCGTGCTGCTGTTCGGCTACGCGTATGCCAGCCATCTCGGCGTGATCGCCTGGGCCCGGCGCCGCGGCGTGCCGCTGGTGTTCCGCGGCGACTCGCACTTCCTCGGGCGGCCGGCGCCGGGCTGGCTTCGCACCACCCTGCTGCGCCGGCTCTACCGGCAATTCGCCGCCGTAACCTATGTCGGCCGGGCGAACCGGGACTATTTCACGACCCTCGGCGTGCCGACCCCGCGCCTGTTCTTTGCCCCGCACGCGGTGGACGACACGCTGTTCGATCGCCATGATCCCCGGCACCAGGCGGCCGCGGACCGCCTGCGGGCAGAGCTCGGCCTGGCGCCGCCAGTCCGCGTCGTGCTGTTCGCCGGCAAGTTTGTCGCGGCGAAGCAGCCCGTGGAACTGCTGGAGGCGTTCCTCGACCTCGACCCGGCGGACGCGGCGCTCGTCCTGGTCGGGGACGGCCCGGAAGGCGCCCGCCTGCAGGCCGCGGCGCGGCGGGCGCGTCCCGGCCAGGTGCACCTCCTGCCCTTCGCCAACCAGACCGAGATGCCCGCGCGCTACCGCCTGGCCGACGTGTTCGTGCTGCCCTCCCGCGGCCTCTACGAGACCTGGGGGCTGGCCGTGAACGAAGCCATGCACCTCGGCGTGCCCTGCCTCGTGAGCGATCGCGTGGGCTGCCAGCAGGACCTCGTGACCGACGGCGAGACCGGCTGGGTCTGCCGCAGCGGCGAGCCGGACGGGCTGCGCCGGGCGCTCGGGCGCGCCCTGGCCGTGCCGCGCGGATCGCTGGCGCCCGCGGTCGCCGCGAGGATCGCCGGCTACACCTACCGCCAGGCGGCCGACGGGCTGCTCGCGGCCCTGGAGGCGGCCCGGCGCCCGCCCGGGACCCTGCCGGCATGAAGATCACGATTGTGAGCGGTTTCTTCCTGCCGGTGCCGACCGTGGCCGGCGGCGCGATGGAAAAAATCTGGCACCGGCTGGCGCGCGAATTCGCGGCGGCCGGGCACGAGGTGACCTATTTCTCCCGCCGCTGGCCGGGCTTCGCGAACGAGGAGAGGCTAGACGGTTTTCGCATGTTCCGGCTTCCCGGATTCACGCACACCCGTTCGCTGCCGCGCAATCTCCTGCTCGACCTGATCTGGGGCACGCGAGTCTTTCGCCGGCTGCCGCCCGCCGACATCGTCGTGCTCAACACGGTGGCCCTGCCGGTCTGGCTGCCGCGACTGAAACCGGCTGCCGGCCGGGTCGTGACAGTGCTGGGCCGCATGCCCAAGGGCCAGTGCCGCCTGTACGGCGGGGTGCACCGGGTGGTGGCCACCAGCGAGGCCGTGCGGGCGCAGGTCCGGCGCGAAAATCCGCGACTCGAGGCCCGCACGAGGGTCGTGCCGAATCCCATCGACTGGTCGCTGCACCAGCGCGACCGCCGTGCGGCCTCGCCGCTGACGATCGGCTACGTCGGGCGGATCAATCCGGAGAAGGGCCTCGAGCTCCTGCTGGGCGCCGCGGCCCGCCTGGCGCGCCGGACGGACCTGCCCGACTGGCGGCTCCGCCTGGTGGGTCCGCAGACCGTGGCGGAGGGCGGCGGCGGCGCAGACTACGTGGCCGGCCTGCGCGCCCTCGCCGCCGACGCCGGCGAACGCATCACCTTCTCGGCGCCAATCTACGACCCGGCCAAGCTGGCCGACGTCTACGCATCGTTCGACGTGTTCTGCTATCCGAGCCTCGCCGCCAAGGGCGAGGGCCTGAGCGTCGCGCCCATCGAGGCGATGGCCGCCGGCGCCGTGCCGGTGGTGTCCGCGCTGGACTGCTACGACGACGTGATCCGGCACGGCGCCAACGGCCTCGTGTTCGATCACCGGGCCGATGACTGCGTCGAGCAGCTGGCCGACGGCCTTGCGGGCCTGCTGGCCGACGCCGGCCGCCGGCGCCGCCTGGCCGACCAGGCGCGGCAGGATGCCCGGGCCTTCGACTACGGGGTCGTGGCCCGCTGGTTCCTCGACGACTTCGCCACGCTGGCCGCCGGCCGCCGGTGACCGCGTTTTCCCCGTTGCGCCCGCCCGTGCGCGGACAAGACTCGCGGCCGTGTCCAGTCCTGAAGCGCCCTACCTTGGCCAGAACTGTGTGACGCCCGTGCCGCGGCGCGAGGTGATCCTGCGCAGCGTCTGGGCGGTCGTGCAGGCCACGCTGTTCCGTTGGAGCCCGCGCCCCCTCCACGGGTTCCGCGCCCGGCTCCTGCGCCTGTTTGGGGCGGACATCCCGGAGCCGGCGCGCGTCGTGATCTTTCCGACCGCCCGCGTGACCTACCCGTGGCGGCTGTCGCTGGCGCCGCGCACCATGGTCGGACGCAATGTCACGCTCTACAATCTCGCGACGATCACCCTGCGGCGTGGGGCCAACCTCAGCCAGAACTGCCACCTCTGCGCGGGCACCCATGACTTCAACCAGTGGTCGATGCCGCTGGTCGCCCGGCCGATCACGATCGGCGAGAACGCCTGGCTCGCGGCGGACGTCTTCGTCGGACCCGGGGTGACCGTGGGCGAGCTGGCGGTCGTCGGGGCGCGGTCCGTCGTCGTGCGGGACCTGCCCCCGCGGATGATCTCGGCCGGCTCCCCCTGCCGGCCCTTGAAGCCGCGGCGCGATCCGGCATGACCGCGGGGCCGGCCACCGTCGACGCGCCGGAGGCCCGCGGGCGCAGCTTCAACCTCGACGCCGTCCGGGCGGCCGCGATCACGATGGTGGTGCTCGCGCATCTCGCCGTGATGAGCCCGGTGCGCCGGCCGGCCGCGCTGACCTTGTCGTGGATCGGCCAGTTCGGCGTCGACTTGTTCTTCGTGCTGAGCGGCTGGCTGATCGGCGGGCTGTTCTGGCGTGAGCAGGTCGCCACAGGCCGGGTCCGCTGGCCGCGGTTCTTCCTGCGCCGGGCGCTGCGCACGATCCCGCCCTATCTCGCGATCCTTCCCGTCGCCTGGTTCGCGGTGCGGTGGTTCGCCCCGGCGCGCGGCGCGTTCGATCCGGGCTACCTGATATTTCTCCAGAACTACTACGCGAAGATGCCCTACTTCTCGGTCAGCTGGTCGCTCTGCGTCGAGGAGCACTTCTACCTCTGCCTGCCCGTGCTGGCCATCCTCGCACTGCGAGCGCGCCTCGGCACCGCCCTGCTCTTCGCGGCGCTCGTGCTGGTCTCACCGCTGTGCCGGACCTTCCTTGAGGCCACGCCGTCGATCGACGAGTTCAATGGCAGCGTGCTCGCGACGCACCTGCGGCTCGAGGGCCTCGTTTTGGGATTCTGGGCCGCCGGCTTGCGGGTTACCGCTCCCGGCGCCTGGGCCCGGGTGGCGCGCACGCTGCCCTGGCTGATGGTCCCGTCGCTGGCCTTCGTGGCCCTCTCGCCGCTCGTGCCACCCCGGGACTTCTACGCGTGGGGGCTCACCGGGCTCGCGGCGTCGTTTCTGGTCGTCGTCGGATTCGCCGCCGGTTCGCGTCCCTGGCCGGTACCCGCACCGGCCTTCGTGACGCGGCTGGCGGGCATGTCCTACAGTATCTACCTCACGCACAGCCTGGTCATCCATGTCGCCCGCGCCGCCGCCCTCCGGCTCGGCGCCTGGGCCGAGCCCGCGTACTGGGTGCTCGGCCTGCCGGCGATCATGGCCACCGGATATGTCTTTTCGGCCGCGATCGAAAAGACCACCCTCAGGCTGCGGGATCGCCTGCTGCCCGCCGCCGCCTGAGCGGCGCGACCACCCGATGCGCATCACCCAGATCATCCCGAGCCTGGAAACCCGGCATGGCGGACCGAGCCGCTCGGTGCCGGCCCTGGCCGCGGCGTGCGTCCGGCTCGGGCAGGAGGTCCGGCTGGTGGCGACCACTCCGGGCCCGGAGGAGTCCCGGGACGAGGACGGCCTTCACCTCCGGAATTTCCGACGGGGCTGGCCGCCGATGCTCTGCCCGTCCGCGCGACTGCGGGCCGATCTCCTGGCCCAACCGGCTGAAGTCGTCCATCACCACTCGCTCTGGCTGCGCCCCCTGCATTACGCGCGGGAGGCGGCCGAGCGGCACCGCGTGCCGCTCGTGATTTCTCCCCGGGGCATGATGGCGCCCTGGGCGTGGGCCCATCATCGCGGCCGGAAGTGGGTGGCGGACCGCCTGGTGCACCCCGGGGCCCTTCGCGCCGCCGCCGGCTGGCACGCCACCAGTTTGGCCGAGGCCGATGATATCCGGCGCCGCGGATTCCGGCAGCCGGTGTGCGTGGCGCCCAACGGCGTCGAGGCGACGACCCCCGCGGAACAAGCGACCGCCCGCGCCCACTGGCAGGCGGCCTGTCCGGCAGCGGCGCGGCGCCCGGTGGCGCTGTTCTTCTCCCGGTTTCACCGCAAGAAGCGGGTGCGCGAACTGCTGGACCTCTGGCTGTCGGCCCCGCGGGGCGACTGGCTGCTGCTGCTCGTCGGACTGCCCGAGGAATATGCCGTGGCGGAGATCCAGAGCTGGATTGATGCCGCGCAGGCCGGCGACCGGGTGGCGGCCTACGACGGCACCGGGCGCCCGGCCCCCTACCCGGTCGCCTCGCTGTTCCTGCTGCCCTCCCACTCGGAAAATTTCGGACTGGTGGTGGCCGAGGCGATGGCCGGCGGCGTGCCGGTGATCACGACCGACGCCACACCGTGGGCCGCACTTAACGACGATGATCGCGGGGCATGTGTGTCGTGGGAACGTTTCGGCGCGGCCTTGGCGGACGCGCTGGCGGACGGGCCCGACCGCCTGCGGGAGCGCGGCGCGCGGGCGCGGGACTGGGTGGTCCGCGAGTATTCATGGGACGAGGCGGCGCGGCGCCTGGTCGAGTTCTACCGGCAGCTGGCCGCTTCCCGCCCATGACCCCGCCCGGCGCCGCGAACCACCCGCTCGCCCCGGCCCCGGCCGGCCGGCACCACCACGGCGCGCCCAGCCCGCTCGAACGCATCGTGCTGATTCACGTCGGCGGGCTCGTCGTGCTGTCGTCCTGGGCCTTTGGCGGCGCCGCGCCGTGGGCTCGCAGCCTCATTGCCGGCTGGGGCAGCCTCGCGCTCCTGATCACCCTCGCGGCGGTGTGGAATCGCGAGCCGCGGCATCCCCATTTCCCTTCGCCGCTGCCCTGGCTCTGGCCCGTCGTCATCTTCAACGTCCTGGTCCTCGCCTCCTGCTTCAATCCGAGCTTCGCCCTGGTTTCCTTCGGAGCCGAGCCCCTGCTGGCGCACACCGGCCCGGCCCGGCCTTGGCTGCCCAGCACGGCGTTTCCGCGCGCGACCCTTGAGCACCTGGGACTGTTCGACGCCATCTATCTGTCGGCCTTCAACCTGACCCTGACGGTCCGCCGGCGCCGCACGCTGCGCCGGCTGCTGCTGCTGGCGCTGGGCAACGCCGTCGTGCTCGCGGTCTTCGGCACCTTCCAGCGCCTCGTGTCGAGCGGGCTGTTCTTCGGCCTGGTGCCGGCGCCCAATCCCCGGTTCTTCGCCACTTTCGTCTACGGCAACCACTGGGGCGCCTACGTGGTGCTCATGATCGCAGTCGGCCTCGGGCTGATCTTCTACTACGCCCGCCGGCACGAGGGCGGCGAACCCGGTGAGTCGCCGGTGATCGCGGCGGCCGTGGCCGTGATTCTCATGGCGATCACCCCGGCGCTAGCGGGTTCGCGGGCCGGCCTGATCCTGGTGACCGGGCTCCTGGGCTGGGCCGGCCTCGACACGCTGGTGCGGGTGGCCCGGCGGCGGCGGTCGCACGGCGAGTCCGCGGCGCTGCCGGTGGCGGCACTGGTGGCCGGTGCCGTCCTGGTCGTTGGCAGCGCGGTTTACCTGGGCCGCGAGCCACTGCGCGAGCGGTGGCAGGACACCCAAGGCCAGCTCCACTCCGGGCTGCTGCGGGAACGACTGGACATCTACCGGGACACCCTGCGCCTCGCCCGGGCCGAACCGACCTTCGGCTGGGGGCTGGCCAGCTTCGAGCGCGCCCTGCAGCTGATTCGCCCGCGGCCCGTCGAGGAGAACCGCCAATACGAGCACAGTTACGCCGACGCCCATTCCGACTGGCTGCAGGCGCTGGCGGAGGTCGGCCTCGTGGGGGTGGTCCTGCTGGCCTCGGCGGGTCTGGTGCCGCTTTACCAGAGCCGGGTGCTGCAGCATGCCGGCTCGCTGGTGCGCTACCTCCTCGCCGGCCTCGCGCTTGTGCTGGGCTATGCCGCCGTGGAGTTCCCCTTCGCCAACCCGGCCGTGGCCACCGCGTTCTGGGTAATCCTGTTTGCGGCGGCGCACTACGTCCGCCTGAGTCTTCGGGCCGATTCCCGCTGATCGCATGTTTTCCGTCCTGATCCTGACCCTCAACGAGGAACGCAACCTCCCCGCCTGCCTCGCGTCGGTGCGCGAGTGCGACGACGTGGTGGTGCTCGACTCGGGCTCGACCGACCGGACCGTCGAACTGGCGCAGGCGGCCGGGGCGCGGGTCTTCACGCGCAAGTTCGACGACTTCGCGGGCCAGCGGAATTACGGCCAGACCGCGATCCCTTTCCGCCACGCGTGGGTCTTTCACCTCGACGCCGACGAACAAATGACGCCCGAGCTGATCGCGGAGTGCAAGGCGCAGGCCGGCGCCGGGGTCGACGGATTCATGGTGGCGCCCCGCATGCTGTTTCGCGGCCGCTGGATTCCGCACTGCACGGATTATCCCGCGTACCAGGCGCGATTCGTCCGCGCGCCCCAGTTTCGGTTCATCCAGGTCGGACATGGCCAGCGGGAGGCGCCGGGACAGAGCCTGGGGCAGCTCAAGGCGAACTATCTCCACGACCTGTCGGCCGGCGGGGAGGACGAGTGGCTGGAAAAGCACCGCCGCTACGCCCGCGCCGAGGCGGCCGAGCATGCAGGCCACGACGCCGGTATCCCGTGGTCCGACCTGTTTGCACCCGACCGCGTCCGCCGGCGGCGCGCCCTCAAGCGTCTGAGCTACTCGCTGCCCTTCCGGCCGACGCTGCGGTTCCTGTACCAGTATGGCCTGCGCGGCGGCTTCCTCGATGGTGGCCCGGGCTTCCGCTACTGCCGGCTGCTGGCCCAATACGAGGGATTCGCCGTGGCGGAACTCCGCCGGCTCCGTCGCGCGACCTGAGCCATGCGCTTCATCTTCGTCAACCGCTTCTATTGGCCCGAAGAGCCGGCGACGGCGCAACTGCTGACCGATCTCGCTGAGGAACTGGCCGCGCGGGGCCAAGACGTGACCGTCATCACCAGCCACCCCGGCAGCCGGACCGTGCCGTTCCGCGAAACCCACCGCGGCGTCCACATCCGCCGCGTTCGCGGCACCCGCACACGGGGCGTCAGCCGCATCCTCGATTTCACGACCTTCCACTGCGGCGCATTTCTCACGCTGCTGCTGACCGCCCGGCGCGGCGACCGATTGATCGCGCTGACCGATCCCCCGCTGCTGGGAGTCGGGGCCTGGCTGGGCGGCTGGCTCACCGGGGCCAAGGTGTACCACTGGGTCCAGGACATCTACCCCGAGATTGCGGAGCGCCTGACGGGCCATGGCTGGCTCTCCGTCCTCCGGCCCGTGCGTAACCTCGCCTGGCGTCGATCCGACGGCTGCGTCGTGCTGGATACCGACATGGCGGCGACCGTGCAGTCCGCAGGGGTCGCCGCCGGCCGCATCGCGACCGTGCCAAACTGGGCGCCGGCCGGGCTCGAGCCGCAGTCGCCCACCGCCGCTGACGGCTTGCGGCGCGACTGGAATCTAGCGGGCCGCTTTGTGGTCGCCTACTCGGGAAACCTGGGCCGCGTGCACGACCTCGGTCCCGTGCTGGAGGTCGCCGCCGCCCTGCAGTCGGAGCCGGGCATCGCCTTTGTGTTCATCGGAAGCGGCCCGCAGCGGAACGCCCTCGCCGCGGCGGCCGCGGCTCGCGGGCTCGACCAGGTCCAGTTCCGGCCACCGCAGCGTCGCGAGCGGTTGAACGTCACGCTGGCCCTCGGCGACGTCCATCTTGTCACCCTCCTGCCCGGTTGCGAGGGCCTGGTGTTCCCAAGCAAGCTGTACGGCGCGGCCGCCGTCGGTCGGCCGGTCCTGGTGATTGGGCCCCGGGAGTCCGCCCTGGCCCGGATCGTCGTGGCCAACGGCATCGGCGCCGCGTTCACGCGCGACGACGTCGGAGCCATCGCCGACTGGATCCGGTCGCTCCGCCAGGATCCGGCCCGCCAGGCCCGGCTGCGGGCGGCGGCCGAGGCGTTCCATGCGGCCGGCCTGAATCCGGCCCGCGCGGCGGAGAGTTGGCTCGCCCTGGCGGCCGGCGAGGATTGACCGGCCTGCGCTTGCCGCGGGCCCGTCGGAGCCTACGCTCGACCAAATGAGCGCCGCGCGCAAAAGCCTCCTTCTCCTCCTGGGACTGGACCTGCTGGCGGTGCTGGTGGTGTTCAACGCGGTCACCTACCTCCGCGCGCTTCTCCACCTCGGCTCGCTGGGGGCCGGGCCGCACCTCCTGCTGAGCCCGCTGCTGGCGCCCTACGCGGTGCTGGTCGTGGCCATCTACCTCATCGACGGGTACCGGGCGCGCACCGACATGATGAGCCTCGACTACACGAGCATGCACGCCATCGCCCTGCTCTCCGCCACGGTGGCGGCGCTGGTGCTGACCTATGTCGTGATCCCGGCCGGCTACGAGCTGCAGTACAGCCGCGCGGTCATCGCCCTGAGCTATGTTGCCCTGATCCCGCTCACGCTGAGCTACCGTCGTTTCCTCCACCTCCGGTTGGTCAACGCGCGCGGCGAGCGCTGCTTCGTCTATCTCGGCGACCGGGCCAGCTGCCTGGCGTTCCAGCGCGAGTGGGAGCAGGTGCACGTGACCCCGCGCATCATCTGCTGCGTGACGGGCGACGACCGGATCGACGCGCCGCAGCCGGCCAACGCCCCCGAGCTTCGCTCGCTGCAGGGGGTGCTCCAGGACATCGCGGCGGGCGTCATCTCGGTCGAGGCCGTGGTCCTGCGCGAGACGAACCGCGAGCTGGAGTCCGACCTCGTCCGGCGCCTGGTTGAACTCTACTTCGCGGGCCTGCCGACCTACACCCTCGAGATGTTTCACCAGGTCTACTGGCGCAAGATCCCGATCTACCGGCTCAACCAGACCTGGCTGTTCCAGGAAGGTTTCACCATCGCCCGCGAGCCGGTGTTCGAGCGCATCAAGCGGATGGGCGACCTCGTCGCCGCCAGCCTCGGCCTGGTCATCGCCTCGCCGGTGATCGTGCTCGCGGCGATCGCCGTCTGGCTCGACGACCGCGGGCCCTGCATCTTCGCGCAGACGCGGGTCGGGCGGAACCACGCGCCGTTCCGCCTCTACAAGCTCCGGACCATGCGGGCGGCGCCGGGCGGCGACCGCTACACGCAGGAGAACGACCAGCGGATCACGCGCGTGGGGAAATTCCTCCGGGCGAGCCGCATCGACGAGCTGCCGCAGCTGTTCAACGTGCTGCGCGGCGAGATGAGCATGATCGGGCCCCGCGCGGAGTGGGACCAGCTGGTCGCCGAGTACGAACGCGAGATTCCCTGCTATTTCTTCCGGCATCTCGTGAAGCCGGGCATCACCGGCTGGGCCCAGGTCAACTATCCGTACGGTGCCAGCCTCGCGGACACAGTGCGGAAGCTGGAGTACGACCTTTACTACATCCGGCACTTCTCCTTCCGGCTCGATGCGTCGATTGTGCTGAAGACGATTCACGTCATGCTTTTTGGCAAGGGCCGCTGAGCCCGGTTGCGTCCATGAAATCCTACGATTTTGCCGTCATCGGCGGAGGCAGCGCCGGCTTCAACGCCGCGCGGGTCGCCGCCGGCCTAGGGCTGAAGACCGCCGTGATCGACGGTGCCCGCACCCTGGGAGGGCTGTGCATCCTGCGCGGCTGCATGCCGTCCAAGACCCTGCTGTACATGGCCGAGGTGCTCCATCTCGCGCAGCACGGGCGGGACTTCGGCCTGCGCATCCCCTCGGCCCGGGCCGACATGAAGGCGATCCACGCCCGCAAGGTGCGCATCATCGACGACTTTGCCGGCTACCGGCAGCGCGCGCTGCGCCAGGGCCCGTACGACCTGATCCGCGCTTACGCCCGGTTTCGCGACCCGCATACGCTCGACCTGTCGAACGGGCAGGCGATCCGGGCGCGGCACATCCTGATCGGCACCGGCTCCCGGGTGGCCGTGCCGCCGGTGCCCGGCCTCGCGGCCGCCCGCGCCTGGACCAGCGACGAGGTGCTGGACCTCGATTTCGTTCCGCGCAGCGTGCTGGTCCTCGGCGGCGGCATCGTTGCCTGCGAGCTCGCCCAGTTCCTCAGCCGGATCGGGAGCCGCGTGATTCTCGTCCAGCGCAGCCGGCACATCCTGCGCGACCATTCGGCCGACGCCTCGACGGTGATCCAGCGCGCCCTGGTAGACGGCGGCGTCGAACTGTTCGCCGGCACCACCATCGAGTCCGTCCGCCAGGACCGTCGTGGTTCGACGGTCACCTTTGTCCACGACGGTCGCCGTGTGACCCGCCGCGCCGCGCATCTGTTCAATGCGCTGGGCCGGGAACCCAACACCCAGAGCCTCAACCTTGGCGCCGCCGGCGTGCGCACACACCCGGACGGGCAGATCGTGATCAACCGGTGGCAGCAGACCTCTGCACCGCACATCTACGCCGCCGGTGACTGCTCGGGTCCCCACGAGATCGTCCACGTGGCGATCCAGCAAGCCGAGTTGGCTGCCCGCCATGCCGCTGGCCGCCCCGGACTCAAGCCCGTCGATTTCTCACTGCTGCTCAACGTCGTTTTCACCGACCCGCAGCTTGCCACGATCGGCCGGCTTGAGCGGGACCTGGACGAGGCCGGCACACCCTACCTGAGCGCGAGCTATCCATTCAATGACCACGGCAAGTCCATCCTGATGGAGGCGAACTACGGCTACGTGAAAGTCATCGCGGAACCGCGGCGCGGCCGGATCCTGGGTGCCGAGATCGTAGGCAAGGATGCCGGCGAGCTCATCCACGCGTTCAGCGGACCGCTGGCGATGCGCGCTACGGTGTTCGACCTGCTGCGTGCGCCGTGGTACCACCCGACCCTCGCGGAAATCATCACCTATCCCCTCGAGGAGATCGCCGAGCGCGTCGGCGCCCGATGAATCGCCTGATGGCCAAGGCCGCCGACTGGGTCCTGGTCCGCACCGGGCTCCAGTACTGGCCGGTGAAAGTGAGGTCCGGCGTGGCCGCGGGGGCGCGCTGGACGCTCTATCCTTGGACATCCTACTGGCGCGGCCTTCACGAGCCGGCGCTGCAGGCGGCGATGGTCAACCTTGGCGACATCCGGGGCTGGCACTGCTGGGACCTGGGGGCACACTACGGACTCTACAGTGTGGGCCTCGCCCGCCGGGTCGGACCCGAGGGATCGGTGGCGGCATTCGAGCCCAATCCGCACAGTCACGCCCGACTCCGGCACCACGCCGAGCTCAACGGCCTGGCCAATCTGCACACCTACGCGGCGGCGGTGTCGGACCATGCGACCGGGGCCGACCTCCTGACTTACGGTGACCTCCGGAGCACGACCACCCACCTCGCCTACGAGCGCGAGCTCCTCGGGCCCGCCACCGTGCCGGTGCGCGTGCCCACGGTCGTGTTGGACGACTGGGTCGACGCCGGAAGGCTGCCCCGGCCCAGTTTCGTCAAGGTCGACGTCGAGGGCCACGCCCATCGGGCCCTGGCCGGGGCCGCCCGCACGCTGGCCGCCAGCCGGCCCATCTTGATCATCGCGTTTCACAGTCGCGAAGAGGCGAACGGAGTCCGCGCGTTGCTCGAGCCTCTGGGCTACGACCGAAAGGTGATCGAAACGGCTTCCGGCAGTTCCGACGCCGAGATTGGTCACGATTTCATGTTTGTGCCGCGCAACCGATAGGATGCGTGCGGGATGACGGTTGACGCAAAGGGGCGCAAGATGCGCAGATTTCGTCGATCCAGGCGTCGCGCGAGGCGATTGCCACCGCCCATTGCCCTGACTGGTTACAGTACGGCCGTGGCGAGTCTTTTCGACTGCGGCGCACTCGAGCGGCGACCACCTGATTAGGGCGCCTTGGCGAGGGCGAGGATATCCGGCAGGTCAACGCGTCCCTCATAGAGCGCCTTGCCAACGATCACCCCGTCGAGGCGCGGCTCGCGCCGCGCCAGTTCGGCGAGATGAACAACGTCCTCACGGCGGCTGACGCCGCCGCTGGCGATCACCCGGGCGCGGACCGCCTGCAGCATCGCCGCCTGTGCCGGCAGGTTCGGGCCGGCGAGCATGCCGTCGGTGCCAATATCCGTGTGGATCAGCGTCGCGACGCCCAGGCCATCCATGCGACGGGCCAGGTCGAGGGCGCTCATGCCGGCCGCCGCGACCCAGCCCTTCACGGCCACCTGGCCGTTCTTCGCATCGATCCCGACCGCGACCCGGTCGCCGAACGCCTGGACCAGCTCGCCGACAAACGCCTCACTCTCGGCGGCGCGCGTGCCGATCACGACGCGGCTGACCCCGAACCCTAGGGCCCGCTCGACCGCGGCGCGGGTGCGCAGGCCACCGCCCAGCTGGACCTTCAGGCCCACGGCCGCGATCGCCTGGACCGCCGCGAGGTTCTGCGGCTCGCCGGCAAAGGCACCGTCAAGGTCCACGACATGCACCCAGGCCGAGCCCGCGGTCCGGAAGCCGCCCGCCACCTCGGCGGGATTTTTCGCATAGACCGTCTCCTGGTCCGCGCGCCCCTGCGTCAAACGCACACAGCGGCCGCCCTTGATGTCGATCGCGGGATAAATGGTCATCGGCCCATCGACTCATGCAAAGCGCGCCGGTGGCAAAGAAGAAATTTCCTTTGCGCCCGGCCCGACTTGCGCGAGGTTCTCGGCATGCCCGCCTATCAAGCTCCCCAATTCCTCACCGAACTCCTGCACGCCCGCTCCCCATCGGGCTACGAGGCCGAAGCCCATGCCGTCTTCGACCGCCATGTCGGGCCCGCCGGCGACGCCTACGCCAAGGACGCGCTCGGCAACCGCCTCGCCACGCTGAACCCGGACGGCGACCCGGTGCTGATGCTGGCGGGCCACCTCGATGAACTCGGCCTGATCATCACGTACGTCAACAAGGACGGCTACCTGTACTTCGACACAATCGGCGGCCACGACCGGACCGTGATCTCCGGCCGCCGGGTGGTGATCCAGACCGCAAAGGGCCTGGTCAAGGGCGTGACCGGCAAGCGCGCGATCCATCTCATGGACGAAGCGGACCGGAAGAAGGTCCCGGAGATCCACGAGATCTGGATCGACATCGGCGCGAAGTCGAAAAAGGACGCCCTGGCGCGCGTCGCCATCGGCGACGTCGCGACCTACGACCACGAATTCGAACTCTTCCACGGCAGCATCGGCGCGGCGCGGGCGTTCGACAACAAGGTCGGCGCCTACGTCGTGGGCGAGACTCTGATCCGCCTCGCGAAGGACCGGAAAAAACTGGCGGCGAAAGTCGTGAGCGTCGGCACCTCGCAGGAGGAGATCGGAGTGCGCGGCGCCACCACAGCGGCGTACCTCGCGAACCCGCACATCGCGGTGGCGGTGGATGTGGGCCATGCGACCGACCACCCAGACTGTGACAACCGGAAATACGGCGAGACGAAACTGGGCGGGGGCCCGATCATCTGCCGGGGGGCGAACATCAACCCGAAGATTTACCAGCGCCTGATCGCGGCGGCCAAGCGGGCCAAGATTCCCTACCAGCTTGAGGCCGATCCGCGCCCGACCGGCACGGACGCCCGCGCCATCCAGATGGGCCGGGCCGGCGTCGCGACGGGCCTGATATCAATCCCGCTCCGCTACATGCACACCCCGAGCGAGGTGGTCGACCTCGAGGACGTGGAGCGCTGCGTGAAGCTGCTTGTGGAATTCGCCCGCGGCCTGGAGAAGGGCGATTACGCCCATTGGTAAACGTCGAGCCCGCTCGACGTTTGCCAATTGAAGATCGGAGCTGGGAGCTGGCAGTTGGAATACCCAGACGTGAACGTCCTAGCCGACGGTGACGTCACGGCGTAGGCGGGATTTCCATCTCCCAGCTTCGAACCCCTAACTCCTAGCACGAACGGCATCGCCGTTCGAACTTACGCCGCGTTTTGCTTCGGCTCGGACTTGCCGGAGCGGCGGAGGGTCGGGCGGCGCCTGCCGGCGACCACCGCGGAGTCGATCACGACCTCGCTCACGTCCTCGCGCTGCGGGAGATCATACATCACCTCGAGCATGAGGTTCTCCATGATCGAGCGCAGGGCGCGGGCGCCGGTCTTGAGCTCGATCGCCTTGGCGGCGATGGCGCGGACGGCGTCGGGCGTGAACTTCAGGCGGACCCCGTCCATCGCGAAGAGCTTCGAATACTGCTTCACCATCGCATTCTTCGTGCGGAGCAGAATCTTCTCGAGATCGGCGACCTGGAGCTGGTCGAGCACCGAGACCACCGGCAGACGGCCGATGAACTCGGGGATCATGCCGAAGCGGATGAGGTCCTCGGGTGCGAGCGACTTCATCATCTGCTCGGGCTTGAGGGCCTCCTCCTCCTGCGCGCGGATCGACGAGAAGCCCATGCCGCGGGAGCCGAGCCGCCGCTGCACAATCGCGTCGAGGCCGACGAAGGCGCCACCGCAGATGAAGAGAATGTTCGACGTGTTGATCTGGACGTATTCCTGGTTCGGGTGCTTGCGCCCCCCCTGTGGCGGGACGTTGCAGGTGGTGCCCTCAAGAATCTTGAGCAGCGCCTGCTGCACGCCCTCGCCGGAAACGTCGCGCGTGATGGAGACGTTCTCCGTCTTGCGGCCGATCTTGTCGATCTCGTCGATGTAGATGATCCCACACTCGGCGCGCTTCACGTCGTAGTTCGCGTTCTGCAGCAGGCGAAGGACGACGTTCTCGACGTCCTCACCCACGTAGCCGGCCTCGGTCAGCGTCGTGGCGTCGGAGATGGCAAACGGCACATCGAGGATCTTCGCGAGGGTCCGGGCCAGCAGGGTCTTGCCGGAGCCGGTCGGGCCGACGAGGAGGATGTTGCTCTTCTCGACCTCGACGCCGTCGAACTCCGGCGACAGGGCGACGCCCTCCTTGGCGGCGTCGTTGCCGCTGAAGGCGAGTCGCTTGAAATGGTTGTACACCGCGACCGAGAGTACCTTCTTGGCGTGTTCCTGGCCGATGACGAAGTCGTCGAGGGTCTTCTTGATCTCGGACGGCTTGACGAGGCGGAAGGCGGGCTTGGTCTCCGCGGCGGGCGTCTTGACCTCCCGGTCAATGATCGTCTTGCAGACGTTGACGCACGAGTCGCAGATGTAGACCCCGGGGCCGGCAATGATCTTTTTCACCTCGGCCTGCGATTTTCCGCAGAAGGAGCAGAGGGTCATTCGGGAGGATTTGGCCATGGCTTAGCGTGGCGGACGCGGGGTCCGCGTGTCGAGGGCGCAGTTTGTCACGAATCGGCCGCTCAGGCGGCCGGCTGAACCGCGAGTTTCTGGGCCTCGCGGTTCGACTCAACCACGTGATCCACAAGGCCGTAGGCCTTCGCCTCCTCGGCGCTCAGGTAGTAGTCACGGTCGGAGTCCTTCTCGATCTGGGCCGCGGACTTGCCGGTGTGCTTGGCGAGGGTCTCGTTGAGGGTCTTGCGCCAGCGGAGGATCTCCTTGGCCGCGATGGCGATGTCGGCCGTCTGGCCGCCGGCGCCGCCGCTCGGCTGGTGGATCATGACGCGACTGTTGGGCAGGGCGAAGCGCTTGCCCTTGGTGCCGGCGGCGAGAAGCACGGTGCTCATGCTCGCCGCCATGCCGAGACAGTACGTCGCGATGTCATAGGGCATGAACCGCATGGTGTCGTAGATCGCCATGCCGCTCGTCACCACGCCGCCCGGCGAATTAATGTAGAGGTAGACGTCCTTCTTCGGGTCCTCCATCTGGAGGAAGAGCATCTGGGCGATGACCACGTTCGCGACCCCGTCATCAATCGGCGTGCCGATGAAGATGATGCGGTCCTTCAGCAGCCGGGAATAGATGTCCATCGACCGCTCGCCGCGGCCGGTGTTTTCAAGGACGATGGGAACGTAATAGCTCACGATGGGAGGTGGATTGCTCGTTTAGGAGGCCTTCGGTGTGATGGTGCTGACCTTAGCCTTGGAGACGAGGAAATCAACCGCCTTGTCGAAAATGATCGATTGCTGCACGGCGCGGAGCTGCTCGCGGTCGGTGGTGAGGGCCTTGACGAGCTTGTCCGGCTTCTGCTGGGTCCGCATCGCCTCGCGGTAGACGAACGCGTCGATGTCCTTCTCGTCGACCGAGATTTTCTCGGCCTCGGCGATCTTGGCCAGCACCAGCTGGACCTTGACGCGCTTCATGGCCGCCTTGCGGGCGTTCTCGAAGAGCTCCTTCTTGTCCTTCTCGAACTGTTCCTGGGGCACGCCGCGCCGCATGTTCTCCTCGATGAACTGGCGCAGCACCGACTGCGTCTCGTTCTCGACGAGCGACTCCGGCACCTGGAACTCGACCTTGGACGCCAGCGCCTCGGTCACCTGGCGGCGCTGCTCGGAGCGGTTCTGGTATTCCTTCTGGAGCTTGAGATTGTTGCGCACGCTCGCCTTCAGGGCGTCGAGATTCTCGGCGCGGTTGGCCTTGAAGAAGGCCTCGTCGAGCGGCGGCAGGGCGCGCTCGCGGACCTCGAGCACCTCGACCGCATAGGTCGCCGCCTTGCCGGCCAGCGCCGGGATCGCGGCGAAATCGGCCGGGAACGTGACGGTCACGCTCTTCTTCTCGCCGGCCTTGAGCCCGGCCAGCTGCTTGCCGAGGCCGGGAATCACGCCCTCGTGCGCCCCCTCGACCTCCTCCCAGGTCTGCGGGACCTTGCCGTAGATGCCCTTGTCCGGGGCCAGCTCGGCGATGGCCTTGCCGTCGACGCTGCCTTCGTAGGACAGCTTCACGTAGTCGCCCTTTGCAGCCGGACGGTCGGCGACCTTGAACTCCGCGCGCTCGGCGCGCAGGCCCTCGATCACCTGGTCAACCTCGGCGTCGGACGAGTCGGTCGAGGCCACCTCGGTCGGGAGCCCGGCATACTCGGGCAGCTTGAATTCGGGACGGACGTCGACGGTGATGGTGATGGCCGCCGAGAGGCCCGGCTCCACCTGGCCCGGCTCGACGTTCACGATGTTGAGGACATCGAGCTTCTTCTCGTCCATCGCGCCGCGGTAGGCCTTGGAAACCACCTTCTGCTTGAACTCCTCCGCGATCTCCTTGCCAAAGCGCTTGGCCACCATGGCGGCGGGGGCCTTGCCCGGGCGGAAGCCCGGGAGGCGGACCTGCTGCGTGATCTCGGCGACCACGGCCTGGTGCTCGGCATCGACCTCGCCCTTGTCCAGGGAGACGACGAGGCTCTTGCGGGTGTCGGAAACGGAGTTCAGTTGGATGTTCACGGGAGAAGGCGTCGGAGTGGTTTCGAGCTAAAGAATCGGTCAAGGTAGGGGGCTCGCCAGTGTGGTCAATGCCTGATTCTGCACGCTTGCGCGGCGGCGCCCGCCGCCGTTTCGTGACCTCTGGAACATGCCGACCTTCCGCCAGATCCTCACCGCCCACGCCCCGGTCGTGCTGATCGATGCCGCGTCCGCCCGGGTGCAAGTGGCGCTGCTGCTGGCGGGCGACGGGACGGGCAGCTGGGCCGATGCCCTGGCCGACGCGGGCACCGGCGTGTTCCGCGGCCTGGCACAGCTGGGGGTCCAGCCGGATCACGCCGGCGCCTTCGTCTACTGCGACGGTCCCGGCTCGATCCTCGGCGTCCGCACCGTGGCCGCCGCACTCCGCACCTGGACACTGCTGCGATCGCGGCCGGTGTTCGCCTACCACAGCCTCGCGGTCGTGGCCGCCGCCCTCGGCCGGCCCGGCGCGCGGGTCATTGCCGACGCCCGGCGCGACACCTGGCATTGCCTGACGGCGGGCGGCCCGCTGCAGCGCGTGCCGACGGCCGAGCTCGCGCCACCGCTCGTGATGCCCGAGGGCTTCCGGCACTGGTCGCCGCTCCCGGCCGGCGTGGAACTCGTCCCCTACTCGCTTGCCGCCCTGATCCCGCGCGTCCTCGACGCCGAAGTGCTGCGGTCGGCACCGGAGCCCGATGCCTTCCTGCACGAGGAGCCGAGCTACGTCACCTGGACACCCCAGATCCACCGCGCGCCATGAACCCTGCGCCCGCCTCCCGCCTGCCCCTGCGCTGCTGGGCCGAGATCGACCTCGCCGCCCTGGAGCGCAACCTCCGCCTGATCCGGGCGTCGCTGCCGGCGCACATCCGCTACGTGGCCGTCGTCAAGGCCGACGCCTACGGCCACGGCCTGCCCCAGACTGCCGCCCGCCTGATGCATGCCGGCGCCGACCTGTTCGCCGTTGCCACCTTGTCCGAGGCTGCGACCGTCCGCGACCTCGGGCCGGGCTGGCCGGTCCTGCTCCTGAGCCCGCTGCTGCCGGAGGAAGACCGTTATCTCGCCGACCTGGATCTGGCGGCCACGGTGTCGACGGCCGACGAGGTGGCGCGGTTTGCCGCGGTGGGCCGCGACTCGGGCCGCCCGGTTTCAGTTCACCTCAAGATCGACACCGGGATGGGCCGGCTCGGCGTCTGGCACGAGCGGGCGGCCGAGCTGTACACCGCGATCACCGCCACGCCGCATCTGCGGCTGGCGGGGGTGTTCACCCACTTTGCCAGCCCCGACGACGACGCGGCCTTCACGGCCGAGCAGCGCCGACGTTTCCTGGCCGCGCTCGAGCGCTGCCCGGGCCTGCGCCTCGACCAGCTCTTCGTGCATGCGGACAACTCGTCCGGCCTCGAAACCATGCCCGGCGCGAGCCCGTTCAATGCCGTGCGCGTTGGACTGCTCCAGTTCGGCATCCTGCCCCATCCGAACTCCCTTCTCGCGCAGGTCCACACCGAGCCGGTCTTTAGCTTCCGCACGCGGATCGGCATCGTGAAGACGCTGCCCAAGGGCACGACGATCAGCTACGGGCGCACCCACACGCTCGCCCGCGACGCCACCGTGGCCATCCTCTGCGGCGGTTACGGCGACGGCATCCCGCGCGCCGCCAGCAACCGCGCGCAGGTCCTGATCCGGGGACGGCGCTGTCCCGTGCTGGGCCGCGTCACGATGGACCAGACGATTGTCGACGTGACCGGCGTGCCGGACGCGCGCTGCGGCGACGAGGCCGTGCTGGTCGGTCGCCAGGACGGTGCGGAGATCTCGATCACGGAATTCAGCCGCTGGGCGGACACGATCCCGTGGGAGACCCTTTGCTCCGTGACCAAGCGCGTGCCGCGGGTCTACCGAACCGCGCTGGGCGTCTAGAGCATTATAAAAAGACTCGTAGCCGCAAAGATGCGCAAAGCGCGCAAGAAAATCTTCGCCACAGCGATTCGACCTACTTTGGCAGTAACCCGAGGTAAACGATCCCTCTGCCGTTCGAGCTGGAATCGGATGTTCTGCGTTTTTTGCGCCTCTTTGCGGCTACACCATTATTGAATTCGCTCTAGCGTTCGGCCGAAACCTGGCCGCGCGCCGCGACGTCATTCCGGCATGAGCCCCACGATCGCCCCGGCCGAGGCCTGGCTGCCGCTGCCCCCCGCAGAATGGGATGCCGCGGCGGCCCGTCATCTGCTCCGTCGCGCAGGCTGGACCGCGCGCCCGGCCGAGACCGAGCGGGCCGTGAAGGAAGGGCTGGCCGCCACCCTCGACCGGCTGTTTCCCGCCCAACCTGCGCCGCTGGTCCTGCCCGACGCGGTGGCCAAACTGCGCGCGGAAGCCCCGGCGCTGGCGCGGGGCCTGCAGGGGGCGACCGACGATCAGGAGCGCCGCCGGCTGCGCCGGGAGGCACGGGAGCGCACCCAGGCGGCGCTGCAGGATCTGAGCCTGGCCTGGCTGCAGTACGCCGCGCAGCCGGACCAGGCCGCCTTCGCGAAGTGGGTGCTGTTCCTCAGCGACGTGTACGTCGTGGGCATCGAGAAAGTGAAGAACACCGTCCTCATCGCCGATCACTACGACCTGCTCGCCCGCCACGCCCTCGGCCCGGCGCCCGAGCTCACCAAGGCGGTCTCACGGTCGCCGGCGATGGTCGTCTACCTCGACCTCAACCAGAACCGGCCCGACGCCCCGAACGAGAATTTCGCGCGCGAGCTGTTCGAGCTCTTTGTCCTCGGCGAAGGCCACTACACCGAGGCCGACATCAAGCAGGCCGCCCGCGCCTTCACCGGCTACCGCCAGCTGCTCGGCACCTACCGCTTCGCGCCACGGCAGCATGACGGCGGCGTGAAAACGGTGTTCGGCGAGACCGGGCGGTTCGGCGGCGACGATGTCATTGACCTGGCCTACGGGCAGCCCGCCGCCGCGACGTTCCTGCCGCACGAGCTGGTGAAATTCTACCTTTCCGACCAGCCCCTGCCGCCCGAGTGGCTCGTGCCGCTGGGGGACGAGTGGCGCCGGCGCGGCTTTCACCTGCGCGAGCTCGCCAGGCTCTTTTTCGGCAGCCGGCTGTTCTACGCGCCGGAGAACCGCGGCGACTTCATCAAGAGCCCCGTGCAGTTCTATCTCGGGCTCATGCAGGACCTCGACCTGGACGTCACGCCGCTCGCCCGGACGGCCCTCGTCCCGCTGCGGCAGATGGGCCAGGTATTGTTCGATCCGCCGAACGTTCGCGGCTGGGTCGGCGGGCGTAACTGGATCAACTCCTCCACCCTCGCGGCACGCCGGCAGCTGGTCGAGGCCCTGTTCCGTCCGCTCCGCGAGGAAGTCCTGAACGCCGACGAGCAGCGGGCGCTGGCGGCCGCCCGGTCCGCGGGCCCGAAACGCTTCACGGTCGAGCGCACGCGCTTCGCCGCGCTGGCACCGCTCGATCCCGGGGCGGCCACGGATGGGCTGCTGGGTGAATTTCTCGCCCTGGCGCCCACCGCGCCTTTCCGCGAACAGGTGAGACGGTATCTTGCCTCCGCCGCCGACGATGCTACTCATCGGGGCGAGCGCCTCCGGCGCGCCGCGGTGATCCTGCTCCAATCCCCCGAGTATCAGCTCTGCTAAGCCATGCCCTCGAACCTGCCCGCCGCCCTGCCCACCACCCGTCGCGAGTTCCTCCAATGGTCCGGCCGGGGCATCGGCCTCCTCGCCTTCAGCCGGTTTGCGCCGGCCTTCCTCGTCCAGACCTCGGCCGCCGGCACCGCGGCGCCGGAGACCGGCCGGCCGATCCTGGTTCTGGTCCAGCTGGCCGGCGGCAATGACGGCCTCAATACCCTCGTGCCGTTCGAGGACGCGGACTACTACCGCCTGCGCCCGACGCTGGCGATCGGCCGGGACCGCGTGCTGCGCCTGACCGACACCCACGGGCTGCACCCGGCGTGTGCGGACCTGACGCGGCTCTACCACGAGGGCCGCCTCGGCATCGTGCAGAACGTCGGCTATCCCAATCCCAACCGCAGCCACTTCCGCTCCACGGAGATCTGGGAGACGGCCAGTGAGAGCGGCGAGTTTCGCACCGACGGCTGGCTGGGCCGGTTCATGGACAACGCGTGTGCCGGGCAGCCGGCTTCCCACGACCCCGTGGGGATCCATCTCAGCGACAGTGAACCCCAGTCGTTCGCCAGCCCGCATGACCACCCCACCTTCGGGCTGAGCCCGCGGGGCGGGCGCCTGCGCGAGAACGAGGAAAACCGCCGCCTGCTTGAGGCGCTGGCCGGCATCAGCGGCCCGGCGGAAAATGACAACGCGTCCTTCCTCCGGCACACGCTCATGGACTCGCTCGTTACGGAGCGGAAGGTCCAGGAGATCCTCGGCGCCTACCGGCCCGAGGCGGAGTACCCGGCCAACCCCTTCGCCCACTCCCTCCGGAGCGTCGCCGCCCTGATCGCCGCGGGGCTGCCGACCCGCGTGTATTTCGTCTCCCTGAGCGGCTTCGACACCCACAGCAACCAGGCGAACCAGCAGGCCAATCTGCTTGGCACGCTCTCAGCCGGATTGGCCGCCTTTCAGCAGGACCTGGTGCACCGCCGTCTGGACGGCCAGGTGCTCACCATGACCTTTTCCGAGTTCGGCCGCCGGCCGAATGAGAACGAGAGCCGCGGCACCGACCACGGCACGGCGGCGCCGCTGTTCGTCATGGGCACCCGCGTGAAGGGCGGCCTCCACGGCACGGCACCCTCGCTTCGCCTGCCGCCGAACCAGGACCTCGCGTTCAGCACCGACTTCCGCGGCGTCTACGCCGCGATGCTCGACCGCTGGCTCGGCTGCCCGTCCGAGAAAGTGCTTGGCGGAAAATTCGCCCCGGTGCCGGTCGTCTGACCGCGGATTGCCAACCGGGCCGGATCACTTGCCGATGCCGTAGGTGCGGAAGCCGAGGGTGTTGAGCTTGGCCAAGTCGAGGATGTTGCGGCCGTCGAAGACGAACGCCGGCTTGTTCATCGCCGCGAGAATCCTCCCGTAGTCGAGCCGCTTGAACTCGTCCCACTCCGTGACGACGGCAATGGCGTGCGCCCCGGCGCAGGCCTCGTAGGCGTCCTTGGCGACGGTCAGGCGCGGGTTCTCCCCGCTCCCCTGGCCTGAGCCGTTCGAAGGCTTGCCCAGGACATCGGCATGGATTTCGTCGGCCGGCACCTTCGGGTCGTAGACCACGACGTGCGCCTGCTCCGCGAGGAGGTCGCGGCACACGCTGATCGCGGCCGACTCGCGCGTGTCGTTGGTGTCCTTCTTGAATGCGAACCCGAGCACGGCAATGCGCTTGTCGGCGACGGTGCCGAACAGCGCGCGCACGATCTTCTGCGCGAAGCGGCGTTTCTGGTAGTCGTTCATGCGGACCACGCTGTCCCAGTACGTCGCCACCTCGGGCAGGCCGAAGTGCTCGCAGAGGTAGACAAGGTTGAGGATGTCCTTCTGGAAGCAGGAGCCGCCGAAGCCGACGGAAGCCTTGAGGAACTTCGGGCCGATGCGCGAGTCCTTGCCGATGGCGTTCGCCACCTCGTCGACGTCGGCGCCGGTGGCCTCGCAGAGGGCGGAGATCGAGTTGATGGACGAGATGCGCTGGGCGAGGAACGCGTTGGCCACGAGCTTCGAGAGCTCGGACGACCAGAGGTTGGTGGTGATGATCCGGTCGCGCGGCACCCAGCGGGCGTAGACGTCCACCAGGGTCTGCAGCGCCTTCTCGCCGGTCGGCGTGCGCTCGCCGCCGATGAGGACGCGGTCGGGCGACTGCAGGTCGGCCACGGCCGTCCCCTCGGCGAGAAACTCGGGGTTCGACAGCACCTCGAAAGCGATGCCGCGGGCATTGGCGGCGAGGATGTCCTTGATCGTCTCCGCGGTCTTCACCGGGATCGTGGACTTCTCGACGATGATCTTCGGGCCCGTGGCGGTCTCCGCAATGGTGCGGGCCACCGACTCGATGAACCGCAGGTCGGCCGCCCGGCCGGCGCCGACCCCGTAGGTCTTGGTCGGGGTGTTGACGGCCACGAAAATAATGTCCGCGGCCCGGATCGCGCCCGTCACGTCGGTGGAAAAGTGCAGGTTGCGCCCCCGGGTCTGCTTCACGACCTCGTCGAGGCCGGGCTCATACACGGGCAGGCGGCCGGAATTCCACGCCGCAATGCGCGCGGCGTTCATGTCCACGACCTTGACCTCGATGTCCGGGGCCTTGAGCGCGATCATCGCCATGGTTGGGCCGCCCACATAGCCGGCGCCGATACAGCAGATTTTCATGGAGGCGACTCTGGGGGGCGACCCTGCAAATCCAAGGCTGATTTTGCCCGGCCGGCCGGCATGAAAAAGGGCCAGCCCGCGGAAGGGCCGGCCCCAGCAATCGGGGTGGATCAGGCCGGGGACGGCGCCGGGGTCGGCATGCCGTCGACCGAGCCCGACTGGGCCGACTTCTCGGCGGCCTTCTTCTCCATCGCCTTGGCGTCGGTCTTGCCCATCGCCTCGCGGACGACCGGCGACTGGATCTCGCCCTGCCGGAGGATTTCGAGGACGTGCTTGCCCTCGATGGTCTCGTGCTCGAGCAGCGCTATCGCCACCTTGTCGAGCGCCGTGCGGTGATCGTGGATGATCTGCTCGGCGCGCTTGTACTGGCTCTGGATGAGCTCGGTGACCGCGGCGTCGATGCGGCGCGCCGTGTCCTCGCTGATGTGGCGGGAGCGCGTGATGTCGCGGCCGAGGAACACCGTGTCCTGGTTGTCCCCCATGGCCACCGGGCCCAGGTCGCTCATCCCGTAGTCGCAGACCATCGAGCGCGCGACACGGGTCGCATGCTTGATGTCGCCGTAGGCGCCGTTGCTGATGTCACCGGTAATGAGCTCCTCGGCAATGCGGCCGCCCATCGCCATCGCGATCTCGTCGAGCAGCTTCTTCTTCGGGCGCGTGAGGATGTCCTTGGTCGGGAAATAGGTCGTGCTGCCCAGGCTCTGGCCGCGCGGGATGATCGTGACCTTGTGCACCGGCACCGTGCCGTCATCGAGCACGGCCTGCACGATCGCGTGGCCGGCCTCGTGCCAGGCGATGAGCCGCTTCTCGCTGTCGTCCATGACGCGGCGCCGCTCGCGGCCCCAGAGGACCTTGTCGCGGGCGTCGCTGATGTCGACGTTCTCGACCTTTTTCTTGTCGCGGCGGGCCGCGAGGAGCGCGGCCTCGTTGAGCAGGTTCGCCAGCTCGGCGCCCGAGAGTCCGGGTGTGCCGCGGGCGATGGCGGCCAGGTCGACGTTCTCGGCCAGGCTGATCTTGCGGGCATGGACGCGCAGGATCTGCTCGCGGCCCACGAGGTCGGGCAGGTCGACGTAGATCTGGCGGTCAAACCGGCCCGGGCGGAGGAGCGCGCTGTCGAGCACGTCCGGCCGGTTGGTCGCGGCGATGATGATGACGCCCTCGGTGGTGTCGAAGCCGTCCATCTCCACGAGCAGCGAATTCAGGGTCTGCTCGCGCTCGTCGTTGCCGCCGCCGAGGCCGGCGCCGCGCTGGCGGCCGACGGCGTCGATCTCGTCGATGAAGATGATGCACGGCGCGCTCTTGCGGCCCTGCTCGAACATGTCGCGCACGCGGCTGGCGCCGACACCGACGAACATCTCGACAAAGTCGGAGCCCGAGATGCTGAAGAACGGCACGTCCGCCTCGCCGGCCACGGCCTTCGCGAGCAGCGTCTTGCCGGTGCCCGGGGGACCGACCATCAGGATGCCCTTCGGGATCTTGCCGCCCATGCGGGTGAACTTCTTCGGGTCCTTGAGGAACTCGACGACCTCGCTGACCTCCTCCTTGGCCTCGTCGCACCCGGCGACATCGGCGAAGGTCAGCTTGTCGCGGTCACGCGTGAGCAGCTTGGCGCGGCTCTTGCCGAAGCTCAGCGCACCCTTGCCGGCCTGGCGGAGCTGGCGGATGAACAGGAAATACAGCAGCCCGATGATGAGGATGAACGGGACGACGTTCACCGCGATCTGGGAGAGAAGCGTCGTGGCCGGCTGCTCGGCAAACGCCTGCGACTTCTGGAGGCGCTCCATGTTGGCGTCCGTCAGGCGCCCCGCGGCCCGGAACTGCGTGGTCGCGCCCCGGTCGCTCTCGAGTCCGGCGTCCTTGGTGGTCTCGCCGGTGATCACGACCCAGTCGCGGCCGCCCGACGCATCCGTCCGGATCACGCCCTCGCGCACCTTGCCCTGCTCGGCCAGCTCGACGACCTTCTGGATCTTGATGTTCGCCGGCGACGTCAGCCGCGGCGGGGCAAAGAACAGCACCGACAGCGCGACCAGCACGACCACGAGCCAGATGACCAGCATCTTGGGCTGGAATCGGTCGGGCGGGAGGTTCTTGAGCGGGCGGCGCTTCTTCGATTGATCAGGTTCGGGCATGGGGGATTGGACTGAAGACGCAAAGTGGATGTTCCGGCAGGATAAGTCAATTGGCCCGGGAGTGGAATTATCGCCCGGATTTTCGACCGGACGCGAAGGTCAGGCGGTCGGTTCGGACCACGGCAAACCCGTCACGGCCGAGACTTTGCCGCGTCGGCCGGCGCGCGGCGGCCGCGGCCAGCAGCGCGTCAAAGGCCTGGCGGGAAACCTGCACCGGCCGGGGCAACGCCAGCATCCAGCGGTGGAGCGCCCGCCGCAGCAGGCCCCGCGGCCGGCCGGCCAGCCGGCGCAGATTGAGCGAGCCATCCGCCCGAAAAGGCCGCAGCTCGGCGAGCCAGGCTTCCAGCGCGACATCATCCTCCTCCAGGAGCTCCCGCGCCCGCGCGGCGCCCGCGAGGGCGTCCCTGCCCGCCGCCCGCTGCCAGGGCGGCAGCACCCGGCGCCGCACGCGATTGCGGAAATAGTAGTCGCCGGCGTTCGACGAGTCCTCGCGCCAGCGGACGCCCGCGCGCCGAAGCGCGGCCACCACGTCATGCTTGCGCACGGTCAGCAGCGGCCGCAGGTGCACCCGGTTCCCGGGCAGGGCCTGGACCGGCCGGGGCGCGGCCAGGCCGCCGGTGCCGCTCCCCCGCGCGATCCGCATGAACATCGTCTCGGCGATGTCATCCTGCTGGTGCCCGCACCACAGGACCCTCGCCTGCCGGGCGAAAAAGGCGTGGCGGGCGGTGCGCGCCTCAGCCTCGCTGGCGCCCGCGCGGGCCTCGGTCCAGTCCCCCACGACCAGCGGGACGCCCAGCGCGGCGCAGAGCCTCGCGCAGAACGCGGCGTCGCGCCGCGACTCGGCGCCGCGCAGCCGGTGATTGAAATGCAGCGCCTTGAGCCGGCCGCGGCGTTCCGGCCAATGGGCCCACAGCAGCAGCAGGAGGCAGACCGAATCGGCGCCACCGGACAGGGCCACGGCCCAGGGAGCGCGCGGCGAGGCGGTCGCGGTCCAAGCCCGCACGGCAGGGTGCAGTCGTTCCCGCGGGAGGGCCGCGGCGACCTCGGCGGCGCAGCGCGCCCAGCGGGATCGGGCCGTGGCGCCTGCGCGGGGTCGGCTCACTGGAACGAGAGGTGGGACTTGCCGAAGTAAGGCACGAGCGCCTCCGGGATCCGCACCCGGCCGTCGGCCTCGAGGTTGTTCTCGAGGATGGCGGCCAGCACCCGCGGCACGGCGAGGCCGGAGCCGTTGAGCGTGTGCACCAGCTCGGGCTTCCCGCTTTCCCGCGAGCGGAAGCGGATCTGCGCGCGCCGGGCCTGGAAGGCCTCGAAGTTCGAGCAGCTCGAGACCTCGAGCCAGCGTTTCTGGCCCGCGGCCCAGACCTCGAGGTCGTATTTCTTGGCCTGGGCGAAGCCGAGGTCGCCGCCGCACATCAGCAGCACGCGGTACGGGAGCTCAAGCTTGCGCAGCAGGCGCTCGGCGTCCTCGCGCAGCTTGTCGAGCTCCTCGTAGCTCGTCGACGGGTGCACCCACTTGAGCAGCTCGACCTTGTCGAACTGGTGCACGCGGTTCAGCCCGCGGACGTCCTTGCCGTAGCTGCCCGCCTCGCGGCGGAAGCACGGGGTGTAGGCGCAGCGGTAGATCGGCAGCGCCGACTCGTCCACGATTTCGTCGCGGAAGAAATTCGTCAGGGGCACCTCCGCCGTCGGCACGGCGAAGAGCCGGTCCGGCGTCGTCTCGTACATCTGGCCCTCCTTGTCGGGCAGCTGGCCGGTGGCGGTGGCGCTCGCGGCGTTGACGAAGATCGGCGGGCTGACCTCGACGTAGCCGGCCTTCGAGTCCTCCTCGAGGAAGAACTGGAGCAGCGAGCGCACCAGCCGCGCGCCGTCGCCGACGAAGAACGGGAAGCCCGCGCCGGTCACCTTGGCGCCGCGCGCAAAGTCGAAGAGCCGCTCGAAGCCCGGGATCTCCCAGTGCGGCACCGCATGCGGGCGCGCCTCGCCGTGCGCGCCGTGCAGCGCGAACACGACGTTCTCCTCCGGCGTGCGGCCGTCCGGCACGGTCGCGTGCGGGAGGTTCGGGATCGAGAGCATGGCCACGCGGAACTTCTCCTCGGTCTCCTTGAGCTGGGCGTCGCGCTCCTTGATCTGGTTCGAGACCGCCTTCATCTCCGCGACCTTCGCGACGAACTCGGGCGAGCCCTTCGGCAGGGCGGCCATCGCGGTGTTCGCCGCCTTCTGGGCGGAACGCAGGGTCTCGACCTCGCGCAGCTGGGACCGCCACGTTGCGTCGATCGCAAGCACGGCGTCGAGGTCGACGTCCAGGTGCTTCTTGGCAATCGCCGCCCGGACGAGGTCGGGCGACTCACGGATCAGTTTCGGGTCGAGCATGGCGGAAAATCAGCGGTCCCTCTCGAAGCGCGCCCGGGCCCGCTGCAGGCGGGCGTAGACGTCCTTCGCGGAGAGCAGCCTAAGGTCGCCCACGGGCGCTTGCACCACGAAATTCGTGGGGGCGTTCAGCGGGTACGGGCCGAACAGGCGGGGGTCGGTCGGCCCAAAGATGCCAAGCGTCTTGACTCCCAGCGCGGCGGCGAGGTGCATCGGGCCGCTGTCGTTCGAGATGACCCACTCGGAACGCCGGATCAGCGCGGGGAGCGAGACGAGGCTGGTGTTGGCGGTGAGGTTGAGGAACTGCTCGGCCGGGTAGGCGTTGCGGTCGGGCACGCGGTTGGTGCCGGCCCAGATCACCTTGCGGGTCCGGTTCTCGCGGAGGATCAGCTCGGTGAGCTGCTTGAAGCCGTTCCAGCATTTCTCCGCGCGGCGGCTGTCCGGGAACATCAGGATCGGCCGCGCGCCGCCGCGGCCCTCGGCGAACGAGAGATTCAGCGCGTCCGCCTCGCGGAACCGCAGGTGGCCGCGGAGCTCGGGCTTCGCCCCGAGCACCGGGCCGAACTGGAGGAGGATGTCGATCGCGTGGCTGCGGCGGCCCTCCGGCGGCAGGGGCACCTTCTCGTCGTAGAAGATGCCCGACCACTCCCGCGCGTCGCTGCGCCCGACCTTGTGCTTCGCCAGCGTGCGCGACGCCATCAGGCCGGTCCGCAGCAGGCCCTGGAAATCGAACACGTAGTCGAACCGGGTCTGCCGCACCTCCCGCATCAGGCGCAGGAAACCCTTGGCGCCGCCGGCCCGCTCGAAGACGTAGACGTGATCGACCGCCTCGCACGCCCGCACGATCGGCGCGAAAATGTCCCGCACGATCCACGAGATGCGCAGGTCCTCCCGCTGCGCCTTCAGCGAGGTCGCCACCTGGAGCCCGTGCACAATGTCGCCGAGCGAGGACGGTTTGATGATGAGGAGTTCGGTCATGGACACGCGCAGCCAGCCAGAATCTGCTTTTAACCGGCGGGCCGCGCCCTTTGATGCTTATGACGTTCCGATTAAACGCTAAGCCGTCAACCTCTTGCTGAAACTTCTGCTCCAGTCGACCAGCTGGCTCCTGGCCCACGCGCCCGAGCCGCTGCTGCATGGGTTGTCGGCCGTGGTGGGCGAGATGATCTTCTGGCTGCTGCCGCGCCGGCGCCGGGCCGCGCTGTCGAACCTCCATCACGCTTTCCCGGACCGGCCGGCCGCCTGGTACCGGAAGGTCGCGCGCGCGAGCTCGCGGCGGATGGTCGAGACGGTGTTCTTCTCGGCCGCCACGCCGATCATCCATCCGGACCGAATCACGAAGATTATCCGGCCGCATGCCAGCCTCGTCGAGTTCACGCTCGCGCACCAGCGGCGGCCCCGCCCGGTGGTCCTGGTCTCGCCCCACCTCGCCTACTGGGAGGCCGAGATCGGCATGCCGCACGTCCTGCCCAAGCCGTTCCCCGAGATCGGCGTGATTTACCGCCCGCTCGACAACGAGGCGGCCGACCACTGGGTCAAGCACGCCCGGGAACGTTTCGGCCTCCGGCTCCTCTCCCGCAAGGAGGGCTTCGCCGAGGCCATGCGCATCCTCCGGCGCAACGGCATCGTCGGCATCCTCTTTGACCAGAACGCCGGGCTTCAGGGCGCCCTGACCACCCTGCTGGGCCGGGTGTGCTCGACCTCCGAGCTCACCGGGCTGCTGGCCGCCAAGTTCGGCTGCGACGTCACGGTGATGTACCCGCGGCGGCTCGGCTTCTGGCGCACCGAACTTCACCTCGAGGCGGTGCCCAACGATGGCACGACGGAAGGCACGACCATCGCGCTCAACCGCTGGCTGGAATCGAAGCTCACGGCCGACGAGGAGCTCTGCGCCTCCTGGCTCTGGGCGCACGAACGCTGGCGCAACCAGGACATTCCGGCCCGGCGGTTCCGCCTCGAGGCCAAGCGCGACTTCCTCGCCGCCGACCTGCGGGCGCGCGGCTGGACTGCCCTGCCCCGGCGCACGCGCGTGGTCGTGCGCCTGCCGAACTGGCTCGGCGACGTCGTCATGGCCCTGCCGCTCCTGCGCGCGCTGCGGGTCTCGCGTCCGGACGCCGAGATCACGCTCCTCGCCAAGGCGCCGTTCCTGCCACTGCTGGAGAGCTGGGGCGTGGCCGACCGCCTCGAGGCGTTGCCGCGTCCGGGCCTGGGATATTTCCGGCATTTCTGGCGGCGCCGCGGGACCTATCCGGACGTCTGGCTGCCGTTCACGAATTCCGTGCGCGGCGACCTTGAGGCCCGGCTGGCCGGCAGCCCGCAGCGCTTCGGCCTCGTCCGCCCGGGCAAGTGGCGGCCGCTGCTGTCTCACCGCTACCGCGTGCCGCCCGATTTCGACGAGCGCAGCCATCACCAGCTGGAGCTCTGGGAGAAATTCCTGCGCCACTTCGGCCTCAATGCCGCTCCGGACCGGACGCCGGTCGCCGGACCGCGGCCCGGCTCCACGGTGATCGGGCTGATCGCCGGTTCCGAGAACAACCCGGCCAAGCGCTGGCCGGTCGCGCACTGGCGCGCGCTCGTCGAGGCGCGCCCGGCCGACCGCTTCGTGCTCTTTGGCACCGCGAACGACCGGCCGATCACCGACGCCGTCGCCGCAGGATTCGGCGACCGGGTCGAGAATCTCGCCGGGCGCACCACGCTGCCCGAGTACTGCTCCCGCCTCCAGGGCTGCCGGGTCCTGGTCACGAACGACACCGGCGGCATGCACCTGGCCAACGCCCTCGGCGTCCCGCTTATTGCGCTGTTCGGGCCGACGAACCCGGTTCGCACCGGCCCGGTGTTCGCTGCGCCGGCCACGATCCTCCAGCCGGCCGGCTGCCCGCCCACCGGCGGCCTGCCCCTCGACCAGCTTGCGCCGGCGCAGGTCCTCGCGGCCCTCGCCGCCCACGATGCCGCGTCCCGCGGCTAAGTCCATCGCCCTTCCCATGCCCCTCCTCACCGTCACCGACCTGCGAACCTGGTTCCATACGCGGAGCGGCGTGTACCGCGCGGTGGACGGGATCAGCTTTGCGATCGAGCGGGGCGAGACGCTCGGCATTGTCGGCGAATCCGGCTCCGGCAAGTCGGTCACGTGCTACTCGCTCATGGGCCTGGTGCCCCAGCCCCCCGGGCGGATCGAAAGCGGCACCGCGGTCTTCGACGGCACCGACCTGCTGCACTGCACGCCGCGCGAGGCGCGGGCCATCCGCGGCAAGCGCGTTGCGATGATCTTCCAGGACCCGATGACGTCGCTCAATCCGTACCTGCGAATTTCCGAGCAGCTGATCGAGCCGCTGCTGATCCACGAGCCGGTTTCCCGCCGAGACGCGCTCGCGCGCGGCGTGGCGATGCTCGAGGCCGTCGGGGTCAATGACGCCGCCAACCGGATCCACTCCTACCCCCACGAATTCTCCGGGGGCATGCGGCAGCGGGTGATGATCGCGATGGCGCTGATCACGCGGCCGGAGCTGCTGATCGCCGACGAGCCCACGACCGCGCTCGACGTGACCGTGCAGGCGCAGATCCTCGAGCTGATCAAGCGGCTCCAGCGCGAGCTCGACATGGCGGTCATTTTCATCACCCACGACCTCGGCGTGGTGTCCGGCCTGTGCGACCGCGTGCAGGTCATGTATGCCGGCCGCATCGTGGAAACCGGCGACACGCGCACGCTGTTCCGCTCGCCCCGCCACCCCTACACGCGAGCGCTGCAGCGCTCGATCCCCTCGCTCCAGGCCAAGGGGGCGGCGCTGTTCACGATCCCAGGCCTGCCGCCGGACCTTTCGCAGCCGATCCAGGGCTGCGCGTTCGCCCCCCGTTGCGAGCACGCGAGCGCGATGTGCCTCGCGGGCACGCCGGCCCTTGCCGAGTCCGAGCCCGGCCACGCACACGCCTGTGTCCGCGCGCAGGCGGGCGAGATCTGAACCCGGGAGCCGCCATGCCGAACCCGATCCTCGAGCTCACCGACGTCAAGACCCACTTCCCCGTGCTGTCGGGTTTCGTGCGCCGGCGCCAGGTCGGGACCGTGAAGGCCGTGGATGGCGTCACGCTGGCCGTGGAGCGGGGCGAAGTGCTCGGGCTCGTCGGCGAGTCCGGCTGCGGCAAGTCCACGCTCGCGCGGACGATCATGCAGCTCGTGCCGACGACAGCCGGCACGGTGGCCCTGAACGGCCGGAACCTTTCCGCCTGCAGCCCGGCCGAGCTGATGCAGGCCCGGCGCGACCTCCAGATGGTGTTCCAGGACCCATACGCGTCGCTGAACCCCCGCCTCACCGTCCACGCCACGCTGGCCGAGCCGCTGCGGGTGCACCGGGTCTGTCCGCCCGGGCAGATCGACGCGCGCGTGGCGGAGCTGATGCGGCTGGTCGGATTGTCGCCGGGTTTCCTGCGGAAATATCCGCACGAATTCTCCGGCGGACAGCGCCAGCGCATTGCCATCGCCCGGGCGCTCGCGCTCGAGCCAAAGGTCATCATCGCCGACGAGCCGGTTTCCGCCCTCGACGTCTCGATCCAGGCCCAGGTCCTCAATCTCCTGTCCGAGCTGTGCCGCCGGATGCACCTGGCGCTGATCTTCATCGCCCACGACCTGTCGGTCGTGAAACACATCTCGGACCGGGTCGCGGTCATGTACCTCGGCAAGATCGTCGAACTCGGGCCCGCCGTGGAGGTGATCGAGCGCCCACGCCATCCGTACACCCGCGCCCTGGTCAGTGCGATCCCGACGCCCAACCCGGAAATCGAGCGCACCCGGCAGCGGATCGTCCTCGCGGGCGATCCCCCATCGCCCCTCAATCCTCCCGCCGGCTGCGCCTTTCACCCGCGCTGCCCGTTTGCGCAGGATCGCTGCCGCGCGGCGGCGCCACCGCTCGCGGCCGATGGTCCGGTGCGCGAGGTCGCCTGCGTGCGACGCGACGAAATCTGATTCGCGGAGGCCAGGTGCGCAGGCCCGAAGCCGCCCCACGCAGAATCCGGCCTAGCCGCGCGGATAACCGAGCTGCCGCAGGGCCTCGAAGGCCGCAATGCCGGCGGCGGTGCTGAGGTTGAGGGACCGCAGCGAGGCGTTGGCCTGCGGGATCGTGATCCGCTGCGCGTCGCCGATCTCGGCGTGCAGCCACTCCGGCGCGCCCGAGCCCTCGTTGCCGAACACCAGTCCGTCCTCGTCCGCAAACTTCACGTCCCAGAAACTCCGCGTGCTCCTCGTGGTGAACAGCCACAGCCGGCGCGGCGCGGCGGGGCTGGCGCGAAACGCGGACCAGTCGGCGTGCTGGTGGACATCGAGGGACTTCCAGTAATCCATGCCCGCCCGCCGCAGGTTGCGGTCGTTGATCTCGAATCCCAGCGGATGAATCAGGTGCAGCCGCGACCGCGTGAGCGCGCACATGCGGCCGACATTGCCCGTGTTGGGCGCGATTTCCGGCTGGAAGAGGACCACGTGGAGCACGCCGCCATCCTCCTTACGTATCATTACGAAGCAAGCGCCGCGCAGATTGCGTTCACGGGTGGGGAAAACAGCCTCAACCCCCCGGCCGTGAACCCTGCTCCCCGCAAGTCTGTCGTCCTGATCGATGACGAGGTTTCCTACACGAACCTCCTGAAGGAGCTGTTGTCCGAGCAGCTGGACTGCCCGATCATTCCGTACGCCCGCCCGCTTGAGGCGCTCGCCAATTTGCCGGAACTGAATCCCGGCGTGATCGTCACGGACTACTCGATGCCCCAGCTCAATGGCGCGGAGTTCATCGTGCGCGCGTCGGCCCTCTTTCCCGGGGTGCCCATCATCCTGATCACCGGCAACCCGGACGGTTCGGTGAACCGCGACGAGCTCGCGAAACTGCCCGCGCTGAAGGCCATTCTCCTCAAGCCGTTTTGCTGGCGCCTGCTGCGCGACGAAATCATCCGGCTCTGGCCGGAGCCGGGCGCGCAGCTGCGGCGGCACGAGGTCTCGGCGGCCTCGGTGTAGACGACGCCCGATTCGCGTGGGGCCGCCAGAGGACCCAAGCGGCGCCGGTCAAACCGAGACCAAGCCTCGGTGATCCCGCTGTGATCTCGGTGTCACCCGCAGGCCCGTCTGATTCCGAAAAATCCTAGCCAAGCTGCTCCACCTGCAGTCCCGCGTTGTCGCCCGCCAGGACGCGCGCCTCGCACGCAACCTCGATCCGCCCGAACGCTCCGCGCATCGCGGCCGCCACCGCCGGCGCCTGCGCCGGCCGGCAAATGCAGAGCACGCTGGAGCCACTGCCGCTGAGAAAGCCCGTGAACGCGCCGGCCCCGGTGCCAGCATCGATTGCCGCGCGCGCACCGGGGATCCGGGGCAGCCGGTAGGGTTCGTGCATGAAGTCGCCCACGGCATGGCGCAGTTTCTCATACTCACCGGTCGCAAGCACCGCGGTGAAATACGCCGCGCTGTTGATGCTCCTCACCGCGTCAAGATAGGGCAGCGTCGCCGGGAGCGCGCCGCGGGATTCCTTGGTGAGGAGTTCGGTCGACGGCGACGCCACGACGAAGGCGAGGTCGTCCGGCACCGGAATCTTCACGGTGCCCAGATAGGCGCCCGTCGCCGGATCGCAGCGCGACACGCAGAACCCGCCCAGGATGCCCGCGCTCGCGTTGTCCGGGTGTCCTTCCAGTTCCGTCGCGACCGCCACGAGCTGATGCGTAGTCCAGTTGGTGCCCAGCAGCCGGTCGAGCCCGGCCAGGACGCCGGCGATGACGGTCACGCTCGAGCCGAGGCCCCGCGCGGCCGGCACGTCGCCCTCGATGCGGTAGCGAAAACCGGTCGGCGCAAGCGCGGCCGCGCGGAAAAACGCCGCCGCCGTCTCCGTGACCATTGCCTGCGCGCGGCCGTCCTCCGGACGCTCCGGGAGGATCGCCGGGTCGCCACCGCGGGTAAGGGTCACGCGGTTGTGGAGCGAAAGGGCCAGGCCAAGGGTGTCGAAGCCGGCGCCGCAATTCGACGTGCTGCCGGGAACGCGGACCGTGACCGTGAGCGGCTGTCGGCTCATCACCGGCGGAATTTCACGGACTTGTCCTGGTCGCGCATCATGGCCTTTTTCTTCAGCGTCTCGCGCTTGTCGAAGAGTTTCTTGCCGGTGCAAAGCGCGACCTCGACCTTCACGAGCGCCTCCTTGAAGTACAGGCGGAGAGGAATCAGGGCGCGGCCGCCGGCTTCGAGGGCCTGCGTGATCTTCCGGATCTGGTGGCGATGAAGGAGCAGCTTCCGGATGCGGCGGGCGTCGTGGTTATTGATGTTGCCGAACGCGTACTGCTCGATGTGGGCATTGTAGAGCCAGAGCTCGCCCTTCTCGACGCGACCAAAGGCGTCATTGATCTGGGCCTTGCCCGAACGGATCGACTTCACCTCGGTGCCGCGCAAGGCGATGCCCGCCTCGAAGCGCTCGTCGACCGTGAAGTCGCGGAGCGCCTTCGAGTTCCGGATCTCCTTGTAGCGGGTGGAGTCCTTGGGTTGCGCGCTCATGGCTGGCGGTAAAATCCGGGCATGAAAAAGGCGGCTTCGGTTCCGCTGACAGCAAAACCGCGCCGCCTGAAATTGTCGAAGGCGATTCGGCCGTTAGTTCGTGCCCGTCTCGAAGCTGATCTTGCCCTCGCTGATCTCGCGCAGCGCGGTGTCCTCGGGCGAGAGCTTCTCAAGGGACTCGACGAGCGGGCGGTTGCCCCGGCGGAGCTGCTTCACGCGGCGCGACACCACGTTGATCAAAACGTTCGGGTCGGACACGACTTTGAGCGCTTCCTTGATGTATTCGTCTCTCATGGTGGGAACAGGTGGGCTGCGGTGAAAGGGTCCAGAAGTAGGAGCCCCGCCGGTCCCGTCAAGGGTCAATTTCCCGGCTTGCCCGTCCCTTCCGGGAGGCCGACGCTGCGGCATGTACATCGTCTGGACCACCTTGGGCGCGCGCGAGGACGCCGAGCGGCTGGCTGCGGACGTGGTGGCGCGCGGCCTGGCGGCCTGCGTCCAGGTGGAAGGTCCTGTGGTTTCGCACTATCGGTGGGACGGCCGGCCGGAGCGCGCCGAGGAATATCGGCTCTGCCTCAAGTGCCTGGCGGAGCGGCTGGCTGACCTTGAGCGGCACGTGCTCGCGCATCACCCCTACTCAACGCCCGAGTGGATTGCCGTCCGGGCAGACCGGGTGGGAGAAAAATACTTGTCTTGGGCGGGGGCGAACTCTACTCACTCGCCCCTTTAATCACGGAAACCTTCGTCCCTTTATCACCATGTCCCAGCACAAGAGCCTCCAGAGTTCCTCCGGCCTCGTCATTAAACGCAACGTCCTCAAGCGCTTCGAGCGGGTCGACGTGCTCAAGAAACGTGGCCAGTGGAAGGCGGGCGACCGCGTGGTCGGCTTGCGGAAAACCAAGCCCGACGTCTAAGCCCGGCATCCCTTTCCGGCAGGCAGCCCTCCGCTGCCTGCCTTTTTTTCGCCCATGCACGACCTCCTGAAGGAACTGTCCGACTGGTATATCCGCTCGCTCGAAACGGGCGGCTACCCGCTGATAGTGCTGCTGATGGCGATCGAGAGCTCGTTCCTGCCGCTGCCCAGCGAGGTGGTGATCTCGCCGGCCGCCTACCTGGCCCACACCAAGGGCAACATGACCCTTACCGGGATCGTGCTCGCCGGCGCGCTGGGTTCGTGGATTGGCGCCACGATCATGTACTGGTGCTCCCGCTGGGCAGGGCGACCGCTCGTGGTCCGTTACGGCAAGTTCGTGTTCGTGCCCCAGGCCAAGCTGGAGCAGGCGGAGCGCTGGGCGGCGCGCTTTGGCAGCTTTGGCATTTTCGCGTCCCGCATGCTTCCGGTGGTCCGCCACCTCATCGGCATTCCCGCGGGCATCGTCCGCATGAATTACCTGAAATTCTCGACCTACACGCTCCTGGGCGCCGGCATCTGGTGCTCGGTGCTCTGCTGGGTCGGCATCGAGGCCGGCAAGAACGAGGCGCTGATGCGCGGCGAGATGAAGACTATCACGCTCTGGGCCGTCGGCGCCGTCGCGATCCTCGGCGGGATCTACTATCTCTTCGTCCACCGCTACTCCCGCCAAGAGTTGAAGTGAGCGGGTGCGGCGGCCGGTGGCGGCGCGCGTCTTTGCTCTCGACACCGCGCGCGTCGGCATGGATTTTCCGGCCTTCTTTGCGAGCGTAGCACAATGGATAGTGTAGTGGCCTCCGAAAACGAATGAGCCATTTTTGACTGAATTCGACTGAGTCCCCTCGCGTCACAAGACTGCAAATACGAAGGCACTTGAGCGTTTGGGCTATTCGCTTGCGTCACCCTCAATCACCCCAAAATTGGCCTTCGGGTGACAACACGGGTGACAACAAAATGAAGGCCAAACCTGAAACGGTGCGAATAGTCACGCAACGCATGCCCGAGCGTTTGCTTCACTTGCCCGCTGAAGCCGAATGGGCCATTGGCACTGGAAAACTGCCTGACGACGCAGTACCGCCAGAGTGGGTTCGTGCTTTGATTCTTAACATTTTCGGTTTCCGAGTCTCAGCAGAGAAGCCATCCACTCCGATATCCAAGGACACGTTGCTTCAGCTCTTGGGCCTCGCAAAAGGCTTTTCTACGGGTGCGCAGGTGTGGACAACGGAACCGGTGGATTTATCGGGTATTCGCCAGGATTTGGTCCCCCTGGCTGCGGATTTGAAGCAGAAGTGCAACCTCGCCGCTGTGCCTCAAATCGAAAAGCTTGAGGCTGCAATTGCGCAACTAGGTGCTCAAACGAAACCAGATACGGTGGCGAACACGGCCAAGTATTATGCGGCGCAGAGCGAGGGTGTGAAGGCATTCGCGACCGCCGAAAGCGAGGACGATACGGTAACGAACCAACTTTGTTGGACTCTCTGGATTCTTTGGCCCGAAGTTAGTACCGCGACCAGCGTGAAGCATCTCCATGAGTGGCTTACTGAGTTAGACCTAGTCGCGTGTGGCCCAAAGCTAGTCGAAAAGGTCTGCGGCAAGATTGGTCTACGCCCATCAAGGCGGGGTCGTGGAAAACGAATTCCTACTAAGCGCGAATAGGCTGTAGGTATCTTAGTTTCCGGCGGGCGGGTATTCTGGCGGCGCAATGTCGTCAGACTCTCCACAATCTTCTCTGCCCCAGCTCTCGTTCACTCGCGTCGAGGCCGCCCAGGTTCTTGGCGTCTGCCCGAACACAATCGACCGGCTGACCGTTCGCGGACTGCTGCGTCCGTCGCGTGCCACCCGCCGCCCCCTCTACCCCATTTGGGAGCTTGAACGCTTCCTTCGGGAAACCACGGCATCCCTCAAATGATCACCGTGCGTCCATATTGCCCGGTGTCATTCTGGACGAAGGCGGGTGCAGATCGCCTATTCCGGCGCTTCAAGGCCTGGGGCATTCCCGACCTGCGGAATTGGCGGCTGATCACACTGACCGTCGACCGGAACGAGTATCCTGACGCGGAAGCCGCGTTTGAACTCGGCAAACTCTATGTCTCGGACTTTCGCACTGCGTTTAAGGCCACCTACCCGCACGAAAACCACTTCACCAAACTAGAGCTGCATCAGCCGGACAAAGACGACGGCCAAGTCTATCCGCACTGGCACCTCCTGGTGGATTGGAAGCAGCAAGTCGATTTCGTCGTGGTCGCGGCCATGTGGCGGATGGGCCGACTCAAGGTGCAACGCGTCGAGGACGGGGACTGTGACTACCTGTTTAAGTATGTTGCCAAGTCCGTTGACGAACTACCGGAGTGGCTGAAAAAGCGTCGGACGGTTCGCGCGTGGTCAGCATCCAAGGGGTTTTTCCTCAAGCGCCCGCCCACGGCGAAAAAAGGGACTGCTGACGAAGGTCAAGTGCTGGAGCCGTATGACCAACCGGAGGACTACATCGAAGTCGCCGACGGCGTGTTCGCTCGTGATGTACCTGCGGAGCGGAACGAATCGGCAACGCTCGGAGAGCGGTTGGAGAAGTGGGCACGGACGGTACAGATCACGGAGGAGCAGGCTGACGGGTCCATTCGTGGATACCTACGCGTCACCGCCTTCGCTTCGTGGAATCAATTTCTGGCGCATGTCGCGCAAGAAAAACTCACCCATCTTTTGGGGAGTTCGGACCTAACAATAAAAGAAAAGGAAATAGAATGCCTGAAAATAA
>JAFEGX010000032.1 GCA_018239675.1 Verrucomicrobiota bacterium
ACCTACCAGGTCCGCGGCGTCGACCGCGCCCAGGGCGCGCTCAAGGCCGCCAAGGAATTCGGCCCCGACATCATCATCCTCGACACCATCAAGCCCGAGCTGCAGGGCTGGAACCTGATGGCCCAGTTCAAGGCCGACCCGGCGACGGCCTCGGTCCCGATCATCCTCCTGACCATGATCGAGGACGCGCAGGCCGCGGGGCGCGCCATCGGCGCGTCCGATTTCCTGATCAAGCCGATCGACGGCGCCAAACTCCTGCCGATCCTGTCGAAGCACAGCGTGCCGCGGAAAGAGACCTCCATCCTCGTCGTCGAGGATGACACCCCGACCCGCGAAATGATCGTGCGCCTGGTCGAGCGCGAGGGCTGGATCGCGATCCCGGCCGAGAACGGCCGGCGCGCGCTCTCGCTGCTGCGCACCTTCACGCCCTCGCTCGTCCTCCTCGACCTGCTCATGCCGGAGGTCGACGGTTTCTCGGTGCTGCGCGAGATGCGGAGCACCCCGGTCTGGCGCGACATCCCCGTGGTGGTCGTGACCTCGCTCGACCTCACCGGCGAGGTCCGCCGGCTGCTCCAGCAGCAGGCCGAGCGCGTGCTCCAGAAGGGCCGCTACACCACGAGCGAGCTCCTGAACGAGGTGCGCAGTACTGTCACCGAATTCGTCCGCAAGCAGGGCCGGCCGGCGGGCACCCCGCCGCCTGCCGTCCCGCCCACCACCTAATCCCCCGAAGCCATGGCCAAGATCCTGCTGGTCGAAGACAACGAAATGAACCGCGACATGCTCGCCCGGCGCCTCCAGAAGCGAGGCTACGAGCTGATTGTCGCCGTTGACGGCATCCTGGCGGTCGAGATGACCCAGAAGGAAAAGCCCGACCTGGTGCTGATGGACATGAGCCTGCCCGGCATGGACGGCTGGGAGGCCAGCCGCCGGCTCAAGGCCGACCCGGCCACCGCTGCCATTCCCATCATCGCCCTGACCGCCCACGCCATGGCCGAGGACCGCGAGAAGGCCCTCGCCGCCGGCTGCAACGAGTTCGAGACCAAGCCGGTTGACCTGGCCAGCCTGCTGGCCAAGATGGAGTCGTTCCTCGGCAAGCCCTCGGCGTGAGCAATCCGTTCCCAGGCGATATTTCGTCAACCAGTCGGGACCCGTCCATCGATCCCGCCGACCTCGCCGCTTCGAACGAGTCGCTCAAGCACCTGCGCCACGATCTCCGCACGCCGCTCAACCAGATGATCGGCTACGGCGAGATGCTCATCGAGAGCGTCACCGAGAACGGCCCGCCCGAGCTGATGGACGACCTGCAGCGGCTCCTCGGCTCGGCCGGCGAAATGCTGATGCTGCTGAACGACGCGCTCGCGCAATGGAAGATCGAGGCCGGCAAGGTCGACCTCCCCGGCCTCCGGCGCAGTTTCAACGGCCCGCTCAACGCGTTCATCGGCTACCGCGACCTCTGCCACGAGGTCGCGCGCCAGCAGGAGCGGGCGGAACTGGTCTCGGATCTCGAAAAGATCCAGCTCGCCACCCAGAACTTGCGCCGCCTGCTCGACACCGACGTCTTCACCGGCCAGGCCGCGCCCGGCGCGCCACCGCCCACCTACGTCACCGTCGCCCCGTTCACCAGCAGCGCATCGCCCACCCCCACCGGCACGCCCGCCAACGCCTGGGGCCGCATCCTGGTCGTCGACGACGAGCCCCTGAACCGCGAGATGCTGCTGCGCCGCCTCGCCCGCATGGGCTACGCGACCGCCGGCGCCGAGAACGGGCAGCGCGCGCTGGAGCTCATGGCCAAGGAGTCGTTCGACCTCGTGCTCCTGGACATCATGATGCCCGTGATGGACGGCTTCGAGACGCTTGACCGCCTCAAGGCCGACCCGCGGCTGCGGCACATACCCGTCGTGATGCTCACCGCCCTCGACGAGGTGGCCAGCACAGTCCGCTGCATCGAGGCCGGCGCCGAGGACTACGTCCCGAAGCCCTTCAATCCGGTCATCCTCCGCGCGCGCATGGGCGCCTCGCTCGACAAGAAACGCCTCCGGGACCAGGAACGCGCGTACCTCGCCGAGCTCCAGTCCGAGCGCTCCAAGTCCGAGCGCCTGCTGCTCAACGTGCTGCCCAAGGCCATCGGCGACCGCCTCAAGGCCGGCGAGCAGACCATCGTCGACGCGGTGCCCGAGGCCACGGTCCTGTTCGCCGACATCGTCGGCTTCACCCGCATCGCCGCGGCCTTCACGCCCGCCCGGACGGTGAGCCTGCTCAACGAGCTGTTTTCGGAGTTCGACTTCATCAGCGAGAAAGCAGGCATCGAGAAGATCAAGACCATCGGCGACGCCTACATGGTGGTCGGCGGCGTGCCGCTGCCGACCGCCGAGCACGCCGTGCGCTGCGCCCGCGCGGCGCTGGAGATGCTCGCGGCCATGCGGCGCTTCAACGTCCGCCACCAGTTCCAATGGCAGCTGCGCATCGGGCTGCACACCGGCCCGGTCGTGGCCGGCATCATCGGCTCGACCAAGTTCGCCTACGATCTCTGGGGCGACACCGTGAACATTGCGAGCCGGCTCGAGTCCCACGGCGAGCCTGACATCCCACAGGTCTCGGAATTCACCGCGAGCCTGCTCCGCGAGCACTTTGAGCTCGAGCCCCGCGGCCACATCGAGCTGAAGAACCGTGGCCAGATGCCCGTCTATCGACTGCTCCGGGCGAAAGCGTGATGATGGCTGGTTCCGGATTTCGGAATCCGGACTCCGAAATCGGCGGCGGGAGCGTGACGCGCACCGCGCCCGAAACTGCGGATCCTACTGGACCCACTTGAAGATCACGGTGGCGAATGGAGCGAGATTGACCTGGAACGACTGCGCCTGACCGTCGCACGGGATATCCTCGGTCGTCCTCGCGCCCTCGTTGCCCAATCCGGTCCCGGCGTAGTATTCGCTGTTCGTGTTGATCAGCTCGCGCCATTTTCCGGCGAGCGGCGCGCCGATCCGGTAGGTCCGGGTCGCGCCGGTGAAGTGGCCGATGACCAGATAGCAGGTCGGTTCGGCCGCGTCGGTGCGCACATACGCCAGCACCCCCGAATCGGCGTCCTGGCAGGAAATCCAGCGGAAGGCCTGCGGGTTGAAGTCGTTCCGGCTCAGCACCGGATCGCCGGTGTAGAGGCGGTTGAGGTCGCGCACGAGCAGGCGCAGACCCTCGTGGTCCGGGTACTGGCACAGGTGCCAGTCGAGGCTCGCGTCGTGGTTCCACTCCCGCGACTGCCCGAACTCGCCGCCCATGAAGAGCAGCTTCTTGCCCGGCCACATCCACATGTGCGCCAGCAGCGCACGCAGGTTCGCCGCCTTTTCGGCGATGTGCCAGGCGCCCATCTTGTAAAGGAGCGAGCCTTTCCCGTGCACAACCTCGTCGTGGGAAAACACGGTCACGAACTGCTCGGCGTACTGGTAGAGCATGCCGAAGGTCAGGTCGTTCTGGTGCCACTTCCGGTACACCGACTCCTTGCCGAAATAGCGCAGGGTGTCGTGCATCCACCCCATGTTCCACTTGTAGTCGAAGCCCAGCCCGCCCTCGGCGGTCGGTTTCGTCACGCCCGGGAAGGATGTGCTCTCCTCGGCGATCATCAGCACCCCCGGATGGTACCGGTGCACGAGGTCGTTCACCTGCCGCAGGAAATCAATCGCCTCGAGGTTCTCGCGGCCACCGTGCTTGTTGGGGATCCACTGGCCCTCCGCGCGCGAATAGTCGAGGTACAGCATCGAGGCCACCGCATCGACCCGCAGGCCGTCGAGATGGTAGCGCTCCAGCCACGCGAGCGCGTTCGCCAGCAGGAAGCAGCGCACCTCGTTGCGCCCGTAGTTGAAGATGAGCGTGCCCCAGTCCATGTGCGCGCCGAGCCGAGGGTCGGCATGCTCGTACAGGTGGGTGCCGTCGAACTCGGCCAGCGCAAAGCTGTCCCGGGGAAAATGCGCCGGCACCCAGTCGAGGATCACGCCGATCCCCCGCTGGTGCAGGTAGTCCACCAGCCACGCGAAGTCCTCCGGACGGCCGAACCGATGGGTCGGCGCGTAGAAGCCCGTGACCTGGTAGCCCCACGAGCCGTCGAACGGATGCTCCGCCAGCGGCAGGAACTCGACGTGGGTGAACCCCATCTCGGTCACGTAGTCGGCGAGCAGCGGCCCGACCTCGCGGTAGCTGAGGGGCCGGTGCGCGTCCTCGGGCTTGCGCCGCCAGGAACCCAGGTGGACCTCGTAGATCGACACCGGACGGTCCGGCCGGCCGGCCGCGGCGCGCCGCTGCTCCATCCATTGGTCGTCGTGCCACTGGAAATGCCGGGTCTCGCAGACCACCGACGCGTTGTTCGGGGGCGCCTCGAAGTAGGTCCCGTACGGGTCGCTCTTCAGGCGCACATGCCCGCCCTGGTCGCGGACGGCGTACTTGTACAGTTCGCCCTCGCCCAGGCCGGGCACGAACAGTTCCCACACGCCGGAAACCCCGAGCGAGCGCATGGGATGGTACCGCGTGTCCCAGTGGTTGAAGTTGCCAACCAGCGAGACCTGCTTCGCCGCCGGCGCCCACACCGCGAACGAAACTCCCGGGACGCCATCAATCACGCGCGGATGCGCGCCGAGCTTGTCGTAGACGCGGTGCTCCGTGCCCTCGTTGAAAAGGTACAGGTCCTGGGCCCCGAGGGTCGGCAGGAAAGCATAGGGGTCGAAGAACTGGTGCAGCTCGCCATTGGCCCGCGTGACCCGCAGCTGGTAGCGGAAGACCTTCGGGCGTTTTGAGATGAAGACCTCGAAGAACCCCTCGTCCGCGAGGCGCTTCATCGGCCATGCGTCGGCGGTTGCCGGATCGACCACCGCACACTCCGCCGCGCCGCGCACGAAGGCCCGCACCACGACGCCCGCGCCCTTGCCCCGGGTGTGGGGGTGCATGCCCAGCGCCGCGTGCGGCGAAGCATGGGTCGCCTGCAGCAGGGCGTGGAATTCAGGCTTGGCGAGGATCACGCGGGTTACGATGGCATCGTGTCGCGCCCGCCGGCCCCGGTCTAGAGCATTCTGAATGAAATCGTAGCCGCAAAGACGCGCAAAAGGCGCAAGATCTGGTCGCCACCGCGTTGTGCCCTACTCAGGCCAAAACCCAAGGCATGCGATCACTCTGCCGCTGGAGCTGGAGCCGGACTGATCTGCATCTCTCGCGCCTCATTGCGGCTACACCCTCATTGCTATCGCCCTAGCCCGTGTTTTTCAGGCCGCCGCTGATTCCGTTGATGGTCAGCTCGACCACGGCCCGCACGGCCTCCGCCTCCTCCGCCGGGAGCGCGGGCCGGGCACGGAGGCGCCGCAGCATCTCGACCTGCAGGTAGTTCAGCGGATCAATGTACGGGTTGCGCAGCTCCACCGAGCGGCGCAGCACGGGTTCGCCGGCGAGCAGCTGGCGCTGGCCCGTCACCGCCAGGATCGCGGCCTCGGTGCGGGCGAACTCCGCCGCAATGACGCCGCCGATCCGGCGGCGAATCTTCGGGTCCTCCACCAGGCCGGCGTAGAGCGCCGCGATGCCCATGTCCGCCTTGCGCATCGTCAGCTGCGCGTTGTCGATCAGCGTCTGGAAAAACGGCCAGCCGGCATGCATCGCCCGCAGCAGGCGCCGGCCGCCGGCCCCGCGGCGCAGCACCGCGTCGAGCGCGGAGCCGAGGCCGTACCAGCCGGGAAAATTGAACCGGCTCTGCATCCACGAAAAGACCCAAGGGATCGCCCGGAGGTCCGCCACGCTTTGCGTCGCCCGCCGGTAGGTCGGGCGCGAGCCAAGCTTCAGGTTGCCAATCTCGTCGATCGGCGTCGCCTGCCGCCAGAACACGAGAAACTCCGGGTCGTCGTGCACGAGGGCGCGGTAGGCGGCGTTGCCGGCGGCGCTCATCGCGACCATCGCGTCGCGCCAGTCCGCGGGAATCATCGCCGCCGCCTCGGCCGCGTGCGTGCCCAGCAGCACGCCGTACGCCATCTGCTCCAGGATGCGGTGCGCCAGGTCGGGGTCGTGGTAGCGGGTCGACAGGACCTCGCCCTGCTCGGTGACGCGGATGCCGCCGTCGCGCAAGCCGGCGGGCTGGGCCAGGATCGCCTTGGCCGCCGGACCGCCGCCGCGCGCGATGCTGCCGCCGCGGCCATGGAAGAGCGTCAGCCTCACGCCCAGCTCGGCCGTCACCTGCGCGATCTTTTCCTGCGCCTCGTACAGCGCCCAGTTCGCGGTCAGGTAGCCGCAGTCCTTGTTCGAGTCGGAATATCCCAGCATCACGTGCTGGTGCGCCGGCGCCGGGCGGTTCGGAAGCGTGAACAGCGCCCGTAGGACCTCCGGCGCGCGCTCCAGGTCAGCCAGCGTCTCAAACAGCGGGGCCACCGGCAGCTGCGCCCCGGCCAGTTTCTGGAGAAGCTCGACCTCCAGCACGTCGGACACGCCGTTGGTCATGCTGATGACGTAGAGGCCCAGGGCCTCGGCGCCGAGTGTGGCCGCGGCGCGGGCGGCGACCACGAGCGGGTCGAGCACGTGACGGGTGGCCGGCGTGAGTTTTTCCCGAGCCGCCGGGCCCAGCGGGGCCAGGCCGCCCATGGCGCCAAGCAGGAGCTTGATCTTTTCGCCCTCCTCGAGCCGCGGATAAAACGGCTGGCCGAGCAGCTCGGCCACGGCGGCCTCGTGGAGCGACGAATGCTGCCGCAGGTCGAGACGGGCGGTGTGCAGGCCAAAGGTGTCCAACTGGTCGCGCATGGTTCGCAGCTCACCGCCGGTCAGGAGAGCGCCCTTGCCCGCCGAGAGGCTCGCGCGGATGGTCTCCAGCGTCTCCTCCACGGTCCGGCGGTCGAGGCAGGCCCCCACCGTCTCCTCCGCCGTCAGCAGCGCGCCATCGCGCACCTCGCCCACCGCCTTGGCCAGCCGCTCCCGCAGCACGCCCAGCAGGAGCCGGTACGGCTCGTGGGGATAGCGGCGGCCCAGCTCCTCAAGGTGGGCGGAGAGATGCAGGTTCTGACCCAGCTCCTGGCGGATCGCCGGCACGACCGAGTCGCGGCGGTCGCTCACCGTGAGCGTGCGGGCGAGTCCGCGGGCGGCGAGCCGGAGTTTTTCGATGGCCAGGCGCCGGTGCAGCAGGAGCACCTCCGCCGTGACCGGGCCGGTGACATGCGGGTTGCCGTCGCGGTCGCCGCCAATCCAGGAGCCGAACGAGAGCCACCGCCGGGGCGCCTTAACGCCGGGAAAGTGCCGCGCCAGGGCCCGCTCGAGGTCGGCCTGCAGCCGCGGCAGCGTGTCGTAGAGGGTGGTGTCGAAATACCAGAGGCCGGTCTTGGCCTCGTCCGTGACCTCGGGCCGCGCCGCGCGGCTCCGGTCGGTCAGCCAGAGGGAGGCAATCTCCCGCTCGACACAATCGGGCTCGAGCAGTTCGGTGTCCGCGGTGAGCGCCGGCTGGGAGCGCACGCGGAGCACCTGGCCGACCCGCTGGAGCTTGGTGAGGAGCGTGCGCCGCTTCGACTCCGTGGGATGGGCGGTGAAGACCAGCTCGATGGCCAGCCGGTCGACGATGGCCTGCATGCCGGACGGGGCCACGCCGCGATCCTTCAGTTCGCGGACGGCCGCCTCGATCGACTCGCGGCGCGGCGGGCCGGGCGGCTCGGCAAAGTCCTCCGCCCGGCGCCGGCGGAGGAGCTCGACGCGGAAATTCTCCTCGGCCAGGTTCACGAGCTCGAAATAGAGCGTGAACGCCATGGCCTGGTTGAGCGCGGCCGCCGGCGCAAGGCGGGCCACCGCGGCGCCCAGCTGCCGCTCCGCCGTGGCCTCCCCGGCCCGGCGGGCCTTGGCCAGCCGGCGGAGCTGCTCGACCGTCTCGAAGGCTTCCTGACCTTCGACCCGGGAGATCACCCGGCCCAAGGCCCGCCCGAGCTCACGGACGTCCCGCGACAGCCGGCCGATTTCCCGGATCGCAGTGGAACGACGTGCGGAGGATTGGGTCATTGCGCCGCGCGAACGATGACGCTCCCCCTCCGGCGGCAAAAGCCAAAAACACCCGTAAGCCGCACATTGCGCGCAAGCTTGCTTGCCTGCGCGGCGAACCCTTTGCTCCGGCCGTGATTCGCCGCCTGCGTCCCCTCCTCCTCTTCGCCGCCCTGGGCGCGCTTCCCGCCCTCGGGGCGGACGCACCCGCCCAGCCCGTGTTCACGAGCGAGGAACCCACCTATTTCGACGGCCGCACCAAGGAGGCCGTCGGGGTCGGCCATGCCCAGCTCACCTATGGTGACCTGGTCGTCACAGCCGACGAGATTCGCTACCGCACCGACATCCACGTGGTGATCGCCCGCGGCCACGCCACGCTCACCCGCGGCGCCCGGCGGCTGCTGGCCGACACGCTCACATACCACCTCGACGACGGCACCTATGAGGTCGAGAACCTCCGGATGGGCGAGTACCCGGTGTACCTGACCGGCACGAGCGCGACCGGTGACCGGAACTCCCTGACCGTGAACCATGCGGAGGCCACCATCCAGGAGCCAGGCCCGTTCGTCCCGACCCTGCATGCCGACCGCCTGATCTACACACCCGGCCAGCGGCTTCGCGCGGAGAGCGCGAACGTCGGCGTCGGCGCGGTCCGTCCCGTGATCTTCGGCCGGTTCCAGCAGAACCTGAAGGAGCCGCTCATCTCGTATGTCTCGCTCACCGGCGGCTACCGCTCGTCGCTCGGCGTGACCCTCGACGCCGGCCTCCACCTGCCCGTCCAGCCCGGGCTGAAGCTCGGCGGCGACCTCGGCCTCTACACGCATCGCGGCGTCATGGTGGGCCCGTCCGGCACCTACGAGGGCACCGATCCCGAGTCCCCGCTGCACGGCTTCTTCAAGTCGGGTTTCATCCAGGACCATGGCGAGCGCCTGACCGACGTGCTGGGTCGTCCGGTTCCCGCGAACCGCGGGTTCATCACGTGGGAGCACCGGCAGCTGATCACGCCCGACCTCACCCTGACCGGCCAGCTCAATTACTGGAAGGACTCCGAGATCATCCGCGATTTCCGGCCCGACGCCTTCTTCCCGGTCCAGCAGCCCGACACCTATCTCGAGTCGGTCTACTCCGGCGACAATTTCCTGGTGTCGCTCTTCGCGCGCTTCCAGCCGAACTCCTTCCAGTCGGTGCAGGAACGCCTGCCGGAGCTGCGCTTCGACCTGCTCCCGATCACGATCGGTCCGGCCGTCACCGAACGGTTCAACGCCAGCGTCGCCGTCCTCCGGAATGATCCCGCCGGAGCCGGCACCGGTCCCACGAGCCGGCGTTTCGACGCCTATTACGGCCTGAGCCGCCTGTTCGCGCCGAACAACTGGTTCAGCTTCACGCCGGTGCTCGGCGGCCGCCTGACCTATTACGATCAGGCCACGGGCGGCCGGAGCACCTACACCCGCGCGCTCGGCGAGGTCGGCTTTGACGCGGCGGTCCGGGCCAGCGCGGTCTACGACTACAAGAACCCGGCCTGGCACATCGACGGGCTCCGCCACCTGATCACGCCGCGGATCAGCTACCGCTACATCCCGCAGGCCGCCAAGGGCGCGGCCTACATTCCGCCGGTCGACACCCAGACTTTCAGCACCTATCTCCAGCCGCTCGGACTGGGGGCCATTCGCAACATCGACGACCTCCAGCGCACGAACACGCTTCGGGTCGGCCTGGACAACACGCTGCAGACCCGCGACGACGAATACGGCTCGCGCGATCTCCTGGTGCTGAACCTGGCCGCCGACTTCCGCTACGACCGCAAGCCGGCGGACCGCGAACTGTCGGAGATTCACACGGAGTTCGCCCTGATGCCGGCGCGGTGGATGCAGCTCGACGCCTACACGACCTTCGCCCCGCAGACCTTCAAACTGAGCGAATTCAACACCGGCCTGACAATCCACGACGGCCAGGCGTGGTCCGCCCGCGTCGGCAGCAACTTCCTGCGCCACCAGATCGACAACTACCAGCTCGACGGGGCGGCCCGCCTGAACGAGGTGTACGACGCGGTCGTGCGGCTCGAGTACGACATCCGCAAGCACCGCTTCAACGAGCAGGCTTACGGCATCCGGCAGAAAATCTCCAACGTGTGGCTCGCGGAATACACCTTCACGCTCTACGACGGCCCGCGGCGCGAAAGCCGGGTCGGGTTCAACGTGCGCGTCACCGCCCTCGCGTTCTAGCCCCATGAGCGTGGTGGGCAGCCAGCGGCAGGTCTTCCTCGGCCTGCTGCGTCAGCTTCAGCCGCACTGGCGCCGCGATCCCGCGCTGCCCGCGCGCCTCCAGCGCCTGCTGGCCGGCGAACGGCGTTTCGGCGGCCGCGACCGCCGGCTCTACCGCGAGCTGGTCTACACGACGCTCCGCTATCTTCCCTGGATCGAGCCCGAGCTCGACCACGACGCCGGCCGCGCCGCGGTCATCACGGCCTGGCTGGCCGCCGACACGCGTGACACCCACGCCTACCGCGCCGGCTTGTGCGGCGACTGGCCGGAAATTGCGTCGCTCGCAGGCCGCGCCGCGAATCTGGCAAAGGATCCCGCCGTCCTCCTCCCCGCCTGGTTTCGCGAACACGCACCCGCGGTGTTCGAGCCGGTCGAGCTCGAGGTCCAACTGGCCCGGGCGCCCCTTTGGCTCCGACTCCAGACCGACAACCCGGACGAGGTCGCGGCCGAGCTCTCCAGCCTGGGCTGGACCTGGACATCGTCGGATGTTTGCCCCGCCGCCTGGAGGCTCGAGGGCGAGGTCGATGTCACCAAGACGCGGTCGTTCCAAGCCGGCCAGGTCGAAGTCCAGGATCTCGGTTCGCAAATGGTGCTGCTCAGTGCCGGCGTGGTTCCCGGCGAGCGCTGGCTCGATGCCTGTGCCGGGGCTGGCGGCAAGGCCGTCCAGTTAGCCCGGCTGGTGGGCGCCGGCGGCCGCGTCGACGCCCACGACATCCGTCCGGCCGCCCTCGCCGAGCTCAAGCACCGCGCGGATCGCGCCGGATTGGGCAATATTGCCGTGGTCGCTCGGACTCCCAGCGGAACTTTCGATGGCGTCCTGTTGGACGCCCCGTGCAGTGGCACCGGCACCTGGCGGCGCGCACCCCACCTCAAGTGGGTCACGACACCCGCGTTCGTCGCCGAGCGCGCGCGCCTGCAGGGGCGCCTGCTCGACCAGTTTGCCGGCGCGGTGAAGCCGGGCGGCCGCCTCGTCTACGCCACCTGCTCCTTGAGCCGGGAGGAAAATGAAGCGGTCGTGGAGGCTTTTCTCTCCCGGAACATGAGCTTCGTCCTCGAGCCGCCAGCCGCGACCTTCGGCTTTGCGACGACCGGTGCCGGCCTGACGATCCTGCCTTCGCGTCACAACACCGATGGTTTCTACGCCGCCCACCTGCGCCGCCGTTGATCTTCGGGGCCAGGCGGCACGACTAAGGCATCGTGAAAAGAGGGATAGCCGCAAGGAGTCGCAGAAGGCGCAAGAATTCGCAACTGGAGCAAGGTGCCCCAGTCGAGCCGTGCGCCGAAGCATCCGGACTTTCCTCTTGGAGCCTGGCATTGTATTTATCTGCGCCTTTTGAGCTTCTTTGCGGCTACACGATTGCTTGATCCGCCCCATCCCGCCGCCACCCACGCATGCCGCGCGAAAAATCTGTCCGATTGGACCGAATCTGTCGGAGCAGGCAGCAACGAGGAAGTTCCGCCTGAACGATGGGCGGATTACCAGCGGTCAGAATTCTTATGGGCGTGAAATCTTCGGGGTAGAATTTCCCTTGCCGCGCCCGCCGCCGCGCCAACCATCAGGCCGTGGTTCCTGACACCGACTACCGCATCAAGCTCCAGGTCTTCGAAGGCCCGCTCGACCTCCTGCTTTTCCTCATCCGGAAAAACGAGCTGGATATCTACGACATCCCGATCGAGTCGGTCACGCGGCAGTACATCGACGCACTCCACGCCATGCAGCAGCTTGATCTCGATGTGGCGGGCGAGTTTTTCGTGATGGCCGCCACCCTGATGGAGATCAAGAGCCGCATGCTCCTGCCCAAGGGTCAGCACGCCATCGACCCGAACGCCGAGGACGAGGAACTCGACCCGCGGTGGGAACTGGTCCACCAGCTCCTCCAGTACAAGAAGTTCAAGGAGGCCGCCGCGAAGCTCAACGAGCTGGTGACGAATCGCCGGGACCTGATGGAACGCTACGTTTCCTCGCTTTCGGCCGACCTGCTCGAGCGACCGCTCAAGGGGGTCGACCGCATCGAGCTCTGGAACGCCTTCAACATCGTCCTGCGCCGCCTCGCGGAAAAGCTGGTGGTCGGTGAGATCCACGACGAACAGGTGACGGTATCGGACCAGATGGAGTATCTCCTCGAGCGTTCCCGCACCGAAAAGTCGTTCCGTTTCACCGATCTGTTCCCGGGCCCGGTCTCCCTCCGCAAACTCGTCGCCACGTTTCTTGCGATGCTCGAACTGGCGCGCCTCAAGCGACTTCGGCTCCGGCAGGATGAGGCCTTCGCCGATATCTTCTGCGACGCCAGCGAGCCGGAAAACCCACTTGAAACTGCGGCAAACCCCAGCACGGTCACCGCGTGAGCCCAAAGAAAAAGAAACGTCCCGTCCGCTCCGCCGGCCTGCTTGGCCTCGGCTTGGACAACGCCGACGGACATAAGCGTATCACTACTGGCGAGAAGTTTGCGATTGTCGGCGGCTCGGAGGAGACTCACGGCCGAATGACCGAGACGGTGATCAAGACCTTCGAGGAGCTCAAGCACCGCGGCAAGAAGCTCGAGGAAGTTGAACCGAAGGAACTTGCCGAGATCGTGCATCGCTCCACCCCGCCATAATATTCCGCTGACACGTTTGCTTCTTGGCCAATTTCAAATCATCTGCATCGTCATCGCTAGATCACTCCCATGTCTGAAAAGATTTCCAACCTGACCACCGATACCTTCAAGGCGGCCGTGACGTCCTCAGCGACTCCGGTCCTCGTCGATTTCTGGGCCCCGTGGTGTGGGCCCTGCAAGGCGATCGCCCCGATCCTCGAGGAGCTCGCCACCGAACTCGACGGCAAACTGAAGATCGCGAAGGTCAATATCGACGAGAACGACGGCGTCGCCGTCGAGTACGGCATTCGCGCCATCCCGACGATGCTGCTGTTCAAGGGCGGTCAGGTCGCCGAGCAGATCGTCGGCATGATGCCGAAGGCCGCGCTCAAGACGAAGATCGCCGCGCATCTCTGACGCAGCGCGTTTCCACGCTGCTATGACCCTCGGGCCCGCCCTCCGGCGGGCCTTTTGTTTGGGTCGTCAGGTCGGGACCCATGAAGACGAGTGCCCCACTCGCCGACATCCAAGCGAGGTGAAGGCGTCCCGCACCCAACCACGGACCAATTGAGCGCATGCAATAATGGTACAGCCGCAAAAAGGCGCAAAGAGCGCAGATCAATCCGATCCCAACTCCAGCGGCAGAGGGATCGTATACCTCGGTTTATTGCCTTGCTAGGGCGCAGCGCTGCGGCGACGAGTCTCTGCGCTTTTTGCCCTTTTTTGCGGCTACAAGTTTTGTTGAGATGCTCTAGCGCATGATCAGTCCGAAGGTCAGCAGCGCGGCATAAAGCGCGAGCAGCTTGCCGGTGTCGCCCAAGAGTTGGATTTGTGCGGCGGGCTCCGCCTCGGTCTGAAGGCGTCGGAAGTGGCGCCACGCAACCGGCAGCAACCCGACCGGAACCAGCCTCCATGGCTGATGATCCCGCAGAGCCAGCCAGAGCGGGACGACCACCAGCGCGACGATCAACGAAAGCCCAAACTGGCCCTGTGCGAAGCCGCGGCCAAATCGTACCACCAGAGTACGCTTGCCCGCGGCCCGGTCGGTTTCGACATCCCGATAATTGTTAACGACCAGGATGTTTGTCGTCAGCAGTCCGATTGGCACCGCCGCCAGCAGGGCGTCGCCGGACACCCGGCCGGCTTGGACGAAGTACGTCGCTCCCACCGCAACGAGACCGAAGAACCCAAACACGAAAACATCGCCGAGGCCGTGATAGCCCAGCGGCCAGGGTCCGCCCGTGTACGCGATGCCGCAAAGAATACTGGCCACCCCGATCGCGACGAGCCAAGGGCCGCCCCACGCGATCAATCCCAGTCCGCAAAGAAACGAGGCGGCAAACGCCAGCCACATCGCGACACGCATGGTGCCGGGGGCAATCAAGCCCGCCGCCACGGCCCGCCGGGGCCCCACCCGCGCGGCGGTGTCGGCGCCCTTCACAAAGTCGTAGTAGTCGTTCGCGAAATTGGTCCCGATCTGGATCAACAACGAGAATCCAAGGCACAGCCCCGCCGCGCGCGCATCGAAACGTCCGTCCTTCCATGCCAACCCCGACCCCACCAGCACCGGTGCCACGGCGGCCGGCAACGTGCGCGGGCGGGCGGCATGCAGCCAGGTCTTCCAGATGGGCTCGGACATGGCGGGGTCAGCGGATCTCAAAGCCGGAAAACTGTCCCGTCCGTTTTCCTCCCGACCGTTCCGTCTTCCGAATGTGCCCGTGCATGCGTTCCTCAACTGCCGCGACAAATGCGTCGATTTCGGATCGCCGGCCTTCCACCTCCACCTGGACACGGCCATCCGTGAGGTTTTGCACATAACCGGCCACCTCGAACTCCTTCGCCACTTGCAATGTCGTGTATCGAAATCCCACGCCTTGCACTCGGCCGCTGAAGAAAATCGTCTCGTGATGCACTTCAACCATCGCCGGAAACCTGTCCAACCGAGCGCGTTGCTTCAATCCACAATCGGATGCGGACGGCACATGATTTAGATTTGCGTTTCAGCAGGGCGCGGACTCTTTTTCCGCACATTCAATGAGTGATTTTGACACTGACGGTGGTCTGGAAGGTGACTGGGAAGACCGCGGCGAACTGGCTTGGAACGAGTTCGATTGGGAGCGCTACCTCCGGGAGCAGGACGACAGCATTCACCGTTACCTTGGGTTTTACGAGGCCTTCCGCGGCACGCCAAATCGCATTGATGTCGTGGCGGAGCAGATGGGCTGGGACCAGGGCACGTGGGCTGAGGAGGACGAGGATCCGGGCGACGAGGAACTCGCCAGCGAGCCCGCGGACCGGCCCGAGCCCGAGATCTACACCCTGCACAAAAACCCGATCTTCATCGCGACCAAGGCCATTTACCTGAGCCTTAAACGCCCGTGGGAACTCACGGCCGGAGATGCGGCCAAGGTGCCGCCGGCCTTGGCGCTGGGATTTCTGGCTTCGCTCCATCGGGGTGAGGAACAGGCCGTGCAGGCCATCCATGCGCTGGATTTCGGCGACTACGCGATGGCAGTCAGCCTGTTCAAGCGCGCCCTCAGCGCGCTCAACCAGTCCCTTTCGCTTCTCAACGCGGATTCCGCCCAGACGCATCGGACGGTGCGCGAATTCCGGGACCAGGCGCTGCCGGCGCTCTTTGACCTGCGCGAGATCTGGCTGCGCGTGATTGCCGAGTGTCGCGACGAGCTGGATCGCCCGGTGGACGAGGAGAGCTGAGGCACGGCTGGTCGGGCGACCCGCCGCCGATCCAAAGTCGGAGATCAATTCCGCGGCCCAGCCGCAGCCACCTGCCATTCGACTTGCGTCGTTCGACCCAGACCGCGGGGCGGATTGGATAGCGAAATCCGCCTTGCACTTTCGGGTGCGAGCGTTTGCCTGAGCGGTCCTGATACGGAGGGGTGGCCGAGTGGTCTAAGGCAGGGCTTTGCTAAAGCCCCATACGGGTTAAACTGTATCGGAGGTTCGAATCCTCTCCCCTCCGCCATCCTACGCTCCTGGCGGAGCTTCGGATGGCACAGTCATCGAAATCGACGCCAGAACCGTAGCATGGCGCCCTTCGTGGCCTTACCCGCAATAAGAGGGCGCGCCCTCCGAAGCTTCAGCGAAGGAGGGATCAGTACCGGTAATGATCGGGCTTGTAGGGCCCCTCAACCGGGACGCCGAGGTAGGAAGCCTGATCCTTGCTGAGCTTGGTCAGCTTGGCGCCGATCTTCTCGAGGTGCAGACGGGCAACCTCCTCGTCGAGGTGCTTCGGCAGGCGGTACACGTTCACCTTGTAGGTATCGCGGTTCTTCCAGAGGTCGAGCTGCGCCAGCGTCTGGTTCGTGAAGCTGTTCGACATGACGAACGACGGGTGGCCCGTCGCGCAGCCAAGGTTCACGAGCCGGCCCTCGGCCAGCAGGTAGATGCTGCGGCCGTTCGGGAAGGTGTAGAGATCGTACTGCGGCTTCACGTTCGTGCGCTTCGCGTCAGACTCGTTGAGACGGTCGACCTGGATCTCGTTGTCGAAGTGACCGATGTTACAGACGATCGCCTGGTCCTTCATCTTCCGCATGTGTTCCAGGGTGATGATGTCGCGATTGCCGGTGGTCGTGACGTAGATGTCCGCGACGCCCAGCGTCGACTCGACCGTGTTGACCTCGAAGCCCTCCATTGCGGCCTGCAGCGCGTTGATCGGGTCGATTTCAGTGACGATGACCCGGGCGCCAAAGCCGCGGAGCGAGTGCGCCGAGCCCTTGCCCACGTCTCCGTAGCCGCAGACACAGGCGACCTTGCCCGCAATCATGACGTCGGTGGCGCGTTTGAGGCCGTCGGCGAGGGACTCGCGGCAACCGTAGAGATTGTCGAATTTGGACTTGGTGACCGAGTCGTTGACGTTGATGGCGGGGACGCGGAGCTTGCCCTTCTCGAGCATCTGGTAGAGGCGGTGCACGCCGGTGGTGGTCTCCTCGGAAACACCGCGCCACTCCTTGGCGAGCGTGGTCCAGCGCAGCGGGTCCTCCTTGTGGACGCGCTTGAGCAGGTCCTTGATCACCTGCTCCTCGCGGGACGCGGACTTGGTGTGCACCCAGTCGCTGCCCTCCTCGAGCTCGCAGCCCTTGTGGATCAGCAGAGTGACGTCGCCGCCGTCGTCGACGACGAGCTGCGGGCCCTTGCCGCCCGGGAACGAAATGGCCTTGAGCGTGAGCTCCCAGTATTCCTCGAGGGTCTCGCCCTTCCAGGCGAACACGGGCGTCCCAGCCTTGGCGATGGCCGCGGCGGCATGGTCCTGGGTCGAGAAGATGTTGCAGGAGGCCCAGCGCACATCCGCGCCGAGTTCCTTCAGGGTTTCGATCAGCACCGCGGTCTGGATCGTCATGTGCAGCGATCCGGTGATGCGGACACTCTTCAGCGGCTTGTCCGGACCGAACTTCCGACGCACGGCCATGAGGCCGGGCATCTCGTGCTCGGCAATCTGGATCTCCTTGCGGCCCCAGTCGGCCAGGGAGATGTCCTTCACCTGATAGTCAGGCGTCTTGGTTTTTGGAGCTTTGGTGGCAGTGGACATGGCGGATGAAGCGGAAGGTTACTTGAGGGCGGCCCGGAGGGCGGCGACCTTGTTGGTCTGCTCCCACGGGAGGTTGGCTTTGCCGAAATGGCCGTAGTTGGTGGTCAGGCGGTAAATGGGCCGGAGGAGATTGAGCTGCTCAACGATCTGGGCGGGCTTGAAGCCGAATACCTTGGTCACGGCCCGGGCGATCTTCTCGTCCGCCACGCGTCCCGTCCCCATCGTGTCGACATATACGCTGACTGGCTCGGGGTATCCAATGGCGTACGCCACCTGAAGTTCGGCGAGATCGGCGATCCCGGAGGCCACGATGTTCTTGGCGACCCAGCGGCACATGTACGCCGCCGACCGGTCGACCTTCGACGGATCCTTGCCGGAGAACGCGCCGCCGCCGTGACGTCCCCAGCCGCCATAGGTGTCGACAATGATCTTGCGGCCCGTGAGGCCGGCGTCGCCCTGCGGCCCGCCAATCACAAAGCGTCCGGTCGGATTGATGAGGAATTGCGTGCGCTTCGAAAGCATTCGCGCCGGGATCACCTTCCGGATGACGTTGTCGATCAGGTAGGACTCGATCTCGCGGTGGCTGACATCGGCCGTGTGTTGGGTTGAAATCACGACGTTCACGACCTCAACCGGCTTGTCGTTCTCGTAGCGAATGGAGACCTGCGATTTCGCGTCCGGCCGGAGCCAGTCGACTTTCTTGGTTTTGCGGAGGATCGTCAGGCGGCGTCCCAGGCGATGCGCAAACATCACGGGCGTGGGCATCAGCTCGGGCGTCTCGTTGCAGGCATAGCCGAACATCAGGCCCTGGTCACCGGCACCCTGCTCGGCGGTCTTCTTGCCCTTCGCCTTGCGGGCGTCGACGCCCTGGGCGATGTCGGGCGACTGCCGAGTCAGATAGTTGTTGATGAAGACCGAGTCCGCATGGAACACGTCGTCCGCATTCACGTAGCCGATCTCGCGGATCGCATCGCGGACAATCGACTCGTAGTTGATCCTCGCGCGCGTGGTGATCTCGCCGGCGAGCGTAACCATGTTGGACTTCACCATGGTCTCGCAGGCCACGCGGCTGGTGCGGTCCTGCGCCAGGCAGGCGTCCAGCACGCTGTCCGAGATCAGGTCCGCGACCTTGTCCGGATGCCCCTCACCCACCGACTCAGATGAAAAAACGAATTTGTTGGCCATAGGAAAGGTCCAGAACTGAACCGGCCACGCTCCGGATGGCAAGTGCAATATCAACATATTCACATTTCATGATATGAGAGAGGCGAAACTCATCCCCCTCCCTATCAATCCATTGTGCCTTGCATGATACCAGCCTGGCGGGCTTACTCGCCACGAAGCCTTCGCTGCATGTCCGCCCCTGCGCTGATCGATCCCCAGACGCTCGCCAACCTGCGCGCGCTCAATCCGGACGATAATGATGCGTTCCTCAAGGAAATCGTCGGCATGTATCTGGAGGATACTCCCCTGCGGATCGCGGAGCTGGAAAGTTCGCTGGCCCAAGGCGACGCCAAGGCGTTTGCCCGCGCGGCCCATAGCATTCGGGGCGCGTCGGCCAATCTGGGAGCGAGCGCGCTCCATCGGGCCGCCGAGCAATTGGAGCTGCGCGTCCGGAACGAATCGCCCTCGGCCCTCGCTTCCGAGCTAGCCCTCCTGAAGGAGCTTTTTGCCCAGACCGATCGCGAGCTCAGGCGGTTGTTTTCCTGATCGCGGTTTGCTCGACTCCGGACTGGGTTGACCACGCAGCCCGCTGGGTCGAAGTCATGCAGTCGAAGATCGAGCAGACGATGATCGAATAGCCAAAGTTCGGCGACCTCCTCAGGAGGCCAACGACTATGGCGTTTCACCGAGTTTCGGCTAATCGACTCCTCGGCACTCGATGCTCGCCCGATGATTCCGGCTGGATCCGCGGCGCGAATTTCCCGGCGGCAATCGAAAAATCGCCCTCGGCCTAATTGCAGCCAAGCAATCGCCAGAGAAATCGTCGCCGTCTGACTTCTCAGCCTCGGTCCAAGAAAAATCCGCGTTGTTTCTCTGAGATCGGCAGGCCGGCTCGTTCCATCACCTGCAGCAGGTCCTCCCAGATCATCCGCTTCGACCGATTCGACTGATTCCGCAGGATATAGCTCGGGTGATAGGTGATCATCAGCGGCTTCCCGGCGAACTCCTTCCAGCGGCCCCGGACCTCGCCCAGCGCCTTGAAGGTGCCGAAGCCCAGCAGTCCTTGCGCCGCGGTCGAGCCCAGCGCCACGAGCAAGTCCGGGTTCACGACCTCGATCTGTCCCTTCAGGTACGGCAGACAGTAGGCCATCTCCTTCTCCGTCGGAGGACGATTGCCGTACTGCACGCCGCGTTCGTCGACCGGCATTTCGGGCCGCCAATTCATGATGTTGCCGATATAGACATCGGACCGTTTCAGGCCCATGGCGCCGATCATCCGGGTGAGCAGCTGCCCAGCCGGACCGACGAAGGGTTCACCCTGCACTTCCTCGTCCGCGCCCGGCGCCTCGCCGACAAACATGATCTTCGCGTCGACGCTGCCCACCCCGAACACGACCTTCTTGCTCGGCCGGACATGCGCCTTGCAGACCGGATCGTTCAGGACGATCTCGCGCAGGGCGTTCCACCGCGCGGATTTTTCGCCGGGCGGGACCTGGAAGGTTGTGGGCTCCGGGATCGGCGGGGCGCCGGTGTCGACCGGCTTGGCCTGATACACGCGCTCGGACGCCTTGAACTGGTAGGTCGTCGAAGTCTCATCCTTTTCCGGGCGGGCCGGCGCGGACAGCAATGGTGCGGGTTGCGCCTGCCCCGCCCGGGCCTGGACCGCCTTGCGCAGCCGCTGCATGCTCGCCTCCGAGACGGGGAGCGCCTTCACGCCGGAGGCCTTGAGACGTTTCAGTTCAGCCGCAATCGCCTGCAGGGAGGTGCGCATGGAGTCAGTTCGAGCGGAGATTCAGGAGTTTCTCGACGTACTTGCCGAGCAGGTCGAACTCCAGGTTCACGCCGTCCCCCACTCGTTTCTGCCGAAGGTTCGTGAGCGCGAGCGTGTGCGGGATCAGCCAGACCGCGAATTCATCGCCGGCCACTTCGGCCACCGTCAGCGAAATTCCGTCCAGGGCGATGCTGCCCTTGTGGATCAGATAACGACCCGAGCCGGCCGGTGCCCGCACCCGGACGTAATAGTCGTGGCCGCGCGGCTCAATTACCTCAACCACGCCCAGGCCGTCAATGTGCCCGGTCACGAAGTGGCCGCCCACCTTGCCGTCAAAGCGCAAGCTCCGCTCGAGGTTGACCGCCGCACCGGGCGCGAGCGCGGCGAAATTCGTCAGGCGACGCGTCTCCTCGAGGACGTCAAACGTGAATCCCTGGCCATCGAACGCGGCGACGGTCAGGCAGCAGCCGTTTACGGCGATGCTGTCGCCCACGGCAACGCTCCCGCGCGTGACCTCCGCCCGGATCTGCAGGCGCCACGAGGCCGGGCCCTGTGTGAAGGCCAGCACGGTGCCGGTTTCCTCGACGATGCCGGTGAACATGGTTCAGCGCAGCTTGACCCGCAGCACCGCGGTCTCCCCGCCGCGGCTCACGAGCAGGACGAACTCCGTGCGCGCCGGGTCCGCCTCGATCTCGGCCAGCTTCCCGGCCGCCGCCGCGAAGGTCTTCACCTCCACGCCGTCGATCTCCTTGATCCAGTCGTCGGTGTGCAGGCCCGCGACTCCCGCCGGGCCGTTGGGTTTCACGAAGTGCGCGATCACGCCGCCCATCGCCGACGTCCGGACCCGGAGCGCCACGGCGTCGGCGTAGACAAACTCGCGCGCCGTCAGGCCGATCCGGTCGAAATATCTCCGCTCCGCCTCATTGGTGAGCTTGGGTTCGTCACCCAGCACGCACCTGATCTCCTGGCGGGCGTCGCCGCGCAGCACCGTCAGGGTCATGGTGGCGCCCGGGACGCGGCGCTCGATCTCGCGCTCGACATAGGCGACGACCACGCGGTCGGGCTTGAGGCGCGGCAGCGGCTGGCCGTCGATCGCCAGGAGGATGTCACGGGCCTTCATGCCGGCCTGCTCGGCCGGGCTGCCCTCCAGCACCTCGCTGACCACCACGGCGGACTGGTTTTCCAGGTGGAGAAACTTCGCGACTTCCGGGTCGATCGGCTGGAGGCCGTTGGCCCCGAGCCACGCCAGCGGGCGGCCAAACACATTAGTCGGGACCCGCCCGAGATAAGGCAGCACCTCGGCGGCGACCTGAAACGCGCTGCTCTCCTCGACATTCACCAGCACCACCGGCGTGCCCGAGCGGTCGAGGCGCGAGAACTGCACGAAACTCTGCCCAAACGAGCTTACCGCCAAGCCGACAAACTCGCCGGCCCGGTTGAACACCGGCAGACCGGGACCGGCCACCTCCTGGAGCGCGATGGCGGTCCGCTGCGGCAGGCCCTGGATCAGGGCCACCCGGCTCATCAGGAAGTACGGCTGAAAATCCTCGTCCTTGTTCCGCAGTCCGATCCCCCACACGTCTTCCGCCATCGCCGGCTCCTGCGGCTTGGCCGGGGCGAAATCCGTGATGGGTTCGAGCTCGGCGCTCAGCGGCGCCTCCACCCGGACATAGTGCCAGCCGGTCAGCGCATCCTGGCCCAGATAGGCGGCCGGCACGCCGTTCGCGCCGCCGGCGCGGTACACCTTGAATTCCTTCAGCTGCGAGGGCGTGACGCGGGGATTCACGGTCACGGGCGGCAGGATGATCGTGCCGTGGCGGTCAATCACCGTGCCGTACGCCACGGTCGGCCGCCGTTCGGTCTCGGTTTCGGTGTAGAACTCGACCGCCACCACGGTCTTGAGCCGCTGAGCCCAGAGCGCGGGCAGGTCGGCGGCCCGGGCCAGGCCGGAAACGAGCGGCAGGAGCAGGAGAAAAATCCGGAATCTCATGGTTTGAGCACGTAGAGGGACACCTGGTGGTTCCGCTGCGCCTCGACCAGCACGGGGGCGGGTTTCTTTTCGTAGTCGGCATGGAAGGCCTTGACCTGGTCGAGGGTGATGATCGGGACCTGATTGATCTTGGTGATCACGTCGCCGCGGGACAAACCGGCGACATCCGCCGGGAACCCCGGCTGCACGCCGATCACGAACACGCCGGTGGCGTCGTCGAGCTGGTTCTCCCGGGCAAAGGTCCGCGAGACCTTCCGCACGCTCAGGCCCCATTTCTCGAGGACCCACTCCTCGCCGACCCGGCTCTCGAGCTTCTCGGTGACGACCACATAGTCCCTCGTCTGCGCGCCGCGCTTCACGGTCAGGCGCAGTTTCTCGCCGACCGGCGTGCTCGCGATTCGGTTCTGGATCGGCGGCAGCTGCTCGGGAAAACGGCCGTCGACTTTCTCGCCATTGATCGCGAGGAGGATGTCGCCGGGGCGAAGCCCGGCACGGGCCGCCGGCGATCCCGGGTCCACGCTGGCCACCAGCATGCCGGTGTTCAGCGCGACGGAATAGAAGGTCTCGAGGTCCTGCATTTCCCGCGGAACCAGCCCGATGTAGCTGCGGGTGATCGCGCCGTCGCGCGCCAGCCCCTCCACCACCCGCTTCGCCGTGCTGGCGGGGATGGCGAACCCGAGATTGTTGGCCCCGAGATAGCCGCGGGAGGAGATGCCGATGACTTTGCCATCCTCCGTGACCAGCGGACCACCGGAATTGCCGGGATTGATGGCCGCGTCGGTCTGCAGCCAGGTATTGAACGCGCCGGTCTCATAGCCGTTCACGCCGCGGCTGTCCTCAAAGTAGCGGTCATTGTTCGAGATGATGCCCCGGGTCGCCGTGCGGGTCAGGCCGAACGGCGTGCCGACGGCATACACGGTCTGCCCGACATAAAGCTTCGAGCTGTCGCCGAATTCGGCATGGGAGAACTTGAGGCCGCGCCGCTTGACCTCCGCCAGGTCAAGCTGAAGGAGCGCGAGATCGGTCCAGTGGTCCCAGCCGACCAGTCGGGCGCTCACCCGTTCGAGGCTGGAAAGGGTCACCGACAGCTCGACCGCCCGCGGGCTGGCGACATGGGCGTTGGTCAGGATCAGGCCGTCGGCGGAGAGGATGACTCCCGACCCGATGCTGGCGTTGAAGCGCTTGGCGCCGTCCTCGAAGGCCACCTCCCGGACATCGATGCGCACCACCGCGCCGAGCAACTGGTTGAACCCCCTGCTCATGGACCCCGCGGCCGAAACCGCCAGGGCGAGGCCCAGGAGTGATACCCTGAGCATGATTGACCGGGGAGATGAATACTTCACTGTGCTAAATTTCACGCAATGGCTACCAAGTGCAAAGACTACAATTTCCTAGAGATAGAGCCCCACTGGCAATCTTTCTGGGATAATAATCACTCGTTCCGGGCCGAGCGCGGCACGTCCAAGCCCAAGTACTACGTGCTGGACATGTTTCCCTATCCGTCCGGCGCGGGCCTGCACATCGGCCATCCCGAGGGCTACACCGCCACCGACATCGTGGCGCGCTACAAGCGGGCGAAAGGGTTCAACGTCCTCCACCCCATGGGCTGGGATGCGTTCGGCCTGCCGGCGGAGCAGCATGCCGTGAAGACCGGCACGCACCCCGCGTCGAACACCCAGAACAACATCGTCAATTTTAAGCGGCAGATCAAGGCGCTCGGTTTCTCGTACGACTGGGACCGCGAGATCGACACCACCGATCCGAAGTATTTCCGCTGGACCCAGTGGATTTTCCTCCAGCTGTTCAAGCGCGGCCTGGCCTACGTCGACGAGCGCCCGGTCTGGTGGTGCCCGGAATTGCGCACGGTCCTCGCGAACGAGGAGGTCATTGACGGCAAGAGCGAGGTGGGAGGTTTTCCGGTTGAGCGCCGCAATCTGCGCCAGTGGGTGCTGCGCATCACCGCCTATGCCGAGCGGCTGCTCGCCGACCTGAAGGACGTCGACTGGCCCGACTCGACCAAGCGCATGCAGGAGGCCTGGATCGGCCGTAGCGAGGGCGCCGAGGTGCTGTTCGACCTCGAGAACCGCTCGCTCGGCCAGCTCAGGATCTTCACCACGCGGCCCGACACCCTGTTCGGCTGCACCTACATGGTCATCGCGCCCGAGCACCCGCTCGTCGACGCGCTCACGGTCCCTGCGCAGAAGGCCGCCGTCGAGGCCTACCGGAAGAAGGCCGCCGGCAAGAGTGACCTCGAGCGCACCGATCTCGCCAAGGAAAAGTCCGGCGTTTTCAGCGGCTCCTACGCCCTGAATCCCGTCAACGGCGCCCGCGTCCCGATCTGGGTCGCCGATTACGTGCTCATGGGCTACGGCACCGGCGCCATCATGGCCGTGCCCGCCCACGACGAGCGTGACTACGAATTCGCGCAACAGTACGAGCTGCCGATCGTGCAAGTGATCGAGGCCGCCGCCGGCGAGACCAAGCTGCCGTATGTCGGCGATGGCCGCGTGATCAATTCCGGCACCTACAACGGCCTGCCCTGGCCCGAGGCGAAAAAACGCATCACGTCGGATCTCGCCACCAAGGGCGTGGGCCAGCCCACGGTGAACTACAAGCTGCGCGACTGGCTGTTCTCGCGTCAACGCTACTGGGGCGAGCCGTTCCCCGTGGTCTGGGTCAGCGAGACGGACTACCGGCGCGTCGCCGGACGCCGGCGGGACGATGTGCCAGGCGAGCCCGTGACCTTCACCAGCGACGGCGTCACCCACTTCGCGCTGCCGCTGCCCGCCGCAGCCCTGCCTCTCGAACTGCCCGACGTGCAGTCGTATCTCCCGAGCGGCAACGGCGAGAGCCCGCTGGCCAACGAGACGACCTGGCTGGAGATCTGGTTCAACGCCGAGACCGGCGCCGCCGTTCCCGCCAGCCAGCCGCGCCCCGCCGGCGAGGCTTGGGTGCGCGGTCGCCGTGAAACCAACACCATGCCGCAGTGGGCCGGCTCGTGCTGGTACTATCTCCGGTTCACCGACCCGTCGAATCAGGCTGCGTTCGCCTCACCCGAGGCGCTGCGCTACTGGGGCGTGCCCGATCTCTATGTGGGTGGCGCCGAGCACGCCGTGCTCCACCTGCTCTACGCGCGCTTCTGGCACAAGGTCCTGTTCGACCTCGGGCAGGTGCCGCAGGCCGAACCGTTCAGCAAGCTCTTCCATCAGGGCATCATCCTCGGCGAGGACGGCGAGAAGATGTCCAAGAGCCGCGGCAACGTCGTCAACCCGGACGCCATCATCGCCAGCCACGGCACGGACACGCTGCGCCTTTACCTGATGTTCCTCGGGCCGCTCGAGGCCATGAAGCCTTGGAATCCCAATGGCATCGAGGGGGTGCACCGTTTCCTGCAAAAGGTCTGGCGCGAGTGCCTCGATCGCGAGGGCGCGGTGAATCCCAAAATCACGGCCGACCCGGCGGCCGACAGCGCCGAACTCATCAGGCTGCTCCACGAGACGATCAAGAAGGTGGGCGAGGACATCGAAGGCCTGCGCTTGAACACCGCCATTTCGCAGATGATGATTTTCGCGAACGCGCTGCAAAAGTCTCCAACTGTGAGCCGCACCACCGTGCTCGCCTTTATTCAAGTGCTCGCGCCCTTCGCTCCTCATATCACTGAGGAACTGTGGGAGCGCCTTGGCCAGACGGGTTCGATCCTCGCAGCGCCGTGGCCTCAATTCGATGCGGCCAAGCTCGTCGCCGACATGGTGAAGCTCGTATTCCAAGTGAACGGCAAGCATCGTGGCGACCAGCAGGTACCCGTGGGGCTGTCAGAAGCGGACGCGGTGAAGATTGCGTACGAGAATCCGAAAGTTGCACCCTTCGTTGCCGGTAAAGCATTGAAACGAGTGGTTTACGTACCCGGGCGAATCCTTAACATCGTGGTCGGCTGAGCCTACATTCGCCTTGATACCTAGGGTTACCACCCTAGTTCTCTAACTTATCACCTGAAGCCTAACTCCCAGCCACGCCAATGAATACCATCTCAGTCTCCCGAACTGGTCCAGCGTTGTTGGGATTTCTTGCCGCCGCCGTGATCGCCTGCCTGCCGACTGGGGCCCGGGCGGAAGCAAAGAATCCCGTGGGTAAGATCTACGTCGCCGGTGTCACCGGCGAGGCAGTCATCAATCACGGCTCGAAACTCGAGACGGTGACCGTCAAGGGCTCCTACCGCGCCGAGGGCAGCATCATCGAGACCAAGCCGAAGGGCAGCAGCGCGCTGGTGCTTTCCAACGGCACGGGGCTGTTCCTGGATTCGGACAGCCGCATCGAGGTGCAGAAGTTCGTGCAGGAGCCGTTCTCCCCGAATCGCACCGATCTCGAGGTTGAGCCTTCGCCGTCGCAGACCGAGGCGCTGGTGGTGCGCGGGTCCCTCGCCATCTGCACCGGAAAGCTCGTGGCCGGAAGCAGCCTCAAGTACAGCACCACGCTGGGCTCGCTCAGTACGCAGAACGCCCGCCTGGTCATCGAGGCAACCTCCGAGTTCACCCGGATTTCAATCCTTGACGGCGCCGGACTGATCCGCGGTGGCCCGCTCGACACCGTCGGGCGCATGCTGCACGCCGGGGAGCAGGCCGTCATCCGGGCCGGGGGACCCAACGAGCCCAACCAGATCAGCGTGTCGCCGATCGGCGACCGCGACCGTTCGGCCGTTGAGGAGCGCACCTTTGCCGCGTGCGCCGCGCGCAAGACCGTCTATTTTGAAACCTCGGGCCAGGACAACGCCGAGGTCACGGCGGTGCCGGTGGTGAACCAGACCCTGCCCGTACCCATCACGGTCAGTCCGTCGCGGCTGCCTTGATCGCCTGACGGCAACCGCTAAACATGCCGCCTGTGCCGATCCTCCGCACCTGCCTCGCCCTGCTCCTGACCGCGTGCCTGGCATGTCCGCCAGCTTGGGCGCTGGTGACCTTCAACGATGGCCGCGAGCACATCTACGTCACGGGCACGGCCAGCATCGCCTATGACTCGAATCTCTTCGCCAACTCCCGTGGCGGCGGTGACACGGTTTATACGGCGGGCGTGCTCGCCGAATACACGCGGCGGGCGGGGTGGATCGGCGTGAATGCCTCCGTCGGCCTCAATCTCTCCCAGTTCGTCGATAACACCGATCAGAACTCCACGGACCCGCGCTTCACGCTCGAGTTCGTCAAGACTGGCGGGCGCACGACGGGCGGACTCAATCTCAGCGCCGTCCGCGAGAATCGCGCCGATTCCGCTGCCAATCTCCGCGCCGAGTCGTGGAACTACACGGGCACCCTGACGATGAAGTACCCGGTAATCGAGCGCTACTCCATCGCGGGCACGCTCGGCTACTCGGACCAGGTTTTCGACGCGCACTACAACCTGAGCAATCTCCAGACCACCACCCTCGGGGCCGACCTGCTCTACTCCCTCGAGCGCGACCGCAGCCTGATCGTCGGCTACCGGTACCGGGCCATGGACAGCTCGCGGGACGCTTCCTACAGCGACAATTCGTTCACCGTGGGCGTATCGGGCCGCGTGGTGGGTCGGCTCACCGGCTCTGTCCGCCTCGGTTACCAGATCCGCGACCCGCGGGGCCGCACCGCGGAAGGCGGCTACCACGGCCTCACTGCCCTCGGCGAACTGACCTATTCGGCTTCAAAGCGCTTTTCGGTCTCCGCCCAGCTGTCCCGCGACCTCTCCGTAACGTCCACCGACCTTTCGATCGACACGCTCTCTGCCAACCTCGAACCGCGAATCACTTTCAATTCCCGGGTTTCCGCCTACGGCAATGTTGGTGGCGGATCCACGCGGTTCCTCGGCGCAAGTGCCGCAAATCGCCGCGATCAGTTCTTTACGTTTGGCGGCGGCGTCGACTACACCATCCTTGAACACCTCAAGGCCGAGCTTGCCTACTCCTATTTCCAGAACTGGTCGACGCTGGCATTCGCGGACTACGCCAGGAACTATTACACGCTTTCGCTGACCTCCCGCTGGTGAATTTCATGCGCCCACTCCACCGCACGATCCTTTGCCTGCTAGGCGCAATCGGCCTGGCCGCGTCCTGGACCGTGCCGGCGGCAGCCCAGGATGCCCCGCTCCAGCCCGACTCTCGCAAGGCCTTGCTCTACCGCATCGCCATCACTGACAGCCTGCGGGTCGCGGTCTTCGGCGAAGACGACCTGTCCCGCGTGTCCCGCGTCGACGCCCGGGGCATGATCAACCTCCCGCTGATCGGCGAGGTAAAGGTGTTCGGGCTCACCTTGCGCGAGGCCGAGCAGGCGATCGCGAATGCCTACCGCGACGGCCGTTACCTGCGAAATCCCCAGGTCACCATCAACGTCGAGGTGTACGCCATCCGCGAGATCTCCGTCCAGGGCCAGGTCAAGAACCCCCAGCGCGTTGTCCTGCCGGCCGAGTCGACGATGACGGTCCTTGAGGCCGTGACCAAGTGCGGCGGCTTCACCGACACCGCCAAGGGCACCGAGGTCCGCGTCACGCGCATCGGGCCGGACGGCAAGGACGTGAAGGTCTTCATCGTGGACGTGGAGAGCCTCATCAAGGGCAAGAACAAGGCGAAGGCCGACGACGACTCGCTCCTGCTCCAGCCGGGCGACATCGTGTACGTGCCCGAGCGAATCATCTGATCCCTGCCGATGCCGGACCTCACCCACAAGCCCTTCCCCGCCGCGCACGACAAGGAGGAGACGCCGATCGAACGGCGCACGCTTCGCGACTACTACATCATCCTGCGCGAGCGGCTCTGGATCGCCCTGCCGATCGCCGTCGTGGTCGCCCTGGGTTTCGGCTACTGGAAAGCCAGCCAGCCAAAGATGTACATGGCGACGGCGACGATGCAGTTCGAGAAGCCCGAGACGCTGGTCACCACCCAGGGGGTCGTCGACCCGGCGGTCCGCAGCGACGTCGAGCTCCGCTCCAATCTCGAGAAGCTGAACAGCCAGCGCCTGCGCCAGCGCGTGATCGATTCGTTCACGCCCGATGAGGTCCGGATCCTCCAGCGGCCCTACCTGAAGAACCTCGCGCCCGGTCAGCCGGCCCCGCCTCCCGGCGCCTGTCTCGGCGGGGTCTCGATCGATGCCGCGCGTAACAGCCTCCTGATCAGCATCACCGTCTACCACCCGGACCCCGCCGCCGCCGCCCTCGTCGCCAACCAGTACGTCAGCCAGTTTTTCAACTACCTCGCGGACTATTACGGCGGCAAGAGCGAGACCGGCGTGGAGTTCCTCCAGGCCCAGGCCGAGCGCCTCGGGAAGGACGCCGCCGCCGCCGAGGAGAAGCTCATGGCGTACAAGAAGGAGCACAATCTCGTCTCCCTCGACAACAGCACCAATATCGTCGGCACCCGGCTCACCACCATCAACGCCGCCCTCACTTCGGCCCGCCTCAACCGGATCAACCTCGAGACGCAGTACGCGCAGGTGGAAAGCTACCGGAAGGAGAAGCGGGATCTCACCGAGATTTCCTACATCGCCGGCCACTCCACCGTTCCATCGCTGAAGAGCCAGCTCGCGACGCTACTGCAGAACCAGTCGGTCCTCGCCGAGCGTTACCTGGAGCGCCATCCAAAGATGGTCGACCTCTCGAACCAGATCGCAGTCGTCCAGGACCAGCTCGAAAAGGCCATCGACCTGGCGGTCGCCGACCTCGCCACGCGCCTCAGCGAGGCCAAGCACACCGAGGCCAACCTGCAGGCCGAGTACGCCTCCGCCGAGAAGGATTCGCTTCGCCTCGGCGATCTTAGCATCGCCTACAAGGCCCTCGAGAACCAGGCCAACGTCGCCAAGGCCAACTATGTCCAGATCCTCAACCGGCTGAACGAGACCACGACGTCCCGCAACCTGGAGAAGATCCCGCTGCACCCGCTCGACCCCGCGGTCGTGCCCGGCGCCCCGTACGAGCCCGATGTGCCGCGGATCATCCGCACGTCCTTCGGTCTCGGCCTGCTGGTGTTCTTCGGCATCGCGGTCGGCCTGAGTTTCATCGACGACCGGATCAAGAGCGCCTGGGACGTCGAGTCGTTCATCGGCGCCAATCTGCTGGGAATCATCCCCGACCTCTCCTCCGTGAAGGACGACGAGAAGTACAACCTGATGCTCTCCGGCCAGCAGGTCCCTGGCGTCGAGGCCTTCCTCAGCGTCTACAGCTCGGTCAAGATCCACTCGAAGCTCGATTTCCCCAAGTCGATCCTCGTTACCAGCACCATTCCCGGCGAGGGCAAGACCCTCATTTCGTGCAATCTGGCCGGCTCCTTCGCCCGCCACGGCAAAAAGACCCTGCTGATCGACTGCGACCTTCGCCGCCCGATGCTGCACCGGCACTTCAAGCAGGCGAACAACACGGGCATCATCACGTGGTTTGAGGCCGGCGCCGATTTGGAACAGGACCCGATGTCCAACCCGAGCCTCGGGATCATCCGGATCAGCGACAATCTGTGCCTGCTGTGCTCGGGCGGACGCTCCAAGAGTCCGACGGAGCTGCTCGAGAACCCGGTCTTCGGCCAGCTGCTCGAGCGGTTCAAGAAGCAGTTTGACCTGGTCGTCGTCGACTCGCCCCCGCTGGGCGCCGTCACGGACAGCCTCCTGATCGCCGAGCGCACCGACGAGGTTATTTACGTCTGCCGTTTCAACCGCGCCTACCGGAAGCACATTCGGCTCTACATGAAGGCGCTCCGGAACGGGAAGAACGAGGTCCTGGGCGTCGTTCTCAACGGCCTGTCCCCGCGCCGCGTCGAGTACTATACGAACTACCGGTACTACCGGAGTTACAAGAAGTACTACGGCAGCCAGGGCTGAGACCCATTGCCGCACTGCCACGTCGACGTTGCACAGCCGCGCACACGTTGACGTCGCACCACCGACATTCAGCTACGCGTCCCCGCGCGCTGTCGCGAAATCCCAAACCGGATCGATCGGCGCTTTTTATGCCTCCTTGCGGCAAAGGCTTGGCCGGAGCCATTGACGCCACGGAGAGCACCGAGGCGAACCGGAGTACACCACGCCAGCAACTAGGCATGTAGTCCAGACCCACACCCCAAAGGTGCATTCTCTGTGACTTCGGAGCAGCTTCCGTGCTCTCCGCGGCCCCACACGGCCAAACTCCAAGAGGCCATCCCAAACCGGACTCCCAATTCCCCGCGAACCAACGACCCATTCCGGAGTCGAAGCCCGCTCCCACCGACCCGTCCGGGCCACTTTCAACCTTCAACTCTCCGCTTTCCGCTTCTACAGTCCCGCCCGTGCCTGCGTTGTCCGCCTTTCTCCCCGCCGATTTTGACCCCACTCGCCCGGTCGCGCTCATCGCCGGCCAGGGTCTCTACCCGCAGCTGGTCGCCGCCGCCGTCCGCCGTGCCGGCGTGTCGCTCCGGCTGATCGCGTTCGACGAGGAGACGCCGCCGGAACTGATCGCCACCTTTCCCGAGGCCGAACGGCGCACGCTGCTGGTCGGCCAGCTCGGGAAGATGCTCAAGGGCCTGAAGGAGTTTGGCGCCGGCTACGCGATCATGGCCGGACAGATCACGCCGCGCCGTTTGTTCAAGGGCCTGCACCCCGATCTCAAGGCGACGCAGATCCTCTTCTCCCTGAAACGGCGCAACGCCGAGACAATCTTCGGCGCGATCGCCCGGGAGATCGAGGCCATCGGCGTCACGCTGCTCGACGCCCGCGCCTTCCTCGACGACCAGCTGGCCACCGCCGGGGTCATGACCGGGCGCTCCTTCCCGATCGACGACGAATATCTGGCCCACGGGATCCACATCGCCCGCGAGTGCGCCCGGCTTGACGTCGGCCAGGGCTGCGTGGTCCGCAAGGGCACCGTTCTGGCCGTCGAGGCCTTCGAGGGCACCGACGAAATGATCCGGCGGGCGGGGAGCTTCAAGACCGAGGACGCCCTCTTCGTGAAGACCGTCAAGGCCCAGCAGGACTACCGCTTCGACGTCCCGTGCTTTGGCCGCCGCACCCTCGAGTCCCTGCGCGAGGCCGGTGTGACCGCCGCGGCGCTCGAGGCCGGCAAGGTCATCATGCTCGACCGTCCCGCCGTCATCGCCCAGGCCAAGACCTGGGGCATCAGCCTCCTGGGCTTCGAGTGACTTCTGGGCACTCCGCCGCTTGCGCTTTCGCGTGCGGCGGTTCATTGAAGGGGTCATGAACCACGACGTCGTCACGGTCTCCGTCAAAGGCGTGATGCCCACGGCCAATGGCTGCGCCATTTTCCTGGGCGAAGAGACCAAGACGTTCGTGATCTATGTCGATCACTCGGTCGGCAACGCGATCCAGATGACGCTGGACGGGGTGAAGAAGGACCGTCCGCTCACCCACGACCTGATCGGCAACATCATGCTCGGCCTCGACACCCGGCTCGACCACGTCGTCGTCAACGACGCCCATGAGGGCACCTACTACGCCCGCATCATCCTCCGGATGGAGAACGAGCTCGGGAAGAAGATCGTCGAGATCGACGCCCGGCCGAGCGACTCGATTGTCCTCGCCCTGCAGCAGAAGCGCCCGTTGTTCGTCTCGCGCGCCGTGTTCGACGCCGCGGAGGACATGACCGAGATCCTGGAGCGCGTCCGCCGCCAGCAGGCCGAGGAACCCGGCGAGGATGAAACCTGATCCCGCGCCGGCGCCCGCGCAGCCCCTGCCGCCCGGCGTCGTCCCCGGCCTGCCGCTCACCGCGCTGGCCCCGATGCAGGATGTCACCGACCTCGCCTTCATGCGCGTCATCGCGCACTATGGCGCGCCGGACTTTTTTTTCACCGAGTTCTTTCGCGTCCACCCGCAGTCGACGCCCGAGAAGCACATTCTCCGCTCGATCGACGAGAACTCCACGGGCCGCCCGGTCTTCGCCCAGCTGATCGGCGAGGACCTCGGGCACCTCGCCCGCACCGTGCGCGAGCTGCTCCGGCACCCGGTCGCCGGCATCGACCTCAACCTCGGCTGCCCCGCCCCAAAGGTCTACAAGAAGAACGTCGGCGGCGGGCTGCTGCGCGAACCCGAGCGGATCGATGACATCCTTCGCCTGCTCCGCGACCTTGTGCCCGGCCTGCTCACGGTCAAGATGCGGATCGGCTTCGAGGACCAGCGCCACTTCCTCCGGGTGCTCGAGCTCGTCAACGAGCACCGGGTTGACCTGCTGTCGGTCCACGGCCGGACCGTGAAGGAGATGTACCGCAGCGAGGTGCATTACGACGCGATCGCCGCCGCGGTGCGTCACGTACGCTGTCCAGTCCTGGCCAACGGCAACATCGTCTCAGCCGCCCGCGCGGCCGACGTGCTCGCGACCACCCGCGCCGCCGGCGTCATGATCGGGCGCCACGCGATCCGCAATCCCTGGATCTTCCGGCAGTGCCGCGAGCAGTTCGCCGGCCAACCGGTCAGCCGCGTGACACTCGCCGGGGTCCGGGAGTACGTCGGGCGCCTCTACCGCGAAACCACCGCGCCGGGCCTCGCCGAGCGGCTGCACGTGAACAAGATGAAGAAGTACCTGAATTTCGTCGGCCAGAGCGTGGATCCGGCCGGCGCGTTCCTCCACGACATGCGTCGCACCGAGACCGAGGCGGCGCTCTTCGCGGTCTGCGACCGGCACCTGCTGGCCGAACCGGACCGGGAGTTTGCGCCCGCGCCCTTCCCCGGCGTCGTGGCCCGCCCGAACTGCGAGACTCCCTCGGCCCCGTCAGACGGTTGCTCGCTCGAGACCATCACCGCGTGAAGACCCACCTCGACTACGGCCAGACCGGGCTCGAGCTCGACCTCAGCGGGCTCAATGCCACCGTCCTCACGCCGCGGTTCCTCGAAGGTCTGCCGGACGAGGCCGCCGCGTTCACCGCCGCCGTGCGGCAGCCCGTCGCCGGTCGGCCGCTGCGGGAACTCATCCACGCCCGCGAGCGGGTTGCCGTGGTCATTCCCGACGGCACGCGCCCGCTGCCGAGCGATCGCCTGCTGCCCTGGCTTTTCGCCGAGCTCGGCCATGTCCCGCGCGGGCAGTTCACGATCCTCATCGGCACCGGCACCCACCGGGCGAACACGCCGGCCGAGCTCGATGCCATGCTCAGCCCGGCCGTCGCGCGAAACTACCGGGTCGTGAACCACGTCGCCGCCGACCCCTCCACGCTCCTTCCCGCCGGCCGGTCCGCGCTCGGCTACGAGGTCCAGCTGGCCCGGGACTATGTCACGGCCGACCGCCGGATCATCCTCGGCTTCATCGAGCCCCACTTCATGGCCGGCTTCTCCGGCGGCTACAAGGCGGTCTTCCCCGGCATCGCGTCGCTCGACGCGATCATGCACTACCATGCCGCCGACGTCATCGGCGATCCGCGCAGCACCTGGGGCGAGCTCGAGGACAACCCCACGCAGCGGCACGTGCGCGCCGGCGGCTCGCTGCTGCCGGTCGATTTCTGCATCAACGTCACGCTCAACACCCGGCGCCAGATCACGCGCTATTTCTGCGGCGAAACGCTCGCCGCGCACCGGGCGGGCTGCGCCTTCGCGAAGGCCACGGCCATGACCGCGTGCCGGCAGGAGTTCCCGGTCGTGGTGACCACCAACAGCGGATATCCGCTCGACCAGAATCTCTACCAGACGGTCAAGGGCATGGCCGCCGCCACCCGGATCGTGAGCCGCGGAGGTCTCATCGTGACCGCCGCCCGGTGCAACGACGGCTTCCCGGCCCACGGAAATTTCCGACAGATGATCGAGGCATCGCATTCCCCGCAGGACCTGATGAACCGGATCATGACCCCGGGCTTCTCGATGCTCGACCAGTGGCAGTGCCAGCACCTCGCCATGGTGCTCCTGAAGGCCCGAGTGGCGCTCTACAGCGAACTGCCCGACGAAGCCGTGCGGCGCGCCTACCTCACGCCCATTCGCAACGTCCGCGCCGCCATCGACGAGGAGCTCCAGCGCCTCGGCCGCGACGCCCCCATCGCCATTCTCCCCGAAGGACCACTCACGATTCCCTATCTCGAGTGACGAGGAACGAGTGACCAGTGACGAGACCGAACCGGCCGACCGCTCCGGCTGATGTGCTCGTCACTCGTCCCTCGGCCCTCGTCACTTCAGCCATCACTCCAGGCCGAGCACCTTGCGGCCTTCGGCGGAAATCATCTGCGGGCCCCAGATCGGGTCCCACACGACGTGCACCTTCGCGGACTCGACCGTGGGCAGTGCCGCGATCTTCTGCCGCGCGTCCTCCGCGATGACCGGACCCATGCCGCAGCCCGGCGCCGTGAGTGTCATCTTCACCTCAATGGTGTGACCGCCGGCCGGCGTCTTTTCGATCGCGAGGTCATAGACCAGCCCCAGGTCCACGATGTTCACCGGGATTTCCGGGTCGAAGCACGTCCGCAGCGCGGCCCACACGGCCGCTTCACTGAAGCTTCCCTCCGCCGGTCCTGCTTCCGCCGCCGGGGAAAATCCGGCCAGCGCCGAGGCCTGGTCCGACGCGATTCGGAACAATCCCCGGTCGGTCCGGACGGTCACATGGCCGCCGAGCGCCTGGGTCACATAGACGTCCGTCCCGGCTGCCAAGGTGACGGCGTCACCGGCCGGGATCGCGGTGGCGGGACAATCGCGCGAGAGCTGATAGGTCATGCCGCTACTCAGTGCAGCTGCAGCTCGAGCGGCAAGCGCGCATACAGTCCCTGCGGGTCGTTGAACGTTCCAAGCGCATTGAGCTCCTCGCCGAGGCGCGCGGAAATGCGGCCCACCAGGGTTTTGGCGCTGGCGCCGGCACCGGGGTTCATTTTCTCGATGGCCTCGGCCAGCGCCTCGGCCAGCTCCTTTTTCCGCGGGTACTCCTCGAGCCGGTAATCGTTGCCCACCTTGGCGCGCTCGGCCGCGTACTTGATGGCGGCATCAAGGTCGCCGATTTCGTCCACCAGCCCGAGTTTCTTGGCCTCGCTGCCGGACCAGACCCGGCCTTCGGCAATCTCGCGCACGAAGTCCAGCTTGAGCTTACGGCCCTCGGCCACCTTCGTGGTGAACTGCTCGTAAACCCAGTCCACCATGCGCTGGAGCACGGCCAGCTCCTCGTCGGTCTTCGGGCGCGCAATGGTCAGGGCGCCCGCAAACTTGCCGGTCGTGACACTGTCAAAGGTCACCCCGAAATCGTTCGCGAGCTTCTTCACGTCAAACTGGATGCCAAACACCCCGATCGAGCCCGTCACCGTCGACGGCTCGGCAAAGATGCGGTCGGAATACGTCGAGATCCAGTAGCCGCCCGAGGCCGCATAGGTGCCCATCGAGACCACCACCGGCTTGACCTTCTGCGTGAGGCGGACCTCGCGCTGGATCGTCTCCGACGCCGAGACGCTGCCGCCGGGGCTGTTCACGCGCAGCACGATCGCCTTGACGTTGTTGTCCTGACGCAGCCGGCGCAGCTCGCGCGAGAACTTGTCGCCGCCCACATTGTTCATCTCGCCCTCGCCGTCCACGATCGCGCCCTCGGCATAAATCACGGCAATCGTGTTGTGATGGCCGAGGGAGAACCCGCGGTTCGAGTGGGATCCCGTCACGCCGCGGGCATAGCTCTGGAGGGCGATCTGCTTGAAGGATTCACGCGAGCCCCGGCGGCCGGTCTTGGCCTTCAGCTCGTCGATGACCTCGTCCCGATACGCCACGCGGTCGATGAGCCCCGCCGCCTTGGCGGCGGAGGGACGGATCAGGCCTTCGGCGTCCACGACGGCCTGCACATTCTCCGGGGCGAGGTGACGGCTCGCCGCGATGTCGCCGCGGATGGTGCCCCAGATGTCGTCGAGGAGCTTCTGGACCTGCTCGCGGCTCTCCGGGCTCATGTCCTTGCGGGTGTAGGGCTCGACCGCCGACTTGTACTTGCCCACGCGGGTCACCTGGATGCCGATGCCGTACTTTTCAAAGGTGCCGGCCAGGAACATCGGCTCGCTCGCCAGTCCCGGCATCAGGATTTCGCCGTACGGATCGAGGATGATTTCGTCCGCGACGGACGCGAGGTAGTAGTCCTTGGTCTGCGCGAAGGTCAGGTAGGCCTTCACGGGCTTGCCCGAGGCCTTGAACGCCAGGAGCGCCTCGCGGACATCGCGCAGCGCGGCGAATCCGCTGCCATAGCCCGCCGGCGAAAGCGCGCCCTTGAGCAGCACGCCGGCGATGCGGTCATCCTTGGCCGCGGCGCGCAGCGCCCGGGTCGCGGTGCGCAGCTGCAGGGTCTCGACCCGGCCGCCGGTGAGCATGCTGAAGTCGACGATCGGCGGCGCGTCCGTGATGTTCGCCTCCAAGTCGAAGACCAGATAGGACCCCTTCTCCACGGCCTCGGTCTTCTCTTTGTTGCCCACGGCGGCGATGACGCCGACGAAGCCGATGAACAACAGGGCGGCTCCGAACGTGAAAATCACGAGAGCCGCAAGCGCTCCGAGCATGGAAGTGAGGAAGTTCTTCATGGAGATGGGTTCAGGCTATCTCCTTTCGGGTTTTCCACCAGTAGAAACCAGACGAACGGTCGATAAGCCGGCCGGACGGCGGCCGATCATTAGTTCCCGGCACCGTCCCGGCCGGGCGGCGCCACGCCGGTTAATTTCGCGTCCCAACCGCCGCCGAATCGCCGGAACGGGTTGCGATGCCGCCGTCCTCCCCCCATCGTGTGCCCAATGGCCGAGCAAAAAGACCTCCTCACCACCCACCGCAAGGCCCTCACGATCAACCTCGATGAGGCCAAGTACGGCACCTTCGCCGAGATCGGCGCCGGCCAGGAGGTCGCCCGCGTCTTCTTCCAGGCCGGCGCCGCCTCCGGCACGGTGGCCAAGACCATTTCGGCCTACGACATGACGTTCAGCGACGCGATTTACGGCAAGGCGCCGCGGTACGTGTCGTGCGAGCGGCTGACCACCATGCTCGACCACGAGTATCAGCTGCTCGACGAACGCCTCGGCGCCACCCGCGGCGACCGCTCCACGTTCTTCGTCTTCGCCGACACCGTCGCCGCCCGCAATTACAAGGGCACCAACGAGGCGCATGGCTGGATGGGCATCCGGTTTCAGACCGAGCCGCACGGCCCCACCAGCGAGATTGTCCTCCATGTCCGCATGTGGGACAAGGAGAACGTCCTCCAGCAGGAGGCCCTCGGCATCGTCGGCACCAACCTCGTCTACGGCGCATTCTACTACCGCGACAACCCGCGGCAGTTCATCGAGTCGCTCATCGACGACCTCACCACCGACCGCATCGAGGTCGACATGCTCCGGTTCAGCGGCCCGGCGTTCGCCAACGTCGACAACCGGCTCATGTCGCTGCACCTCGTCCAGTGCGGCCTCACCAACGCCGTCATGTTCGGCCCGAAGGGCGACGTGCTCCAGCCGTCCGAGGCGCTCCACCACAAGGCCATCCTCGTCGAGCGCGGCTCCTTCCGTCCCGTCACCCACGTCAACGTCGACATCCTCAATTGCGCGACCGCGCAGTTCATCCAGGAGCCGCTCGTCCAGGGGAAGTCCGTGATGGTCTTGATGGAGATCACGATGAACAGCCTGCTCTCGACCGGCGAGCTTGACCCGGCCGACTTCCTCTCCCGCGTCGATCTCCTCGGCGCCCTCGGCTTTACCGTCCTCATCTCGAATTACTCGGAATACTTCCGCCTCACCTCGTACTTCCGCCGCTACACGAAGGAGATGATCGGCGTCGCGATGGGCATCAACAACCTCCTCGAGATCTTCAACGAGAAGTACTACGAGAACCTCGCCGGCGGCATCCTTGAGTCCTTTGGCCGACTGTTCCGCAACTCGGTCCGCCTCTACATCTACCCGATGCGGCGCGAGGCCTATAAGCACTATCTCGCCACCGGCCAGCCGGGCGGCGAGGTTCCGGCCACCACCACCGCGCCGTTTGGCTCGACCCTCAACGTGCTCATCACGGCGAAAAACGTCCAGGTCGTCGATCATCTCCGGAATCTCTACAATCACCTCCTCGAAAACCACTATATCGACTGCATCATCGGCTTCGACCCGAACATCATGGGGATCTTCTCCCGCGATGTGCTGCGGCGCATCCGTGAGAACGACCCGAGCTGGGAGGAGATGGTGCCCAAGTCCGTCGCGACCACCATCAAGGAACGCCAGCTGTTTGGCTACACCCCCGCCGACATCCGCGCCGCAGGCTAGCGCCGTGATCAGTCGCCTAGGGGAAAGTTGAGAGGTGAGTAATTACTAATCTTCGCTGATCCGCACTAATCCGCTCCTGAACCATTAGCTGGGATCAGCGAAGATTAGTGGTTACCCCTTCCCTTGGATCCACGCAAATGCCGTGGCGTTCCGCGTCAATCTTTGGTTCGCTCGGGCATTCACATGCGCTTCTTCAAGTATCACGCCCTCGGCAACGACTACATTGTCCTCAACCCGGCCGACTTTCCGGCCTGGCAGCCCGCGCCCACCGTCGAACAGATCCGGGTGGTGTGCCATCGGAACT
>JAFEGX010000033.1 GCA_018239675.1 Verrucomicrobiota bacterium
CGGGCGGCGGAGCGTTGTCATATCACTCAACCGTCTCTCAGTCAGCAGATTCTAAATCTAGAACGAGAGCTGGGGCACAAGCTTTTCCACCGCTTGGGCCGGAAAGCCGTCTTGACGGAGGCAGGGGCGACGTTTGTCCAGCGGGCCCGGAAGATTCTCATGGAGGTCGAAAACGCGACCAAGGAGATCAAGGACCAGCCCAACCTGGACCGGCGGATCAGCATCGGAGCCATCCCGACCGTTGCCCCATACCTGGTGGCGCCGCTCATCGCCAAATGCCGGGAAACCCACCCCAACCTCGAGGTGCACCTGCGAGAGGATTTTCGCAGTGACCTCAGCCGGGCGGTCATGGAGGGCGACTTGGATTTCGCGGTCGTGACCCTCCCGATCAAGGACCTGCGCCTGTCGGTCGAGCCGCTCATGGTCGAACCGCTCCTGCTGGTGGTGGGAAACGTGCATCCGCTCTCGAAGCAGCGCGAGATCACCACGAACGAGCTCGCGAACGAGACGTGGGTCACGATGGGCGACTCGAGCACGCTCGCCGCCCAGATCCGCGCCTTCTGCGGCGACCACAACTTCACCCCGAAAATCGGCTACCGCTGCGCCCAGGTCTCGACGCTGAAGATCCTCGTCGGCATCGGCGCGGGCATCTCCATCCTCCCCCAGGTGGTGCAGGAACCCGAGGACCGCCGGGCGCTGACCTACCTTCGCCTGACCGACAGCTTCCCGACCCGTGAATTGGCGGTAATCCGTCACTTGCAGCGTTACCAAAGCCGCGGGGCCGAGCAGTTCCTGACGCTGTTGCGCGACCACGCCCGCATCCAGAGCCAAGCGTTGAACGAGGAAAAGAAGTGACCCGAATATCCCACGGTGGCCAGGCCGACTGACGATCGCGCGCGGTCCCACGGGAAGCCGGGGGGCCCGTCCCATCCGTCGACTGGAGGTTGCGCTCCGGATAAAAACCCCAAGCGTGTGCGCCTTCATGTCCTCATCCCGCCAGTATCATGAGCTGCCCCCAGCCCAGGAGCGTGCCACGTTGCTCACGCTGGCGGCGGTGCAGTTCACGCACATCCTGGACTTCATGATCATGATGCCGCTGGGCGCCCAGCTCATGCGGGCTTTCCAGATCACGCCGGCGCAGTTCACCCAGCTCGTGGCCTGCTACGGGCTCGCGGCGGCGGTCAGCGGATTCATCGGGGGATTTGTGATGGACCGCTTCGACCGGAAGAACGCGCTGCTGACGCTTTACGCCGGCTTCGGGCTCTCGACGTTTGCGTGCGGCCTCGCCCCCACGCACCACGCCCTGATGCTGGCGCGGCTCGCGGCCGGAGCCTTTGGGGGATTGGCGGGCTCGATAGTGACCGCAATGGTCGGCGACTTCATCCCGCCGCACCGGCGCGGCCGCGCGATGAGCTGGGTATCGGCCGCCTTCCCGGTGGCGTCGGTGCTGGGCGTGCCGCTCGGCCTGGTGCTCGCCGGCCACTATGGCTGGCACGCGCCGTTCTTCCTGCTGGCCGGATGCGCCGCCGCGAATTTCGTGCTCGGCTCGGCCGTCCTGCCCCACCTCCGCACCGCCATCGAGGATCACGATCCCGCGCGCCAAATGCGCGAGATCCTCGCGCATCCCATCCACCGCCGGGCGTTCGCGCTTGGCACGATCGTCGTGATGGCCGGCGGCGTGCTCATTCCCTTCATCGCCCCTTCCTTCGTCGCGAACGTCGGGCTCAACGAGACCGTGCAGCTGCCGTTCTGCTACGCCGCGGGCGGCCTCGCCACGATGTTCACGCTGCCGCTGGTGGGCTGGCTCAGCGACCGGATGGACCGGTACCAGCTCCTGATCTATCTCTCGATCGGCGCGGTCGCGGTCGTGCTGGTCCTGGTGCGCATGGGGGTGTCGTCGGTGGTCTTCGCGTCAGTCATGATGGCCCTGTTCATGGTGTTCATGTCGGGACGGTTCACGCCGACCATGACGATGGTGACCAATGCCGTGGAGGCCCGCTACCGCGGCGGTTTCATGAGCGTGATTGCCGCGCTGCAGCAGGCGGCCAACGGCGTGGCCAACGTCTTCGCGGGCCTGTTCGTCACGACCTCCGCCGCCGGCCAGCTGGTGGGACTGCCCCTGCTGGGCTGGATCTCCGCCGGATTCTTCGTGCTCACGGTGCTCTGCGCCGCGGAACTGCGCGCCGCCGCGCCCCACGTATCGCAGCCCGGCCACCCGCCCACCGCGGTGCCGGTCGAGGCCGCGGCCTGAGCCGGCGGCCGCGCCAGTCGCTCCAACCTCGACCTCGGCGACGTGTTCGCGACAATGCGGCCTGCGCCCGATGAACTCCACCGCCACCGTTTCCCGTTCCCCCGTGGCCGCGCCGCGCGCGCGGCGTCGGCCGGAATTGCTGGCCCCGGCCGGTGACTGGGAGTGCGCCCGGGCGGCCGTCGAGAATGGCGCCGACGCGATCTATTTCGGACTCGAGCGCTTCAACGCGCGCATGCGGGCCAGGAATTTCACGCAGGCCGACCTGCCGGCGCTGATGGAATTTCTGCACCGCCGCGGCGTGCGGGGCTACGTGACGTTCAACACGCTGATCTTCACGCCCGAGCTCGCCGACGCCGAGGACTACATCCGCACCATCGTCGCCGCGGGAGCCGACGCGGCCATTGTCCAGGACGTGGGAGCGTGCCGCCTGATTCGTGGGATTTCGCCCGACTTCCCGATCCACTGCTCCACGCAGATGACGATCACGAGCGCCGCCGGCGTGGAGTTTGCCCGCAAGCTCGGCGCCCAGCTCGTGGTGCTGGCGCGCGAGAATTCCCTGGCGGACATCGCCAGGATCAACGCGGCCCAGGCGACGGCATCGGTTCCATTGCCACTCGAGGTTTTTGTGCACGGTGCGCTGTGCGTCGCGTACTCGGGACAGTGCCTCACCAGCGAGTCGCTGGGTGGCCGCTCCGCCAACCGCGGGGAATGCGCCCAGGCCTGCCGCCTCCCGTATGACCTCATCGCCGACGGCCAGCAGGTGCCGCTCGGCGACCGGCGCTACCTGTTGAGCCCGCAGGATCTCTCGGGCCTCGAGGTGTTGTCCGACCTCGTTCAGGCCGGCGTCGCCTCGCTCAAGATCGAGGGCCGGCTCAAGTCGCCCGAATACGTGGCCTCGATCACCCGGGTCTACCGGCAGGCCCTGGACGCGGTCTGCGGGGAAGTCGAAGGGCAAGCGTCCCAGGTCAAAGGCGCCGGACCGACAGCCGAGTCGCGCGGTCATGGCGGCGGCAAGCTGAACTTGGGCGTTGGGCCGGAGCCGTTCGACCGTCGCACCGCCCGCTACGAGCTCGAGATGAGTTTCTCCCGCGGCCTCTACCCGGGATGGTTCCGTGGAAACAACAATCAAGAGCTGGCGCACGCCCGGTTTGGCACGAAGCGCGGCGTGTTTCTGGGTGAGGTGCTGCAGGTAGCCCGCGAAAGCGTCACGCTGCGGCCGGTGGGACCGCTCAAGCCGGGCGACGGCGTGGTGTTTGACGCCGGGAATCCGGAGGAACGCGAGGAAGGCGGCCGCATCTACCAGGCGACCGCCGGCCGCGACGGGGAGATGACCCTGCGTTTCGGCCACGGCGACATCGACTGGCGCCGGGTGCGGCCAGGACAGCTCGTCTGGAAAACCAACGACCCGGCCCTCGACCGCGAGGTCCGCACGACCTTCGAGGGAGACAAGATCCGTTTCCAGCGGCCGATCACCCTCGAAGTCCACGGCCGGGACGGCACTCCCCTCACCGTGATTGCGAACGACGGACAGGGTCACGTGGCTCAGGTCGCGTCGGCCATCCCGCTCGCCCCCGCGGAAAAGCAGCCCCTGAATCCCGACCGGCTCCGCGAGCAGCTCGGCCGCCTGGGCGGCACCCCGTTCACGCTGGCTTCGCTGCATTCCCAGCTTGAGGGCGAGGTGATCCTGCCGGTGAGCGAGCTGAATCGCCTCCGTCGCGACGTCGTCGCCGCGCTGGACCGGCTGCGCGCGACGCCCAAACGGTGGCAATCAACGGAGTTCCAGCTGCCCAAATTCCGGAATCCGGAGTCCGGAGTCCGGACCGAGCCCGCGGCTCCGCCCGAGCTGATCGCCGTGATCCGCCTGCCGGAGCAGCTCGAGGCGGCGTGGTCGGCGGGAGCCCACACGGTTTACTGCGAGTTCGAGAACCCGAAGCACTACCGGGACACGGTCACGCGCTTCCGTGCGTTGCAGGGTTCGGGGCCGACGGCCGGGTCGTCCATCTGGGTGGCCGCGCCCCGCATCTTCAAGCCCGGTGAGGAATGGATCCTGAATCAGGTGCGCTCGTGCGAGGCGGACGGTTACCTGGTCCGCACCTACGACCATCTTTCCTGCTTCGCGGGTGACCGGAAGCGCGGCGACTTTTCGCTGAACGTCGCCAACCAGCTCACGGCGGACTATTTCCTGCGCGAGCATGGGCTGGAACGCGTGACCGCGAGCTACGATCTGAACATCCAGCAGCTGGACGCACTGCTGCAGGCCGCGCCGCCGGAGTGGTTCGACCTGACGATCCACCAACACATGCCGATGTTTCACATGGAGCACTGCGTGTTCTGCGCGTTCCTTTCGACCGGCAAGGACTACCGCGACTGCGGCCGGCCCTGTGAAAAGCACCGGGTGGCGCTCCGCGACCGCGTGGGGGCCGAGCTGCCGCTGCGGGCCGACGCGGGCTGCCGCAACACGGTGTTCAACAACCGGGCGCAGACGGGGGCGGAATACGTCGCGCGGTTCATGGAACTCGGGGCGCGCCACTTCCGCGTGGAGTTCGTCAACGAGGACCCGACCGAGGTGACCCGCACCCTCACCCAGTACCAGCGCCTGCTCCGCGGCGAAGTCACCGGCGGCGAACTCTGGCGCGAACTCCGGCTCCTCAACCAACTCGGCGTCACCCGCGGCCAGATGGAAGCCGCGCCCCAGGTGATTCACCGGAAAAGGTGAGCCAACGACGCCCAGGGTCCCCGGCCGCCCAGCCCGGCGTCGTGTCACCCTTTGAGTGACACCGCCGGCGGGGCGCAGAGATCGAGGTTGGTCTCCGGCGGACGGCGCTCGCCGCGCGTCGCTAGTCCCCGCGGGCGGCGGCCAGCTCGAGCGACGCGACGTCGATCTTGACCATCGTCATCATCGCTTCCATCACGCGCTTCGCCCTGGCCCGGTTGCGGTCCTTGAGCAGTTGCTCGAGGCGAACCGGCACGATCTGCCACGCCAGACCCCAACGGTCCCGGATCCAGGAACACGCCATTTCCTGCCCGCCGTTCCGCTTGAGCTTCCGCCAGATCCGATCGACCTCGGCCTGGTCCTTGCAATGGATCTGGAAGGACACGGCCGGATTGAACTTGAACTCCGGCCCGCCGTTGAGCGCGAGGAACTCCATTTTTCCGAGCGTGAATTCCACAGTCAGGACATCGCCAGCCTTGGAATGCGGCGTGTCGGTCGGCGTCCGGAAGACGCGGTCGATGCGCGAGCCGGGCACGAGGGAGACGTAGAACCTGGCGGCCTTCTCGGCGTCGCTATTGAACCAAAGGCAGGGGGTGATCTTCTGCATAGGGGTGCAGCCACGCTGACCAGGTTAACCTGCCACGCAAGCGCGGTCGGAAATCCGAGCCTCAAGCCAGGTTCGCCCCGGCCTCAATCAGCAGCTCGCGCAGGATCGAGCGGTGACAGCGCGCGGAATCCTCGCAGTAGCATCCCACCGAGAAATCCGCGGCCCGTGACATCGCCGCCAACAAGGCGAGGTCGTGCTTCGGCGCCGGCGCGGCCATCTCCGCCCGGTATTTCCGGACAAACCGCTTCCAGTCAGCCGGCGACTTGGCCGCCAGGGCCAGTTTCACGGCCTCATCGCTGGGTGCGAGGTTGGGAAACCAGACATCGTACCAGTCCCGCGCGGCAAACTCGGTCTTCGGCACGCCCCGCGGCGGCCGCCGCACCGTGCCGATCCGCAGCCCCTCGCCGGCACTGCGCGGACTCCCCAGTCGGACAATTCTCACGCTCATGCGGGAAAGGTGGTGCAGCCCCGCCGCAAAGTCCATCGCGGCGCAATATTCGTCCGCGATTGGCGCCGCCAGCCTCTCAGCTCCCTCCCGCGTGCAGGGGAGCCGTCATCAATTCGATCTCGGGATACCTGGGATGCGCGCCCTGCATGGAAAACCCGAGCGACGCGTAGAGTGCGATGGCGACCGGGTTGTCCCGGTAGACAAAGAGCGAGTAGCCAGCGATCCGGAAGAGTCCCGGCGCCTCGCGCATCAGCGACGAGCAGAGCATCCGGCCATAGCCCTGGCCCCGCCGGCGCGGATCCACCACGATTCGCGCGAGGTGCGCGAAATCGGGCTCGCGGAGCTTGAGCTGGCCGAAGCCCACGACTCCGTCGGCCGACGACTCGAGCGCGAAGGTGACGAAGTCACCTTGGGTGAGGTCGGACCAGAACATCGTCGCATGGTCGGGCCAGCGCGCGCTCGGACCCGCCCAGCGCTTCAGGCTGTCGAGGTTGGGCGACCACGACAGCGCGACCGCGGCGTCGGATGGCGTGGCGCGACGCAGGAAGGGCGTGGTCGGGGCGGACATGGTGGAGCGGACCTCTACGGTTGTTCGGCTGATTCGGGCCAGAGGCCGCTCACCGCGGCAGCAGGAACTGGAAGGTCGCGCCCTGCCCCGGCTCGCTTGTGCAGGTGATGCTGCCGCCGTGGGCCACCACGATTTCGCGGGCGATCGCGAGCCCGAGGCCGGCGCCGGTCCGGGTCTGGCCCGGGGCCCGGTAGAACCGGTCGAACACGTGCGGCCGGGCTTCCGCTGGAATGCCGGAGCCGTGGTCGCGCACCCAGAACTTCACAAAGCCCAACGGCGCGCCGGCGACTCCCAGCGCGACGACGCCCCCGGCGGGCGAAAACTTCACGGCATTGGTCAGCAGGTTGATGAACACGTGGCGCAAGCGCCCGCTGTCCACGGTCACGCTGGCGTCCGCGACCTCCGGATCGAGCTCCAGCGCGAGGGACACGCCGGCGGGCTCCACAAACGACCGCGCTTCCGCCGCAATCTCGCCCACCAGGTCGGCGATCCGCACCGGATGACGGTCCAGCGTGGACGCCCCCGCCTCGAGTCGCGCCAGGTCCAGCAGGTTGTCGAGAATACGCAGCAGGCGGTCGGCGTCGTCGCGCGCCGTTTCGAGCAGCTCCTGCTGCGTCGGCGTGAGCCCGGCGATCTTCTGTTCCAGCAGGAGGTACACAGCCATCCGGAGGCTGGTCAGCGGCGACTTGAGCTCGTGGCTCACGGTGCCGACGAGGTTGGTCTTGGCGTCGTCGAGCAAGCGGAACTTCGTCACGTCCTGCAGGATGACCGCCGCCCCGGTGAATTCCGTGAGCTTGTCGCCGATCGCGAGGATGCGCGGGAGGTAGTGCCGGTCCTCGCGCGCGACGCGCAGCGTGACCACCTTGGCATAGTCGGTTGGCAGGTAGTGCGTGCCGGTCGCCAGCACCCGGGCCAGGGGCTCGGCGACGCCCGGGGGAAATCCCCGGGCAAACTCGGTCGTCTGCGCGAGCTGCTCGGCCGCGGGGTTGCGCACCTCGTGGGTGCCGTCGCGGGACACCACGAAAACCGGGTCCGGCGCCGACGTCAGCGTTGCTTCCATCGTCCGCTGCGTGCGCAGGACCTTCGCCAGCGTGGCGTCGCGGTACGCCCGCAGGTGCACCGCCATGGAGTTGAACGCCTTCGCCAGCTGGCCGAGTTCGTCCCGCGAGGTCACCGGCACCTCGCGGTCGAGGTCGCCGCCCCCCAGCGCGACCGCCGAGGCGGTGAGCGCCTGGATCGGGCGCAGGAACGCGTTGGTCATGCGCCACGCGAGGTAGAAGAACATCACGACGGCGACCACCATGGCGCCGATCATGAGGCGCAGCGACTGGTCGATGCGCGCCTTCATGCGCTCCTCCGCGCCGGCGATCTCGCGGTGGTCGCGGTCCAGCAGCTGGTCGAGCGTATGGTTGAGCGCGAAGAAGGCGGTCTCGGTCTCCTTCATCAGGTCGAGGCCGCCGAGCGATCCGAGCCGCAGGGTGTCGTTGCCGCGCCCGATGAATCGCTTGAGCTGGGCATCGAGGGCGTTGAGCAGCGCGGCGCGGTCCGGCGCCGGCTGCGCCACCAGCTCGTCGTTGAGACTGCGCTGGAATCGCGTGGCCTGCTCGGCGAACCGCTGCCGGGCCGGCGCGAGCTGCGCCTCATCCCGGCGGGCGTCACCGAGCGCCAGGCTCATTTGCGCGGCGGATTCGCGCAGGTCCTGCACCACGCGGATCGAGCGGAAGTTTCGCGCAAAAATCGCCTCCACCGAGTCGCCCAGCTCCTGGCTCAGGCGGACGGCGTAGGCGCAAACCACGAGAAACAGGAGCAGCAGCGGAAGCAGGCCAAGGGTGAGGCGGGTGCGAAGCACGGGGAAGGTTGGAAATTTGGGAAATTGGGAATTCGGGAAAGTGGGAAACCGGGAGACGGGTCAGCGTGGCGGGTCCTGGGAGGTCACTTCTGGAGGGGCGGGGTGCGCGTTCCTTGGAGGGGGAAAGTCCGGTTGGTGCCCCGGCCATGGCGACGCCGTTCACAGCAGGCCCAGCTTCTGCCGCTTGCGGTAGAGGGTGGCCGGGTCGATGCCCAGCGTCTTGGCGGCATCGTCGAGGTTGCGGCACACCGCCAGGATGCGGCGGATGTGCTCGGCCTCGAGCGCGTCGATCGTCACCCGGGCGCCGACGGCGACCGCCGGGTCCGACGTCGTCCCGAACTCCTCCGGCAGGTCGTGGAGCTCGATCGTCTCGCCTGTCGCCAGAATCGTCGCGCGCTCGATGACATTGCGAAGCTCCCGCAGGTTGCCCGGCCAGCGGTAGGCGGCGAACGCGGTGGTGACCGCGGGCGCAAAGGCGGTGATCTTCTTGCCGAGGCGGACCGAGAAGAACTTCCGGTAGCTTTCCGCCATCCGCGCGAGATCGCCGGGACGCTCGTGCAGGCCGGGCAGCGCGACGGTGATCACGTTCAGGCGATAGTAGAGATCCTCGCGGAACCGGCCGGTCTTCACCTCCTCGGCGAGCGGGCGGTTGGTCGCGGCGATCACCCGGACATTGGCGCGGCGCGGGCGTGCCTCGCCCACCCGTTCGTATTCGCGCTCCTGGAGCAGCCGGAGCAGCTTCGGCTGGATCGCAAGGGGCAGTTCGCCGATTTCGTCGAGGAACAGCGTCCCGCCGTCGGCCGCGGCCACCTTGCCGGCCGAGTCGGCCACCGCGCCGGTGAAGGCGCCCTTCACGTGGCCGAATAGCTCGGACTCCAGCAGCTCGCGGGACAGGCTCGGGCAGCTGACGGTGACAAACGGGGCGTCGCGCTGCGGGCTACGCCGGTGGAGCTCCCGCGCCAGCACGCTCTTGCCGGTGCCACTGGGGCCGAGAATGAGGATGCTGGCCGGGGTTTCGGCCGCCTTGAACGCGATCTCCAGGGCGCGGCGCGTGGCCGGTTCCGAGGACTCGAGGTCGACCGGCGGCGACTCACGGGCGAGCTCGCTCTCCAGCGACCGGACGCGGGTCTCGAGGACCCGGTTCTTGTCGATCTTGGCCAGCACGCCCCGGATCTGGTCGGGCGTGAACGGCTTGGGCACGAAGTCATAGGCGCCGCGCCGCATGGCCTCGACCGCGGTCGCGATGTTCGCGTAGGCGGTGACCATGACGACGGCGAGGCTGGGCTGAATCTTAAGCAGCCTGGCGAGGACCTCGAGGCCGTCGTCGGTCCCGAGCTTCACATCGAGGAACACCGCGTCAAAGGCCTCCTCGTCGAGGAGCTTCTGGGCGCGCAGGCCGTTCGGGGCCTCGGCAGCGGTATGGCCGGCTGTTTCCACCGCGATGCGCGTGGTCTTCCGGATGCCCGGTTCATCATCGACGATCAGGACGCGCATGGGCGGGAGTCTTGGTTCGCGCGCGGCGATGGGCCAATCACAAAAGCCAAGGCGGGGCCACCGGTTAGGGCAGCCCCGCCAGGTCCAGCTTCAACTGCCACCCGCAAGCCAGGCCTGCAGGTGACTTCGCGAAGATAGACCGGACGGAGCAGGCCGGGTTCCCGCGGAAGACACCCGAAAGTCAGCGGACACCCATCAGATATGCACCGGGTACCCGCCCGGATTCCGCCCGATTCCTGATGCCTGCCACTTGGCCCCTGGGCCTTGCCCCGCGACAAGGGCGGTGACGATTTCTTTTGTGGAGTTCGGCGGGAACGCTTTCTATTCCTCGCCCCGCCAACCCGCACGAGCATGTCTGCCACGACACCCCCAAAAAACTCCCCGGCCGCGTCCACCCCGGCGCCGGTTTCCGGAAAATTATCCGACCTGGAAATCAAGGACGCCCTGCTGATCTTCGAGGCCGTTTGGCAGGACCTCGAGGCGGACTTCGGGCGCGAGAACCTGCGCTTTCCCAAGGAGATCATCCTGCTCGGCGGCGCGCCCGGCGCCGGCAAGGGCACCAACACGGCCTTCATCAAGAAGACCCGCGGCCTGACCTGCCCGCCGATCGTGATGAGCTCCCTGCTGGATTCGCCCGAGGCGAAGCGGCTCAAGGATGCCGGCAACATGGTGGGCGACCGCGAGGTGGTCGGCCTCCTGCTGCGCGAGCTGATGAAACCGGCCTACCGCGACGGCGTGATCCTCGACGGCTTCCCCCGCACGAACGTGCAGGTGGAGTGCCTCAAGATGCTGGTCGACAAGATGCACTCGCTGCGGCGGGAGTTCTTCAACACCCCGCTCGGGATTCATTTCCGCCAGCCCACGATCCACATCATGGTGCTGTTTGTGGACGAGCGGGAGTCGATCGCGCGCCAGCTGAAGCGGGGCCGCGAGACCCTGATCCACAACGCGGAGGTCAAGCGTTCGGGGGTCGGGACCCTCTGGGAGGACCGGCCGACCGACCACGACGAGGCGCTGGCCCAGCGCCGCTACCGCGTGTTCAAGGAGCAGACCTGGGACGCGCTGCAGTCGCTGAAGGAGATCTTCCACTACCATTTCATCAACGCCGAGGGCCCGCTGGAGGAGGTCGAGCGCAACATCCTCGCCGAACTCGAATACCAGAGCACGCTGGAGCTCGACCCGCGCACGGTGGACCGGCTGCGCTGCCTGCCGGTGGCGAACGAGATCATCGTGCATGCGCGCCAGGAACTGGTGAAGCGGCTCGACAGCTACGAATTCGGCCAGCCCGAGCTGTTCTCCCGCGTCGTCGGCTTCGTCGCAAAAAAGATCATGCCGATCGTGCAGCGCCATGCCATCTCGGGCGCGGCCCTGATCAACACCGAGGACCCGCTGCTCGACGACCACCCGGCCCTCGCGATGCTGATCGACGTATTCTCCGAGCGCGGCTTCCACGCCGTCGTGGACATCCATCGCATCGAGGTGCCGGAGAAGGTCGACCTCGCGACCGGCCAGATCAGCTGCCGCGTCAAGAAGGTCTACCGCATCCAGGTCCGGTTCAAGGGCTCCGAGATCCGGCGCGGCTAGAGCCTCGCCCGCTGGCATCCCGGCCCGGCGCCGGATAAGATTGAAGGCGGTAGCCCGGTTGCCGTATAACGCGGCCGGCACGGCCATCGTCGTGCCCCAGGTCCAACCTCAACCCCGAAATCCCATGCTGTTCATCGTTCAGCTTGTCATCATCGTTCTGATTGTCGCCGGCTTCTGGAAGGTCTTCACGAAAGCCTCGCAGCCCGGCTGGGCCGCCATCATCCCCATCTACAACCTCTACATCCTGCTCAAGATCGTCGGTCGGCCGGCCTGGTGGCTCATCCTGTTCCTGGTGCCCATCGTGAACCTGGTCATTGCGGTCCTCGTGGCGCTCGACGTGGCCAAGTCGTTTGGCAAGGGCACGGGCTTCGGCATCGGCCTGTTCCTCCTCGGCTTCATTTTCTACCCGATCCTCGGCTTCGGCGATGCCGTGTACGGCGGTCCGTCCGTCGCTCCGAAGGCCCCGCCCCCAGCACCGCCGGCTGCGTGACGCGCGTCCCGGCCGTCCGGCCCACTTCGCGCATTCCCTCCGGGGGGTGCGCGCTATTCGTAACGGAGCGCCTCGATGGGATCGAGCGCCGCCGCCTTGTAGGCCGGATAGAAGCCGAAGGCGACGCCGATGCCGCAGCAGACGATGATTCCAACCATCGCCCAGAACCACGGGAACACCATCGAGGCCTTCAGCATCAGGGCGATCGCGTTGCCCGCCCCGACCCCGAGCAGGATGCCGACGATGCCCCCCATCAGGGAGATGGTCACGGCCTCGATCAGGAACTGCGTGAGGATGCTCGCCTTCCGGGCGCCGATTGACTTGCGGATGCCGATCTCCTTGGTGCGCTCGGTCACGCTCACGAGCATGATGTTCATGATGCCCACGCCCGCCGCGAGCAGCGCGATGGCGCTGATGACGAAGGCCCCGGCGCCGATCACGTCCGCCACCTTGGCGAAGGCGGAGATGAGCGAGTCGTTGGAATAGACCTCGAAATCATTGTCCTGGTCCGCCCGGAGCTGCCGCACGATGCGCATGGCGGAGATGGCCTTGTCGAGCGTGTCGTTGTAGCGCTCCTGCGACGGCGCCTGCGTGGCGATGTTGATGCTGCGGCGTTCCGCGCCGTAATCGGCCAGGAACCGCGAGATCGGCACCATGATGATGTCGTCGCCGTTCGCACCGAAGGCCGAGCCCTTCTCGGCAAACACGCCGATCACGTTGTAGGTCCGGCCGGCGACCTTGATCATCTTGCCGAGCGGGTCCTCGCTCGGAAAGAGCCGGTCGACGATGCCCTTGCCGATGATCGCCACCGGGCGGATCAAGTCGACGTCGGCCGGCGTGAAGTTGCGGCCGAAGGAGATGGCGTACTGGTTGGCGGTCAGAAAATGCTCGTTGGTTCCGCCGAAATTCAGGTTCGGGGTCGTCTTGCGGTTCTGGTAGGTGGCCTCGGCGAGCGAGTCGTTGTTGAACGTCTTCAGGCACACGACATCCGTCCAGTTCTCCATCAGCTCCTTGAAGCGCTGGGCCTGCGCGTAGGTGATGTCGCGCCGCATGTCGTACCGGCGGCGGTTGGCGCCCTCGTCCGTCAACCCGATCGGCCGCTTGGCAATCTGGATGATGTTGGAACCGAGGAAGCTGATGCCCGTCTCGATCGATTGGCGGAGCGCCGAGACGGCGGTCATCACGCCGATCACCGAAAACACGCCAATCGTGATGCCGAGCATCGTGAGCGACGACCGGAGCTTGTTCACCCCCAGCGAGCCGAAGGCCATGCGCAGGATTTCGGTGATTGGCATGGGCGTCCTATTCGTAGCGCAGCGCCACGACCGGGTCGAGGCGGGCCGCGCCCCAGGCTGGGGCGAAGCCGCTGACGATGCCGACGGCGATCGACACCATCACGCTGATGAACACGAGGCTGATCGAGAACTCCACCGGAAACGCCGGAAAGGCCGCGCCGACGCCGAGCACGAGACCGTAAGTGAGCGCCAGGCCCACGATGCCGCCGATAAGGCAGATCGAGACCGCCTCGATCAGGAACTGCAGCAGGATCGTGCGGCGGCGGGCGCCGAGCGCCTTGCGCGTGCCGATCTCCTTGGTGCGCTCCTTCACGCTCACAAACGTGATGTTCATGATGCCGATCGCGCCGACGAAGAGCGAAAGCCCGGTGATGAACAGCCCGGCCATCGCGATGCCCTGCTTCACCGGATCGAGCTGGGCCTTGATCGCGCCCTGCTCGTTGATGCTGAAATTGTCGCGCACGCCAGGCATCTGCGCCCGGACCCGCCGCATCGCGCCCGTCAGCTCCTCCATCGCGTCCTGCAGCCGGTTCTTGTCCCGGACCTTCACCCGCAACTCGGAACCGCGGCGCACGCCGAATGCCTTGCGGAAGGCCTCGAGCGGCACCACCGCCTGGTTGTCAAAGTTCATCAGGCCCAGGAAGGATCCCTGCTTGGCCAGGACGCCCACGACCGTGAACGGATGGCCGTTGAGGAACACCTGCTCCCCGAGCGGCGAGCGGCCCTGGTAGAGCGCCTCGGCGATGTCGTACCCCAGGACGCAGACATTGCGGCCGGAGGCGTCCTCGGTGTCGTTGAAGAGGCGCCCCTCCTTGAAATCGACATTGAGGATCCGGCTGTAGTCGCTGTTGGTCCCGATCGTGAAGACGCTGCTGACCTTGTTCTCGCCGAATTTCGCGGTCGTGCCCCGCCCGGCCACCGGCACCGCGATGTCGAGCAGCGAGTTCGGGGTCTGGGCGATGACCGTGTTCAGCCGCCCGGCCAGGTCGGGCGTGATCGGCGGCCGGCCGACGTAGTTCCACCAGTCCTCCACGTTGTGCCAGGGCCACTTCTGGACATACAGGATGTCGTCGCCGAGCATATTCAGCGAGTTCTGGAAGCCCGTGTCGATCCCGCGGATTGCGGTGCCCATGAGCGTCACCGCGACGATGCCGATGATGACACCCAGCGCCGTGAGGGCCGAGCGCATCTTGTTCGCCCGGATCTGGGCGAAGGCGATGCGGAAGGACTCGGTGATCTCGTAGTACAGGCGTTTCACGGCGATTTCTGAAATACGACTTACGACTTACAATTTTCGATTGCGGGTGAGAGTGTGGCGAAAAATGACTCGGGCCGGCACTGCTGGATGGGTTCGAACCGATCGTAATTCGTCAGTCGCAATTCGTAAATCAAGTTGCGGGGGCATCGCTCTCGATGAGGCCGTCGCGCAGGCGCACGATGCGGCGGGCGTGGCGGGCGATGTCCTCCTCGTGGGTGACGACGATGATGGTGTTGCCCTCCTCGTAGAGCTGCTCGAAGAGCGTCATGATCTCGACGCCGGTCCGGGAGTCGAGGTTGCCGGTCGGCTCGTCGGCGAGGATGATCGAGGGATTGTTGACCAGCGCGCGGGCGATGGCGACGCGCTGGCGCTGTCCGCCGGAGAGCTCGTTCGGCTTGTGGTACATGCGCTCGCCCAGGCCGACCTCCTCGAGGACGCGCATGGCGCGCTCGCGCCGCGCGTGGTGCGGCTGGCCCGCGTAGACGAGCGGCAGCTCGACATTGGCGAGGGCGGTGGAGCGCGGCAGCAGGTTGAACGTCTGGAAGACGAAGCCGATCTCGCGGTTGCGGATGTCGGCGAGCTCGTCGTCCTCCATGTGGGCGACGTTCTTGTGGTTGAACAGGTACCGGCCGGCGGTCGGGGTGTCGAGGCAGCCCAGCATGTTCATGAGCGTGGACTTGCCCGAGCCTGACGGGCCCATGATCGCGAGATACTCGTTGCGACGGATCTGGAGCGAGACGCCGCGCAGCGCGTGGATGATCTCCGAGCCCATCTTGTAGAGCTTGGTGACCCCCTCGATGTCGATCACGAGCGGGCCGGGCGGCCGCGTGACGCGGTTGAAGGGAATGGCGGCGGGGGCGGGAGTCATGGCGCGGGAGGAGGCTCGCGTCGGCGCGGGTTATTTCTTCTCCTGGTCCTTCTTCGGTTTCTCGATCTGCACGACGGAGCCGTCCTTCAGCTTGCGGCTGATCGCCGCGTAGCTGCCGGAGACGACCTCCTCGCCAGCCTTCAGGCCCTGCTTGATCTCGATGTAGGTGTTGTCGGCGATGCCGGTCTCGACCTTGCGCTGCTCGACCTTGTTGCCCTTCTTGACGAAGACCACGCGGTCGAGCTTCTCGCGGTTGCGGCGGGCCTCGTCACGCTCCGAGGCGATGTCGAGTTCGTTGCCGGACTTTTCCTTGGCCTCCTTCGCCTTCTGCTGCTGGAGTTCCTCGGTCGTCTTGGTGCCGGCGCGGACCGTCACGCTCTGCACCGGGATCGAGACCACCTTGGTCACGGTCTGGGTCTCGATGTCGGCCACGCCGCTCATGCCCGGGCGCAGCACGACGTCGCGGTCGTCGATGCGGATCTTGACCAGGAAATTGGACACCTCGTCGGTCGAAAGCGCCTGGTTGGAGCCGGCCGCGGTGGCGCCGGTGGAGATCGCGGAGCTGGAAATCTCATAGACCTTGCCGCTGAATTTCCGGCCGGGGAACGCGTCGATCGAGAGCGCGGCCTTGTCGCCGATCTTCACGTTGACGATGTCGTTCTCGTTGACCTTCACCCGCATTTCCATGTTGGCGAGGTCGGCGACCCGCATGATCTCCGTGCCCGCGAACGAGCCGGTGCCGACGACGCGCTCGCCCACCTCGCTCGAGAGCGAACTGATCGAGCCGTCCATCGGCGCGTAGATCGTGGTCTTGTTCAGCAGATCATGCGCCTGGCTGAGCGCGCCTTCCGTGCGGCGGATCTGCGCGAGCGAGTTGTCGTAATTCGCCTGGGCCACCTCCTGGGTGGTCTTGGCTGCGGTGAAATCCGAATCGGACACCAGCTGCTTGGAGAACAGGTCGGAGACGCGCTTGAAGTCTTCGCCCGCCTTGAGCAGCTGCGCGTTGGCCTGCACGGCCGACGCCTTCGCGGCGACCAGGTTAGCCTCCTGCTGCTCGACCTGCGCCTGATAGGTGTCCTGCTTGATCCGGACGATCACCTGGCCCTTCTTCACGCTGGCGCCCTCCTTGAACGGAAGGTCGGTGATCTCGCCGGCGACCTCGGGGGAAATCTTGACCTCGACCTCCGGCTGGACCTTGCCCGTGGCGGTCACCAGCTGCGTGAGGTTGCGCACCTCGGCCTTCTCCACCGTGACGGGGATGCCGGCCTCGGAGTTCTTGGCCTTGAAATAGGCGCCCACGCCCAGCAGCACCACCAGGGCAACGCTGCCGGTGATGATCCACTTGAGCTTGGTCTTCTTTTGGGGCGCCGGAGCGGCGGCCGGAGCGGCGGGAGCCTGGTTCATGGTAGTCAGGGATGCAGTTGAGGGGTGCGAGGTTCGAAAAATTACACCGCCAAAGCAAGCGGTTGCGCCTCGCCCAAAATAAGTGTGGAGAGGCCCACAACGACCTCTCCACACCGACACAACTGACTACTACGAACGAGGGACGGAAATGGGAAAAATCGCGGCGAATGGAATAGCATAGCGACGAAACCCGGCAAATTCACGACGAGTTGAAGTGATTCGCTGCCCAAGCCGCAAAGTCCGGGGATTGCCGCTGCCATGACCCGACAACACCTGCTCCGGGCACAAAGTTACACCGATATTTGATGAGTGGACGGTGGGGAGGATGGGCGGAATCCCCCAAATCCGAGGCCCTCGCCCGCCCCTTTCCAATAACCGCATGGGTCAGCCCATCGGGCAAAAAAAAGCGCGTCCCGCCAACCGGGACGCGCTGATCATGAGGGGCTTGGGTCCGGTCAGAACTCGCGGGAGAGCCGAACGTACCAGAAGGCCGGTTCCGCAACGCTCACCCCGGAGTAGTAGCCGGTGCCGAGGTCGAGGTAGCGCGGCGGCGCCTTGTTGAACACGTTGCGGACACCCACCGTGACCTTGGTGCCCCAGATGCCGTTGTAGCTGACCTGGGGATCGACCCGCCACTGGTCGGCCATCGGGAACTCGGGCACGCCGAGCTGGCCCGGTACGAATCCGCCGCTCCAGTAAACCCAGACTGAACTGGCCCAGCGGCCTTTCTGCCAGGCGATCGTGCCGGAGCCGCGCCAGAGCGCGAACGGATCGTTGCCGTCGAAATCGAACAGCGAGACATTGCCAAGCGAGTCGAGATTGGTCCGCTCGTAGTTCGCGACATAGGTCGCCTCCAGGCCGATCCGGAACTGGCCGAGCGTCTGGGTCTTCAGCGTGTAGGAGACGCCCAGGTCATAACCGTCGAGCAGTCCCGCATTCGCATTGAACCAATCCGTCGCCACATAGTCGAGGATGCCGACGGTGTACCCGGCCGAGGCCTCGGCCGCCGTGAGTGGCTTGCGGACGACGCGGCCCGCCGGGAGTCGGAGCTCGTTCGTGAGCGTGAACGCCGCGGTATCCCGGGTGATCAGGTTCTTCTGCTTGAAGCGGAAGTAGCCGAGATCGAACGTGAGACCCTTGAGCGGCCCCTTCGGGATTTCGATCACCGTGCCGAGATAGTTCGTGTCGGTCGTCTCCGGCTGAAGGCCCGGGTTGCCGCGCCCGACTGTCTTGATCTGGTTCGCCGGCTGGTCGGGGCGCCGCGGGTCGACGGCCTGGGAACCGGTGAAGCTGACGCTGCCCTTGCTGTAGAGGAAAGCCAGGTCCGGCGCCTTGAACGACTGCGAATACGAGCCGCGGACCATGAGCCAGGAGGTCGGACGGTAGCCGAGGGCCACCTTCGGTTTCGTCGTCGTGCCGAAATCGCTGTAGTCCTCGAATCGAGCGGCGAGCTGCAGCTCGAGCTCGCGGAGCAGCGGCACTTTCACCTCGGCATAGGCGGACGTGACATTGCGCTTGCCGGTGTAGCCGAAGCCCTCGGCACCGCCGACGACGTTGCCGGTCTCGTTCTCCAGCGTGCGCACGTCCACAATGCTCTCCTTGCGGAATTCCGTGCCGACCGCGAGGCCGACCATGCCCGCCGGGACCTCGAAGAGATCGCCGCTCACGGAGGCGTCATAGAGGTTCGCGGTGAACGTCGTCTTCGTCGGGTTGTTGCCCGAGTAGAAGTCGGTCACGCGCGGGTCCTCCGGCCCAAACGGATTGGCGTAGAGCCTCTGGCCGTCGACGACGATGCCCTTGAGGGCCTGCTGGATGGCCGAGTCGAACGACGTACCCGGGGCGGTATCGGTATAGCTGCCCTGCGCGAACATGTACGCGGCCTCCCACGACCAGTCCTTCGGGAGCTTGCCGCCGAGCCCGAAAAGCAGGCGTGGGTAATCCGAGGTCGTGTCGCGCAGCCGCGGGCCGGCGTTCACCAGCCGGAACGTGCTGAGCTCGATCGCCTGGCCGGCGCTGCCGAAGTAGCGCGTGCCATAGGGATTGTACGGGCTGTCGGCCGGCACCACGAGGCGGTTGTTGGTGCCGTCGCCCTTGTCCGTCGTCGTGAAGGGCGACGGCGCGGCGCCGTTGACCGCCTCCACGCGGCGGAAGAACAGCTCGGCAAATCCATACAGGTTGTCCGAGAACTCGTGACGGATGAACACGCTGATGCCGCGCGAGTCATCCTCGGGGCGCTGGTAGGTGTCCTGCTGGAAGTCATAGTAGCCCACGCCAGTCGCGCGGGAGGCCGCGAGCGCGCCGGCGGGATTTGGGTCGGTCGTGGGACCGGCGAAGCTGCGCACGGTCGCCGTGCCCGGGATGAAGAAGCGCGCCGGGAACGAGCTGCTGCTGCGTCCATCGTAGCCGGTCACGAAATTGCCCGTCGGGTCGACCTCGAGCTGCGCGGTCGAGTGGCGGTCGGCCCGGAGATCCGCCGTGCGGGAGAACGCGAGGTCGACGTCCTTGATGGCATTGCGGTGCGAGAGATCCGCCTGCACCACGAGGTTCGTGCGCCCCGTGGTCGCGCCGGCAATGAGGTAGGCCTTCCGCTCGAACGAGTCGGTGCCGAAGGTGTTCCCGAACGACAGGTCGACGCCGACCCCGGTGTAGTCGCGGCGGAGCTTGATGTTCAGCACGCCGGCCACCGCGTCGGAGCCGTAGATCGCGGACGCGCCGTCCTTCAGGACCTCGATCGCGTCAATGGCGCCGATCGGGATCTGCCGGAGGTCGATCACCGACTGGAAGCCGTTGAACGCGCCGGCGCCGGACGGCACCGCGCGGCGGCCGTTGATCAGCACCAGGGTGTTGTTGTTGCCGAGGCCACGGAGATTGACCGTGGAGGTGCCGGAGGCGAACCCGTTGCCCGAGCCCTCGGGCACGATGGACTGGCCGTTGTTGAACGGCAGCGCCCGAAGCGCATCGTCCACGGTGCTGAAGCCCGTGTTCGCGAGTTCCTCCCGGGTGAACCGGATGACGGGACTCGGGGTCTCGGTGTCGAGTCGCTTGATGCGCGAGCCGGTGACCTCGTAGGCGCCGAGTTGCTGGATGTCTTCCTTCTTTGGTGCCGCCTGCTGGGAAAAGGCGACTCCACTGCTCAAGGCCAAGGCAAGCGCGAGCACAGCCCGACGCCCACCCGCCTGTACTAGCGGCATGGATTTGTTCATGGGTTTGGTTGGTGTTCCAGGATCGCGCCAGCAGCTGGACGGCCGGCCGTGTCCCGTGGCGCGAGCAATCCCGGTCACTCCAACCTCTCAACGTGTTTGCGATCACTTCGCCTTCGTCCGCGCCAAATCGACCACCGACCGCGCCGAAAATCTGCGACATAAACGGCCAAACGGAGACGAACTGAGCCGAATTGCGGTCGAGCCGCGACTATTCCGGCGCCAAATGCGCCGTGGCCACCTCGCGCCAGCGAAGCGAGTTTCCCGCCTTCGCGACGAGCGGCATCGGCACCGGATCCAGCGCCACCCACCTCGCTTTCACGATCTTCTCATCGGTCAGGGTGGCGGTCGCCAATGCCATGGGATCCTCCCGCCACAACCGGGAGAAACGCCGCGGCCGCCGCCACCCCGGGTCCAGCACCTCGACGCCGTCGGTCGTCTCGTAAACCAGAACCGTGTGGCCGCGAAGGCCGGCAGCAGTCTCGGTGTAGCACGACAGCAACCGGGGGCGCGTACCCTGGTCCCCGCGCTCCACCTTGGCCCGCCAGCGCGCGATGCACTCGAGGAAGCATCCGTTCGGCAGCGGTGAGTTCGCCACCGGCGCCGCCGGCCGCTCAACCACTGAAACTTCCCGATGCCGCACGAATCCTGGCTCGATCGCCGCGAGGAGCGGCGCCAGGTCCGCTTTGTCGGCGTCGGCATGGTTGCGGTACAGGGACAGGCTCTGCGTGCCCTCGCTGGGGACATAGAACCAAAGGATGCCACCCTGTTCGAAGACCAGCGCGTCGAACCGCGCCGGATAGGCGCTGTGACGGTGGCGGTTTTCGATCCGAATCACCTCCGCCCACGTGTCCGGACCCAGCAGGTCACGGGCGCGCCATACATCCTGCGACGGCGACGACGCGCCCGCGGCCAGCGGGACCAGGACGCACCAGATCAGTCGGCGGAGAAACGTCACGCCGCACAGAACCGCGCGGCGCCGCGACCGGTCGCAGAAATGCGATCAAGCGCGCCAACTTTGCGGCCAACGCCAGCCGGACCGGGCCGGGAGCGACGAACCCGACCGGGGCGCGGCGCCGGTTACAGAGACTGTTTCAGCAGCGACGCGATCCGCTCGTGATAGCCGCGGCTCAGCTTGAGCTTCGTGCCGTCGTGCAGGATCACCGCATACTCGCCGGCAAACGAGGGGCTCAGTTTCCGCAGCCGGTCGATGTTCACGATGGTCGAGCGGTGGATGCGGATGAAGCGCTTCGGGTCGAGTCGCGCCTCCAGTCGGGCCATGGTCTCGCGCATCAGGTGCGCGCGGCCGCCAACGTGGAATTTCATGTAGTCGCCCTCCGCCTCGATCCAGTCGATCTCCTCGGCCTTGAGGAAGAAGATCTCGCCGGAGGACTTGATCAGGATGCGGTCCGCGCCGTTCTCCTCGGGCGAAGGGGCGCTCTGCTGCAGGTAGTCGAGCAACTGGTGCAGTCGGGTGTTGACCACGTCGTTCTGCCGGCGCCGCACCTCCTCCTTGCCGCGCTGCAGCGCCGCGCTGAAGCGCGTGTCGTCGTAGGGCTTGAGCAGGTAGTCCACCGCGTTCACCTCGAACGCGCGCAGGGCATGCTCGTCATAGGCCGTCACAAAGATCACGGCCGGAGCGGCCGCCACGCCGACCTTGGCCAGCGCCTGAAAGCCGTCGCAGCCGGGCATCTGCACGTCCATGAACACCAGGTCGGGCTTCTCGCGAAGGATCAGGTTGGCCGCCTCGGCCCCGTCGGCGGCCTCGCCGACGACCTCGACGTTGTTGTCGCGCTCCAGGAGCAGCCTCACCCCGCGCCGGGCCGTCGGCTCGTCGTCGACGATGGCGACGCGGGTGCGCGCAGGGATGGACGTGACCGGAACGGTGGCGAGGGACGAGGATTTCATGTGCGGTAGGGTAAGACGATTTGGACCGAGACTCCCCGTCCCGGTTCGCTGCGCAGGGTCAGCTGGCCGTGCGAGCCGTAGAGCTTGGCGAGGCGCTCGCGGGTGTTCGCGAGGCCGATGCCCTCCTTGGCGCGCACGGAGCCGTCGAAGCCCGCGCCATCATCGCGGACCTCCAGATGGAGCTTCTCGCTCTCGACGCGGCCGGCGATCTCGACCAGGCCCGGCCCGGCCTTGGGCGCGATGCCGTGGAGGATGGCGTTCTCGACGATGGGCTGGAGCAGCAGGTTCGGGATCCGGGCCTGCATCGCGTCGGGCGGGATCGCGATCGACACCTTAAGCCGGTCCGAGAAACGCGCCTGCTGGATCTCGAGGTAGCGCTCGAGGAAGTCCATCTCCTGCCGCAGCGTGATCTCCTGCACGCCGGTGTTGTCGAGGGACATCCGCAGCAGCGTGCTGAGGCGCGCGACGAGATTGACGGCCTCGTCATTCTTGTTCTCGCGGACGAGCACGGAGATGGTGTTCAAGGTGTTGAACAGGAAGTGGGGGTGCATCTGTTGACGCAGCGCCTTGAGCTCGGTTTCAATCAGCCGCGCCTCCAGCTGCGCCGCGCGCACCTCTTCGGTGCGGTACTTGCGGTAGATCTCAGCGCTGAAGCCGAAGGCCAGCACAGCCCAGTAGAAGGCCATGTCCACAATGTTGCGGCCCCAGAAATTGTTCAGGCACAGCTGCCAAAAATCCTGAAAGCTCTCGCCAAACACGATCACCCAGCCGGCCATCCGCCCGATGAAAAAGTCGGCCATCACCACGAAGCTCGCGACGAAGTGGAAGGCCAGCCCGCCCACCCATCGCCCCGAGCCGAGCGGCACCAGCTCGCGCAGCCGGAGGATGAACGGGGCCATCGCGGCCCACATGACCGCCCGGACAAACTGCGGGAAAGCCACCTCGATGAAGTCGATCGGCTTCATCATGTTGTTCACCCGCGTATTGAAATACGCCTCGATCGCCAGCACCGCGCCGACAAACAGCCACATCGCGGCCAGGGTGAAGAGCTTGAACCAGCGGCGCTGCATGGGACGACGGGCGGGTTCTTCGCCCCGTTCCGCGCCGACTCAAGTGGATAAGCTCAGTTTTGCGACGAACGGCCAAAAAACCGCGATGAACGGCGGCTAGATGCGCCGGAGCCTGCGACGAATTTCAGGAGGCAAACCGCCGGCAGTCGACCGTCGGGTCAAATCCCACTCCCGACCTGAGGTGATCAACCCACTGGCGCGCAAGCCAGGGCGCCAGCAATACTCCCTTGGACCCGAGGCCGTTGAGCACACCCAGCGCGGGTTGCGCCGGATGCCGCCCCGCCGCCGGTCTCCGGTCGGGCAGCTGCACCCGCACGCCGGCCCACTGCTCACGCACGGCGAACGGCCGCGCCAACAGGTCCGCCGCGCTTTCCTCCAGCCGAGCCCGCCCCACCGCGCTCGTTTCGGGCGAGTCACATCCGGGTTCGTGCGTTGCTCCCACCAACGCCGTGCGTTCGTCCAGCGGGCAGACCCAGTGCCGGCGGTTCAGGATCACTCCGGGCTCGAGACCCGTGGTCTCCACCAACAGCACCTCGCCGCGAGAGCGCTCCCACGGGACAAATCCGAACGCTGCGGTGCCGCGACCAGCGCAGTCGATCACGAGCTCCCGCCGCGAAATCTCGGCCGTCCAGTCGCAAGCTGCTTCACACAGCCGGCCCGAGGCTCGCCAATGCTCGCGCGCGGCGGAGAGCAGCACGGGCAGGTCGACGCGGGCGGCGCCTTCGATCCAGAACCCGTCGTCATCCGCCAATCCCGCCCAGGGCGCAAGTTCTCCCCGGGCACGTTTTTCGTGGAAGACGCGGCGCTCGCGCTCGTCGGCGAAGCGCCGCCGCACACGCATCTCGTGCCAGAGTTTCCGCCCCAGCCTTGACTCGATCCGGCCGTAAGCGTCGCGAGCCAGCGGACGGAGTTCCGCGACGCGCCAGCTTTCCACCAGACGCCGGCCCGTGACCGGGTTCACGATGCCGGCAGCGACGCGAGAGGCCGCAACGCCGTGACCGGCATCGGCAATTTCGAAAGGCAGGCCTGCAACCTCTAGCTCCCACGCCAGCAGCGTGCCGGCGAGCCCCTGGCCAACGATCAGGATAGGCGCAGCCACCGCGGCGCAATCCGGCTACCTGAGGTTGTGGCGATCGTACGAGAGCGCAGCTCCGACGATGCCCGCCTCGTTGAGGAACTTCGCCGGCACCATCTTGGCGCGCGGCTTCACGTACTTGAAATACTTTCGGCTCTTCGCGCTCACGCCGCCGCCGACGATGATCAGCTCGGGCCAGAGAAGTCGCTCCAGGGTCCGGATGTAGTCACCCAGCTCGGTGCCCCACTCCTCCCACGAGAGGTCGCGGCGCTTGCGGGCCGAGGACGACACAAATTTCTCAGCGGATTTTCCCCGGATCGGGAAATGGCCCAGTTCGCACGGCACCACCAGGCCGTGGTAGCAGAGCGCCGATCCGATGCCGGTGCCCAGGGTGAGCAGCAGGGTCTTGCCCTTGAACCGGCGCCCCGCGCCAAAGGTCATCTCGGCCAGCGCCGCCGCCGCCGCGTCATTGGTGATCGTGACCGGGCAACGCGTGGCCTTGCCGAACAGCTTGCCGGCGTCGCAGCCGATGAAGCGCTTGTGGAGATTGGCCGACGTGTAGAGTTTCGACCCCTCCACCACGCCCGGGAATCCGATCCCAATGGGTCCGCGCCAGCTGAAGTGCTGTGCAATCTCGGCCACGATTTTGGCGGCCCGCTCCGGGGTCACAATCTTCGGCGTCTCGATGCGGAAACGCTCGGCCAGCAGCCGGCCGGTATTGATGTCAACTGGCGCGCCCTTCAGCGCGGAACCACCAATGTCGATGCCGAGGACTTTCATGGCTCCATCATGGGGCGGTCCTTCGCCTAGTGGCAATGCTCGCGTCCATCCGCCCCATGTGCGTGGCCATGTTCCATTTCCTCGGTCGTCGCGGCCCGCGCCACCAGCACCTCCACCTCAAAGGTCAAGTCGACGCCGGCCAGCGGGTGATTGGCATCAAGCGTGACGTCGTCGCCGTCGATCGCGACCACCGTGACAATCGGCGCGCCCCGGTCCGAACCCGCCTGAAACTGTTCGCCGAGCTTCAGTTCACCGTCCACCGGAAGCTGTTTGCGCTTCACCTTGCGAACCTGGTTGGGGTCGTGCATCCCATAGGCTTCGGCCGCCGGCACCTGGACCCGGGTTTTGGCCCCGGCCACCGTCTCGCGCAGGCGAACGTCCAGTCCATCGATGATCTGGCCCGCACCCTCGAGATAGGTGATGGGCTCGCCACCCGCCGACGTGTCGAGCACGCGCCCCGAGGGATCACGAAGCGTGTAGTGAAAGGAGACAACGCGGCGGTTTGTCGGGCTGGTCATGGACTCCCCATCCAAGCCAGAACCGCCGCATTGTCCAAAGGCATTTTTCCATCGCTAGGCGCGCGAGCCACAGCCCGATCCTGGCAACGAACTCTCCTTCCATGCAAACGGCCCGGCTGAGTCCAGGTACTCTGATTTGAATCCATCCTCGGCTGCCTTCCAAAAAGAGACGTCTTCCCGCAGCCGCGACACCAGCTTTTCCAGTTGGTCGCCCGGCAGACTGCGTTCGGAGTCGAGGCAAACGACCCCGATCACTTGTTGATCTCGCTTAAGCGGCACTGCGACCATGCTGCGTGCCCGATCCGCGAGATCGCACTCCGTGCCGAGTTTCGCCGCGGCCCAGTCTCCGACCACAATCTCGTGTCCTTCCAGGTAAGCCCGGCCCGCGAGAGTGCGGTGGGTGGGAAGAAACCGCCACCGCCTCGAGCCATCTTCTTTCTTTGAGCGCCACAATACCCTCAGCACGTCATCCGACGACGGCACAAGCAGGGACAGTCTCACCGAAGCGTGCAAACTACGTTCGATACTGGCCTGGGTTTCCCTCGTCACCCGCTCCAGCTGGTCGGCGACGCTTCTGACCAATTTACGATTGCGCCGCAATTCGAGCAATACGGCGAACAACACCTGCCCAACCAAAGCCATGACGATCGCCCAGTATTGGCCGTTGTGCTTGGCCAGATAGCAGGCGGTCAATCCGAAGACGATGCCGTAGAGCAGAACCAGTCGGCCCACCAAACGGCGACTTAATGCCAGGCGCCCAGGGATCATGTCGTCTTTTTCCTCCCGGTGAAGAACTGCTCGATTGTCGTCGACCAGGTGAGGCCGGAGACGAATGCCCCGGCAAAGTCGGCCGGCCGAATCATTCCCGCGGTCACCAGTGCCGCCCCGAGCATCCCCAGGATCGTTCGCAAGGCCACCACCACCAGCGGCCAATCCAGCCGGATGGTCCATTGTCGGTTCGGGCTGAATAGCTCCGAGTCAATGGCTGGCAGAATTCGGCAGAGCTGGTAAACCACGACCGCCACGGCTCCGGCTGCGCCGGAGCCCGCATTGAACCAAACATCGGAATGGACAGCAGGTGATTCGGTCATGTTGACGAGGTCGGTCGGAAGCATCGGCCGTCGGCCGGCGTCAGCGATGGATCCTGGGGCAACGCGCGGGACCATGGTTCATCGGGCCGCGAGTTCGGCGCGGATCCACTAACCGCACAAGGCCTGATTTGGTCACACGCGGCGCCGGCCGCACGGTCACCTGTTCTCAGGTTTCCTGACGCAGCACCTCGAGGGGCGGGTGGTCCACGATGCCGCGGTTGGCGACAAGGCCGGTGACCAGGGTCACGACCACGGAGGCGGTCACCGCAACCAGCAATACGACCGGTGATAGCACGAATGCCGTCTTGAACACGAACCGCGACAGCAGCGCGTTCGCGAGCACCGCCAGGCCGCCGCCGGTCACCGCCGCCAGCGCGCCCAGCACCGCGTACTCGACCAGCTGGATCTGCCGGAGCTGCCGGCGCGTGGCGCCCAGGGTGCGCAGCAGCACGGTCTCGCGCAGGCGCTGGAAACGGCCCGTCAACACCGCTCCCGCCAGCACGATCACGCCGGTCACGACCGTGAAGGCGGCCATGAAGGTGATGACGGCCGAGACCTTTTCCATGATGCCCATGAACGTCTGCAGGATGAGCGCGAGGTCGATGGCTGAGACGGTTGGAAATTCCTTCGCGACCGCCCGCTGGACCTTGGCGGACTCCTCGGGACCGGCCGCGCGCACCGCCGCGATGAAGGTCTTGGGCGCGGGCTCGAGCACGCCTTCGGGAAAGACGATGAAGAAGTTCGGCTGCATGCGCTGCCACTCGACCTCGCGCAGGCTCGAGACGTAGGCGTTGACCGGCACACCCTGGACATCGAACACCAGCGCGTCGCCCAGCTTCAGCTGGAGCTCCTTGGCGAGTCCGGCCTCGACCGAGACGGGAATTCGGGCGGTGCCGGGCTCGACCCGGCCGACGAACCTGCCCTCGGTCACCTTCTCGGTGTTGGCGAGTTCGCCGCGGTAGGTCGAACGGTACTCGCGCCGGAGCGTCCACGCCGGGATGCCGGACTTGTCGTCCTTGAGGATCTCGTCGGCCGTCCGCCCGCGGAGGTTCGCGAGCCTCATCGTCACGACCGGCGCCTGGGCCACCAGCTGCGCCCCCTGCTCCTTCACGATCGCACCGAGCCGCGCGATCTGGTCGTCCTGGATGTCGAAGAACATCAGGTTGGGCCGCGCGCCCTCGCCGACCCCGAGGATCTTGTTCACCAGCGTCTGACGGGTGAGCACGAGCGTGAGCATGAGAAAGGTGCCCAGGCCGAGCGACAGGAGCAGCAGGACGGTACGGTTGTTTGGACGGTGGAGGTTTGCCAGGCCCTGTCGCGCCACATAGGGCAGTTTCCGGCGCGGGACGAACCGCCGGGCCAGCCACGAGACCAGCTGCGCCATCCCGGCAAGGGTGCCAAAGCCTACCGCCATCATCAGCGCAAAGCCCAGGCCGGTGAGCCAGCGCCCGGTCTGCCACACGGCGAAGCCGAGGATTGCCACCGCGATGGCCGCGATCAGGGCCGCCTGCAGGGAATCGCGCCCCGCCGTCTCACCCTGCGCCGAGCGAATCGCGAGCAGCGGCGACACCCGCCGGACCGTCAGCAGCGGAAGCAGCGTGAACAGCACGCAGATCACCAGCCCGGCGAGGGCGCCCTTCCCCACCGCCGGCCACGACACGGAGAAATCCACGCTGAACGGAAGGAAGTCCTTCACCACGATCGGCAGGACCAGCTGGACCACCACGCCCAGGGCCGCCCCGAGCAGCGCGCCCAGCACGCCGACTCCGGCGCCCTGGACCACGTACACCGCGAAGCTGGTCCGCGTGCTCGCGCCCAGGCAGCGCAGGACGGCCACGGTGTTGAGCTTCTGCCGGACGTAGACGTGCATCGCGCTGGCCACGCCCACGGCGCCGAGAAACAGCGCGACGAAACCGACCAGGCTGATGAACGAATACGTGTCCTTGAGCGCCTGGCCGAGATCGCGCTTCCGCTCCTCCACCGTCGCATACTGCCACCGCTGCTTGCCGAATTTGGCCTTCAGGTCCTTCACCACCTGCTCCGGATCGCGGTCCGGCGGGAACCGGAAGTGCTCGCGGTGGGTGATGAAGGTCTTGCTCGCCAGCAGTCCCGTGGACTCCAGCGCTTCCCTCGACACATAGACTCGCGGCGAGAACATGGCGACCGCCGCCGATTCGCCCGGGATCTTGCGGAGGGCGCCGACGACCTTGAACGTGGAGCGGCCGATGCGCACCTCGTCGCCCGCCTGCACGCCGAACTGCACGAGCAGCGTCTCCTCGAGCAGCGCCCCCTGGCCCGCCTGCACGAGCGCCATCGCGCCCGGCGGCGTGGTCACGATCTCGCCGTAGAACGGGAAACGTCCCTCGAGCGCCCGCACCTGCACCAGGCGCCGCTGGTCCCCGCGGGTGGGAAACGACACCATCGAGCCCAGCGAAATCTCCGCGGCCCGCTCCGCCCCGAGCGCCCGGAACGCCGCCTCCGCCTCGGGCGGAAATTTCTGCCGCGACACAATGGTCAGGTCGGAGCCCAGCAGCGCCTTCGTCTGCAGCTCAACCGTGCGCTTCAGGTTGTCCGCAAACGACCCGATGCCCACCAGCGCCGCGATGCCCAGCACGACCGACAACGAAACCAGCGCCAGCCGCCGCCGCGACGCCCGCGAGTCCCGCCACGCCATCTTGAGGAGGAAGTTCATGGGCGGCCCACGGAATACACTGAACACGCGGAAGCAGTCATAACACGAACCGCTCGTGCTCGACCTTGGGGAAATGCCCGAAGTTCACGAGCAGCCCGAGTCGATACCCGGTGGCGTGGAGATAATTCTGGACCTGGGCTCGATGTTCGTCGGCTAAAACCGTAGTCGCCTTGATCTCGACCAGCACCGAGTCGAAGCAGACGAAATCTGCCTCGTAGCATTTTTTCAGCCGCCGCCCTTTGTATTCGAGTTCGATCGGCAACTGCGCCCGCGCCGGGACACCCCGTTCAGCGAACTCTATCTCCAGGCACTCTTGGTAAACCGCCTCGAGGAACCCGCAGCCCTTTCGACGATATACCTCAAAGCACGCTCCAAGGATCGCAAATGATTTACTCTCTTTGATCAGCATGAACATCTGTCCCGATTCTCCTTCCGCGTGTTCCGTGTATTCCGTGGGCCATCAATTCACTTCGTCACTCGACACGGCCCCGCCCTTGAGGCGGATGATGCGCTGGCAGCGGCGGGCGAGATCGAGGTCGTGCGTCACCAGGATGAGCGTCGTGCCGCGCTCGCGGTTCAGGCCGAAGATCAGCTCGACCATCGCCTTTGCCGTCTCGCCGTCGAGGTTCCCGGTCGGCTCGTCGCAGAAGAGGATCTTCGGCCGGTTCATGAACGCCCGCGCCAGCGCCACGCGCTGCTGCTCGCCGCCGGAGAGCTGGACGGGATAGTGGTCACACCGCTCGCCCAGGCCCACGCGCTCGAGCAGTGCCCGGGCCTCGGCTTCGCGCGTCGAGTCGCCCGCCAGTTCCACCGGCACCAGCACGTTCTCAAGCGCGGTCAGGGTCGGGATCAACTGGAAGTTCTGGAACACAAACCCGACATGCGCATTGCGGACCAGCGCTCGCTGGTCCTCGTCCAGGCCTCCGATCGCCTCGCCCGCCACCGCGACCGTGCCGCGGGTGGGCCGGTCGAGCCCGGCGCACAGGCCCAGCAGCGTGGTCTTGCCACTGCCGCTCGGGCCCACGACCGCGACCGTGGCGCCGGCGCTGATCTCGAAATTCACGTCGCGCAGCACCGTCAGCGCCCCGCCCGTCGAGGGATAGGTCTTGGTAAGCTGCTCCACCTTCAGCATCGGCGATCCGCTCATAAGAAGATTCTGGCCAGACAACACGCGAATCGGCACGAAAGCTAGTTCAAGCGGTCATTTTCCTGCATGAAGCTGCGGTTTTACGTTTTGGTGCTCGGCCTCCTCGCGGCCGCCACGGTGCGCGGCGCCGAGACCGCGCGGGTTTTGGTGTTTTTCGGCGACAGCCTGACGGCCGGCTACGGGCTCGACGATCCCGACACCGAATCCTATCCCGCGCTGATCCAGCAGCGGATCGAACAAACCGGCCGGCCGTGGCGCGTGGTCAACGCCGGGCTCAGCGGCGAAACGTCCTCGGGCGGCCTCCGTCGCGTCGATTGGGTGCTGCGCCAGCCGGTCGATCTCTTCGTCCTCGCCCTCGGCGCCAATGACGGCCTGCGCGGCATCGAGCCCGCCGTCACCGCCGCCAACCTCCAGGCGATCATCGACCGCGTCCGCGCCAAGTTCCCGGCGGCCCGCATCGTCGTCGCCGGGATGCAGATGCCCCCGACCATGGGCGACGCCTACGCGCGGGAGTACGCCGCGATCTTCCCGGCGCTGGCGGAGAAGAACCACTTGACCCTGATCCCGTTCCTGCTGGCCGGCGTCGCCACCAAGCCCGACCTCAACCAGCCCGACGGCCTGCACCCCAATGCCGCCGGCGCCGCCAAGGTCGCGGAAACCGTCTGGCAGGCGTTGCTTCCCCTGCTGTGAACCCCGCCCGCTGAGCCCCGCCATCTTGAAGGGCCGTGCCGGCGCCGTGGAGACTTTCGCAAGCTCCGCACCAGCCTAGAAAGCGCCATACCAATCCGGTGGCCCACGGAACACGCGGAAAATAGCCCGGGCCGTCTGATTGCTCCGGCACTCAGCTTCCGTGTCTTCCGTGTGTTCCGTGGGCCGCCGGATTGAAAGCTAAAACAAAGGCTGCTATTGAAGCTAGCGACCTTCGTCGCGTTCGATTTCACGCACTTTTTGACTGAGGCGGTCGATTTCCGCGTGCAGCCGTTCCGTCGCAGCGTGATCGGACCGAATCGCGGCGAGGCGTTCGGGCGAGACCCGCGCGGCGGCGAGGCGAGCGTGCTCGTTCCGCAGCCGCAGCAATTCCTGGTGCTGCGTCTGCAACAGGGCGACTTCACCCCGGAGGGTATCATTGTACTGCCGCTGCAGCCAGAGCACGACCCCGGAGCAGAGGGTCAGCAGGAACACCAGCAGGAATGGCCAACGGATGCGCATCGTCTACTTGGGAAACACGGTCGCGCCCTTCACCTCGACCGTCGCCGGCGTCTTCGATGAAACGGCGAACCGGATCGGAACCGTGATCCGGGTGTTCACCGCCCGCCCGCCTTTCTTGCCCGGATTGAAGGTCCATTGACGGACCGCCTCGACCGCCGGCGCCTCAAATTCGGGTCGTGAGGACTTTTCAACCGCAACATCGCGGGCGACGCCATCCTTGTCCACCACCAGACTAACCGTCACTTCGCCTTCGATTCCGAAGTTTCTCAGGGAAGTTGGATACTCGGGCCTGGCTTGGGTCTTTGGACTCGGGGCCTGGTCGAGACTGTCCGACAACCTCGGCCGGGCCGCGCGCGCGTTTTCAGCCCGGATCACCGCCCGATTCAATCGCCCACCTAGCAACGCCGCCTGGGCGTCAAGGTCGGCCAAGACCCCGTCGTCATTTTTCATGGCCGCGACTTCCGCCGCTTCGCGCGACAACTGGGCCACATCGCTGCGCAGCCGGGCGAGGTCCGCACTCTCTCCCTCAAGCTGCGCGACTCTCGCCTGCAACTCGACTCGCTCCTGCTGCTGGATCGCAAAACCCGAGGCTCCGAGCGCGGCGATCATCACGCCCGTGCCGATGGCAAGTTTGTTGGTGCTCATAAGTGTGAGGATCAGGCTTGCGACGCCACCCGTGCCTGCGACGGCGAGCGCCGTTCCGGTCACGGTCGTGGCGAGCCCCGCCGGCGCGGCGACCGCGGCGTGCTCGGCCAGCGCAGCGGCCAGGGCGACAACGCTCGAGCCCAGTCCCCGTCGCGCGAGCTGGACCTGGAGCTTATCGAGGGCGCGGTCGACCCGCATGCGCGCGCCGCTGTCGGTGAGCGCCAGCCGGGACGCAACTTCGCCGTAGCTACGCCCTTCATAGAATCGCAATAGAATCGCCGCCCGATCCTGCGCGCCCAACTGTTCCAGCGCCTCGTCCATGATGGGCCGAAGGATCTCCCAGTTGACCGGGGCTGGTTCCGGTGAGTCCTGCAATGCAGTCATGCGTGAAGCCTCCTGCTCGCGTTCCCTCCGGCGTTGCTCGGTTCGCACGAACTTGGCCGCCGCGTAACGGGAACTGGTGAAGAGCCAACCGGCGAGTTCGGATTCGGCCGCGACGATCCGGGCCTTGCGGGCGAGGTCCGAAAAAACCTGCTGGGTGATGTCCTCGGCAGAGTGGGTGTCGCCGTTCAACCGCCGCAACGCCACGCCGTAAACAAGCCCGATGTGACGCCGGACAATCTCGGCAAAGGCCTCCGGCGCACGGTTGGCCGCGAAGCGATGGAGCAGGTGTGTATCAGTCTCCTCGTGCATCGGCTGGTTCTACCCTTAGCACCCGGATCAGCGAAATTAGCACAAAAAAGACCGACGTGAGCACCATCCGAAACGCCCACCCAAACCGGTGCCCCACGGAATACACGGAAGCGGAGCGCCGGAGCAATCAGACGGCCCGGGCTATTTTCCGCGCGTTCCGTGTATTCCGTGGACCACCGGTTTGGCCGACTTGGCCGGGAACAAACTTGCCTCGGGGCGTTCTAGACATACTCGTTTGTCTCCACTCGAATCCTGAAACCCTAAAAAATCCCATGAAGAAAATCCTCATCACCCTGATCTCCCTCTGCGCCGTTTCCTTTGCTTTCGCCGGCGGCGAAGCCTGCAAAAACAAGGACGCCAAGTGCGATGCCAACTGCACGAAGGAGTGCTGCAAGAAGGACGCGAAGAAGGAAGACGCGACCAAGACTGCCAGCACCGACGCCAAGAAGGACGAGAAGGCGCAGTCCGCCGACAAGAAATAACCCTCTCCGAGCGCGGCCTTCGCGCCGCCTCCCCAAGCCCGTTCCTCTCCGGAACGGGCTTTTTTTGCGCAGGAATCGCCCTTGAACCCGTGATTGCCCATCACTAGCCTGCGAGCGTGAACGCGCGAGTTCTGGTCTCGCTCGCTGCTTTCTTTGCAGCGGGCGCGTCGGAATTGCAGGCCCAGTTCATCTGGACCGGCGCTGGAGCGGATGGTGACGTCCGAAATCCGGCCAACTGGCAGGGAGGCGCGGCCCCGACCGGCGGAGGGTCCGAGTACATCGTCTTCAGCGCGGAAGGGACCAACACGCCCGTGGTGCCCGTCCCGTTCAGCGTGGGCTTTGTGATGCTCACCGCATTTTCCAGCAACTACATCGTGACCGGAACCGGCGCGCTGACTCTGAACACCGACGTCACCACGGAGCCAGGCACGTACGGCCTGTTGACCATCACCGCGCCAGTCACCCTGGCGACTGGCGTCCACAACATCTCGCTCGGCGGCCAGCAGGGCACGGGCGCCGACGTCACCCTCCTCGGCGCCATCGACGGCCCTGGCAGCTTCATCAAGTGGGGCGTGAGCACACTCACCATCGATCACGCCGGCAACTCCTTCAGCGGCTACGTCGAGCTCGAGCAGGGCCAGGTCAGGGTGCACGGCGACGGCGCGCTGGGCACCGGTCCGGTCTATTTCAATGGCGGTTCGCTCGTCGCACTGGACACCCACCCCGGCAGCCTGACGACGGTCCTGACGAACGAATTCAATATCGGCCCGGTCTCGGACTTCGGCGAATACGGCGGGAAAGGCTCGCTGACGATCACCGGCACAACGTACCTCCAGGTGGAGGCGGGCTACGCGCAGGTGAACAGCCTGGGCGACGGCGTGCTCACCTTTGGCAGCATCATCGAGGCCGTGCCCGGCACGAGTCTGGTCGTCGCCGGCAGCGGGGTCGTGCGGGTGGCCGGCGAGACCGGCTACACGGGCGGCACCCACGCGCAGAACAACGCGACGGTGATCTTCGCGAGCGCGCTGCCCTCAACCGGCCTGCTGGTCGCGCACGACGATTCCTACATCGGCACGGAGCGGACCACCAACATCCAAGCCTCCTTCCTCTCGCGCTTCGACCCGGTCAACACGATCGGCATCGTGGGCTTCGACACGCCGAACCTGGCCCAGCCGGCCGTCGTGAGCGAACTGATCGACCTCTCCTATTTCGATCCCTCCGTCCGCGTCGGCACCGCAACGGCCGCGTTCTTCACCGGGACGATCACCCCCGGGGCCTTCGGTTATCGCTTCGGCGGGCGCGGCACGCTGACGATCCTGTCGGCCCTCACCGGCGAGACCAGCGTCGAGGCGACCTCCGGTCTGCTGCTGTTCCTGAAGGGCGCGAACCAGTACTACGGTCCCACGCGCGCAGGCGCCGGGGCGGCGATCGTGTTCGCGGGGAGTTCCTTCCTGTCCGGCACGACCTTCAACGTCGACGCCGGCAGCTACCTCGGATCCACCGAGACGACCGGGCTCACTGTCGCGAGCTTCCTGAACCACTTCAACCAGTCGGCCACCTTCGGGGTGATCGGCTTCGACACCGAGAATATCGGCGGCCGGATCGTCGGCGATCCCATCATCCTGACCGGCTTCCAGAGCGACGTTTACCTCGGCACCGCCACCCAGGCGACCCTCGCCGGCCCGATCACCCCGGCCGCGGGCAATTACCAGTTCACCGGCTTCCGCGACGGCCAGCTCACCGTCAGTTCGGCGCTCTCGGGCAGCGCTGCGGTCTACGTCGGCCAGCCGCAGGAGGTGCTGTACTCCTCTGCACCCGGCGGTGTCACTTATTCACCCAGCGTCACCCTCATCGGCGACAACAGCTACACGGGCGGCACCTACCTTCAGTCGGGTCGCCTCCGGGTGGGCAACACGGCCGCCCTCGGGACTGGAATGCTGCACCTCACGAACTATCAGGGCTCCGTCGGACTGGAGAGCACCGTGGCAGATCTCGGGATTCCCAACCCCATCGTCTTCGAGAACTACTCCAGCCTCACGCTCGGGGGCGCCAATGACTTCACGCTATTCGGCAACGTGAACAACTCGGTCAATGGACTGCTGGACAAGATCGATACCAACACCGTCACGTTGACCGGCGACAACAGCGCCATGCTGGGCAAGGTTCAGGTGCACAGCGGCGTCCTGCGTCTCGACGCCCAGTACGCCGCGGGCATGGGCCCCGTGAGTCTGCTTAATTTCGACGGCGTTTACGACGGCCAGTTGGTGGTCTTGTCGCCATCGGCTTACGTGCACGACCTGACCGGCGAGAATCAGACCAAGATCACGCTCGAGTCGGGCAATCTCGTGGTCGACCAAACCTCGAACACCCAATTCAGCGGTCAGATCACCGGCACCGGCGCCCTGGTGAAGATCGGCAGCGGCAGCCTCACCCTGACAGGGAGCAGCGTCTTTTCCGGCGGCACCGAGGTCAACGGCGGCACCGTGACGCTCGATGGCGCCACGGTCACCCACTCAAGCGGCGACGTCACGGTTGGATTTGCCGATGGCGACAACGGCAGCCTCCAGCTGATCCGGGGCGCGATGTTGGCGAACCAGAACGCCAATATCGGCCACGACAGCGGCAGCATCGGCCAGGTGCTCGTCAGCCGGGACTCCGCCTGGCACGTCGTAAACAATCTCAGTGTCGGCCTCAACGGCGACGGCTCGCTCGCGGTCGAGACCGGCGGCGCCGTCACGAGCCTGTCGGGCTACGTGGGAGTGTCGGGCATCGGCTGGGCCGCGGTCCGCGACCCGGGCAGCTCGTGGAACCTGACCAATGAACTGGTGATCGGCGGGTTTGGCGTCTCCGGCCAGGGGAACCTGAGCATCAGCAATGGCGGCGCGGTCAGCAGCGGCGTGGTCACGATCGGCCAGCTGGGCGTGGGCCAGGCCTCGGTCGACGGTTTCGGCAGCACCCTGCACAGCGACGGCGGGATCAACGTCGGCACCAGCAGCGGCAGCGGATCGCTCATCGTGCAGAACGGCGGCATCATTTCCAGCGCCTACAGCGAGATCGGGAACGATTTCGCCGGCGGCTATGTGGTGATCACGGGGCTCGACAGTGCCTGGAATGTCGTCACGAGCATCGACGTCGGCCTCAATTCCGGCTCCGGCAACCTGATGGTCATGGACGGGGCCCAGGTGAACGTCGGCAACGGCACCGGCACGATTTCGATCGGCGTCAACGGCGGCGTCGGCGCCTTGGTCGTCGGCCAGAGCCCCTTCGCCGCGCAGGCCGGGATCATCAATGTCGGCACCCTGCTGGGCAACTCGCAGGTGCAGTTCGCCACCGCCGCGACGTCGGCGATTCCCTACTACCTGACCCGGGACGGCACCGCGTTGGGCACCCCGGTGGTGATCAGCGGCGGCCTGACCGTGCTCAACTTCGAGGGCTACAATGTCCTGAACGGAGCCAACACCTACACCGGCGGAACCTATCTGAACGGCGGCACCCTGGTGGTCGCGGTCAACAACGCGCTTGGCACCGGTGGCATCGTCTTCAACGGCGGTCGGCTGAGCATCGCGTCCGGCGTCACGCTCAACAATCCCATCGCGTACACCGGCGGGGGCGTCCTCGGCGGCAACGGGACCTTCGGCAATCCGGTCACCGTCGGCGCCGGCGTCGATCTCGCCCCGGGCAACTCCGTCGGCCTGCTCACGTTCGCCAACGGCACCACCTGGGGTCCGGGCGGCACGTATGACATCGAGGTCCAGAGTGCCACCGGCACGCGGGGCGTCGGCTACGATAGCATCAACGTCACCGGCGGGCTCACCTTCACCGCCACGCTCGGCGCGCCCTTCACGCTCAACCTCATCTCGCTCGACGCGGGAGGAAATCCCGGCGCGGTGTCCGACTTCTCGTCCGCCGGCAATTATTCGTGGCTGATCGCGCAGACCGACGGCCTGTCGGGCTTCGATCCCGCCAACATCTCGGTCGCAACCACGAGCTTCACCAACAACCTCGGTACGGGACTGTTCACCGTCAGCGCCGCTGGAAACAACGTCTATGTGAACTTCTCGCCCGTGCCCGAGCCGGCCACTTGGATGCTGTTCGGCCTCGGGCTCGCGGCCTTCGTCGTGGCGGCGGCAAGACGTTTCAGGGGGCTTCCGCGTCGGAGGTGATGGGAAAAAACACCAGGTCGCAGGTTTCCAAGGACCAGGATTCGTGCCGGCAGCTCCGCCGCCGTTGACTGACCTTCGACTCGAGACCGTCGAACAACCACCACGGTCTCGAGCTAATTGGGCAGGAAGGATCGTACTCCCGCGCCTCCTCGGTTGCGGGAGAGTAAACCAGATGAAGCGCATTATCCCAACGCGCGGAAGGTCTCGTCGCCCCTTCCTCGTCAAGGCAGCGCGTGATACGTCGGGACGACGCATGCCACCTTCCATCTTCAACCTGATCCGCTCCTGCAGCTTGGAACCTGAATTCCTGTCACCTGCCGCCTGCCGCCCCGAGGCGGCCACTGGTCATTTCTTGTCATTTGACCCTTGCCGCGGGAGGCGGACTTTTCCAGATTCCGCGCCTTGAACCTTCGGCGGATACCCCTCCTGCTTGGCTTTGCCGTGCTCGCGTTTGGCGCGGTGGCGGCGCGGGCGCAGTTTGTCTGGACCGGTTCGGCCGGCGACGGGATTGTCAGCAACGGAAACAACTGGTCCGGCAATGTGGCACCGGCGGGCACCAGCGGGTCGGACAGCATCGACCTTACCTACGCCGGCACCTATTCGCTGAACTTCACCGCGCCGTTCACCGTCTTGAATGTCACGCTCAACCAGGGCGTGTATGACCTCACCGGCACCGGTCCGCTCACGCTCAACGGCGACGTGACGACCAACCTCGGGAGCAGCGGCTACCTTTTCTTTTCGGCGCCGCTGGTCCTGTCGGCCAATCCCCATAATTTCTCGCTGGGCAGCATCGAGGTCGCCGGCGCGGACGTCGCCATCTTCGGACCGATCAGCGGCACCGGGAGCATCGTGAAGTACGGCGCGGGTTCGCTCTTCATCGAGACCGCGTCGAACACGTTCACGGGTGGAGTGGACCTTCGCGAAGGCCGCCTGGTCGTGCATGGCGACGGCGCGCTCGGCACCGGCTTGATCACGATGAGCGGCGGCACTCTGGTGGCGGCTGACTACTACAACGACAGTCACACGAGCGTCCTGGCCAATGATCTGAGCCTCTCGCAGACCTCGCGGTTCGGCGACTACAACGGCCTTGGCTCGCTGACCTTCACCGGTACCGCCACGGCCCAGGGCGGCCTTTATCTGAACACCGCCCATCTCAGCGTCTCCGGCACCGGCCTGCTGACGTTCAACAATCTCGCCGAGACCGACCCCAGCACGGTGTTCAGCTTCGAGGGCGGCACCACCCGCATCACGGGCAGCGCCAACTACACCGGCGGCACGCAGGTGATCTACGGCGGCGTCGTGATCTTCGCGGGCAGTCCGCCCGCGACCGGCACCCTGCAGTTTCCCAATGCCGACGGCAGCTACATCGGCACCGAGCAGACGACGTCAATCGCGACCAATTTCCTCTCCCACATCGATTACGCCTACAGCGACGGCATCATTGGCTTCGACACGCCGAACGGCACCCCGGCGACGGTCAATGAGAACATCGACCTGACCGCGTTCGATCTCAGCCCCAACATCCGCCTCGGCACTGCCACCGCCGCAGTGTTCAACGGCACGCTCACACCCTGGAACAGTTCCTTCCGCTTTGGCGGACGTGGCGTGTTGACGGTGAATTCCAACCTTGTCGGCAGCGGGGTTTGCGTGGACGCCAGTAACGACATCCAGGTTTTTCTCACCGGCACCAACACCTACGACGCTGGCACGTTTGCGTCGAGCGGCGGCGCGGTGGTGTTTGCCAACATTCCGGGCGCGCTTCCCGCGACCGGCAGCCTGACCGCCTACTTCGGCGGCTACATCGGCCAGACCGAGGCCACCGCGCTTTCGGCCAGCACGTTTCTCTCGAGATTCGACGTGATAAACACCAACGGTGTCGTCGGCTTTGACGCCGCCAATCCGCTGGCCGGCCGGACCGTCTCCGACGCCATCGACCTCGCCACACCCGGCTTCGGTTCCGGGGTCTACATCGGCACCTCCACGGCCGCCACCCTGACCGGCACGATCACGCCGGTGGGCACCCAGTACCGTTTCACGGGTTTCCGCGACGGGCGACTGACCGTAAATTCCAATCTGGGCGGCAGTGGCTACTCGATGGTCGTCGGCCAGGAGGGCGAGGCGATCAGCGGCTTGGCGCCGACCGGGGTCACGTTCAACCCAAGCGTGACGCTTAATGGCACGAACACCTATGACGGCGGCACCACCCTGCAGTCGGGCGGCCTGATCCTCGGCAATGCCAGTGCGCTCGGCCCCGGCGACCTGACGATATCCTCCTACACGCCAACGCCAGTGTGGCTGAGCACCAACACTCCCGGCCTGACGATCGCGAACAACGTCTATGTCTCGTCCGCCACGGAGTTCGATCTCGGCGGCTCGAACGACTTCACGCTGAGCGGCAGCTTTTTCCTGGGAGACTATATCGCGGTGAAGAAGACGGGCGCCAACACGGTGACCTTCAGCGGTGACAACGTCGGCTGGCACTCCCCGTTCGAGGTGGCGAGCGGCGACGTGATCTTCGCCACCAACACCGCGGCCGGCGACGGTGGGCTCCGGCTGCGCAACAGCACCGTCGCCAACGCCCGCGCCTTTTTCACCTCCAGCGCGCCGGCCGTCGGCTCGCTTTCGGGCGAGTCAGACACCCAGCTCGACGTCGGTCCGGGGATTCTGGCGGTATCGCAGGGAGTCGACGACCATTTTGATGGCACGATCACGGGTACCGGCGGGCTCGCCCTGTTTGCCGGCCACACCCTGTTTTTGGGTGGCCACAATACTTATGCCGGCGGGACGTTCGTGCACAGCGGCGACTTGGACCTCAATGGGGGCTCCATCACCCACGCGCTGGCCGACATGGTGGTGGCAGACGGCGAGACCGACTCCGCCTCGTTGACCGTCGAGAAGGGCGGCACAGTCTCCAGCTACAATGGCACCCTCGGCAACCAGTCCGGCAGCTCCGGTTCTGCGAGCGTCGATGGCGCCGGCAGCGCGTGGGCCAATGCCGGATCACTCAATGTCGGCGTGAGCGGTTCCGGGCAGTTGACGGTCACGAATGGCGGTGCAGTCACCGCTTATGGCACCTTCGTCGGCCAGTCCGGCTTCGGCTCCGTTACCGTCAGCGACTCGGGCAGCTCCCTCAGCACCACCGATGAGATCATTGTTGGCGCCTTCAGCGGCCTGGGCCAAGGCGACCTTGCGATCGAACTAGGCGGCACCGTCAATGCCGGCCGCGGATCCATCGGCTATATCGGCAACGGCTACGTCTCCATTGATGGCGCCGGCTCCGCCTGGCACAACACCGGCTACCTTTATGTCGGATCCGGCGGCGGCAACGCCCACCTCAACTTGACGAATGGCGCGACGCTCACGAGCAATTCCGGCGAAATCGGCCTCGACGGTGCCTTCGGCAACGTGGTTCTGAATGGCACTGGCACCCACTGGGATGTCACGACCGGGCTGAACGTCGGCCACAACAGCCCGGGCAGCGGCGTGCTCGAGCTGCTGAACAACGCCGTCATCAATGTCGCCAGCGGCACCGGCGTCATCACGCTGGGCAACGGCGCCGGCAGCAGCGGCCTGCTGATGGTCGGGGAGAGCGAGTACTCGCCTTTCGGGGGCTACCTCAACACCGCGGAGGTCACGAGCGGCGGCGGCTCCGCCGTGGTGCAGTTCGACACCGGCGCCACCAAGACCTCGCCGTACTATTTCACCAAGGACGGCTCGGCGGGCGGCACCTATGTGCAGCTCACCGGGACGATCACGGTCAACAACTACAACGGCTACAACGTGCTCTCCGGCACGAACACCTACACCGGCGGCACCCTGCTCTACGGCGGCACGCTGGTCGCCGCCAGCAACGGCGCGCTTGGCACCGGCACGGTCCAGTTCAGCGGCGGCCGACTCAGCGTCGCCTCCGGGGTCACGCTCTCCAACCCGCTCACGTTTGCCGGCCCCGCCATCCTCGGCGGCAACGGCACGCTCGGCAGCGCGGTCACGGTCGGAACCGGCGTGGACCTAGCGCCCGGCAACTCCGTCGGTCTGCTGACTTTCTCCAGCGGCACCACCTGGGGTCCCGGCGGCAACTACGACGTCGAGGTCCAAGCCGCCGGCGGCGCCCGCGGCGTGGGCTACGACTCGATCGACGTCACCGGCGGACTCACGTTCAACGCCACCCTCGGTTCGCCGTTCACGGTCAACCTCATCTCGCTCGATGGCAGCGGCAACCCTGGCGCCGTGGGCGACTTCAACTCGGGGATCGGCTACGCCTGGCTGATCGCCCACACGGACGGAATCACCGGTTTCAACGTCGCCAATCTCCAGGTCGTCACCACCGGCTTCACCAACAGCATCGGCTCCGGCGGCTTCTACGTCACCACGGTCGGCAACGACGTCTACCTGAACTTCAGCCCCGTGCCCGAACCGTCCACCTGGATCCTGCTGGGCCTCGGCCTCGGTCTCGGCGCACTGCGCTGCCGGCGCCGGCGCACCGCGCGATAGTTCTGGGGCAGGCGTTCTGGTTGAAAGCCGCGGTTAGAACACGGGCTTGTTGCACAGGAGCAAACGGCGGGGAGAACCGCTAATTTTCGCTAATCTGCACTAATCCGATCTGAAGCCCGAGCCCTTTCCCGAGTTTGGGGCAACTTTAACCGGATCGGACTAGTTCCGATTAGCGAGAATTAGTGGTTCCCTTCGCTCCCTCCTGTGGAGATCTTCTGGTCGATTATCGCTTGTGGATGCGGCTGACATTCACAAGATAACCCGTTGTGAAACGGCGCACCCTGCTCCCGTTGGTTGCCGCCCTGTTCGCTTTCGCCCTGGCTGGTAAGGCGCAGACGGTGGTTTATACGTGGACCGGTCTGGGCCAGTACGCCGACTGGACCTACTCCTACAACTGGCAGGGCGGATTGGTCCCCGCGAGCGATCTGGTGAACACCCAGGTCGTGTTCGGCGACACCCTGCACACGGCAGTCTATTACTACGACGCCTACGTCAATAAGCTCACCATTTCCGGCAACACCCGCGCCTGGAACGTGGTCGGCGACTCCAGCACCACCCACATCGGCAACGGCGGCATCGTCTACAATCCGTCCGGCTCCGTCACCTCGACGCTCTTTGGCCGCGTCATGCTGGAGGCCAACCAGACCTGGAACATCCAGGGCGGCACCTTCGTGGTCAATGACTCCATCCTGGAAAACGTCGGGCCGTTCACCATCACGAAGACCGGCGCCGGCACGCTGGAACTGGTCGACAGCTCGAATAGCACGTGGACCGGCGGGATCAATCTGAACGCCGGCACGCTCACCATCCGCGCCCTCTACGGCTCGAACTCCGCCGTGCTCGGCACGGGTGCCCTGACGTTCAACGGGGGCACGCTTAAGACCGTGCAGAATCCCAACGACTCCTCTGCCGACAGCGTCACAATCACCAATGACATCGTGAGCAACGGGCTCCTGAGCTTCGTCAACAAGGTCGACCTCTACCTCCAGACCAACGGCACCTCGCACGTCACGCTCAACGCCGACACCACCCTCGACTCCCACGGCAAGCCGACCTGGTTTGAATCGGGCATCGTCGAGTCGAGCCCGGGCCTCAAGCTGACGGTGACCGGTCCCGGCTGGGTGATTTTCGATGCCCCGACCGGCTATACGGGTGGCACGGTGGCAAACAACGGCGCGCTCATTTTCACGACGATCAACACCCTGCCGACCGCGCCGGTCGCCAATGCGTTCACGGTCGGCGCCAACGGCTACATCGGCCTCGGTGACGACTCCACCGGCACCTATAACCTCCAGTCCACCTTCATCGATCGCTTCAACAAGGCCGCGACGCTGGGCACCGTCGGTCTTGACACCGATCCCTCGCTCTCGTCGCCGACGGTCTGGACCGATCCGATCGACCTCACCGGCTTCGCCGCCACGGCGCGCCTCGGTTCCGCCACCTCGGCGTCGATTGCCGGCACCATCACCCCGCAGGGCTCCGACTACCGCTTCGGCGGCGGCGGCGGCTGGCTCGAGGTCTCCTCGATCCTCACGGGCGCCCGGAATCTCGTGGTCGACTCACCCTCTGGCTACCCGCTCACCCTCCATCTCACCGGCGGCAACGACTACACCGGGACCACGACCGTGACCAACTCCGCGGTGGTCTTCAGCGATATCTCGCTGCCAACGGGCTCCCGGCTCGTCAGCATCGGGGCCGGCGGCTACGTCGGCACCGAGAGCGCCAATTCGGGCAGCGACACGCCGGATGACGCGGACATCGCGACCTTCCTCGGCAACATCACGCTTTCGTCGACCGGCATGATCGGCTTCGACGGATCGTACCGCACCCTGGCGCGGCCCATCGACCTGTCCGCCTTCACCGGCACGCTTTACCTTGGCACCGCCAGCTTGGGCTACGCGGGTGACGGCGTGAATGCCGCGCTTACCTTGACCGGTCCCATCACCACGACCAACGGCGGCAACGATCCGTACCGCTTCGCCGCGTACAAGGGCGGCGTGCTCGAGGTCGATTCCACGCTGACCGGATCCCACGGGGTCGTCATCGGCGACCCGAACTCGCCCGCGACCTTTGGCGATTATTCCCGCCAGATGTACTCGACGGTCTATCTCAACGGCGACAACGGCGCCCTGACCGGCAATGTCACGTTCTATGCCGGACAGTTGTTCGTCGGCCAGGTGAACGGCGTGCAGGGCGTCGACCCGACGACGGCCCTGGGCACCGGCACGCTCGTCGTGCAGCCGATGACGCTGCCGACCGGGTGGACCGATACCAGCAACAAGATCTTCCCGCTGCTGGCGACCATCTACGACACGATCATCGCAAATCCGATCCAGCTCAACACCACGCTGACCAGGAGCGCGGAGACCGCCGGAGTCACCTTCACGGGCAAGATCAGCGGCACGGGCGGCCTCTATCTCGAAAACCCCAGCTGGGGCGGCATCTTCACGACCCTCAGCAACGACCTCAACGACTTCACCGGCGGGGTCTACGTGGAAGGCGGCAGCACGCTGAATCTTGACGCCAACCACGCCCTCGGTCTCGGAACGCTGTCCTTTGGCAACTCCACCGGCGATGTCTATTTTGGGACCACCGCACCCGTGATCTACGGGCTTGAAACCACCCAGCCCAACGACTCACCAATCCTCTACTCCACGCAGATTGATACGGTGCTGACGATCGACCAGTCTTTCGACAGCACCTTCCAAGGCACGTTCGCCTCCACGCTGAACCCGGTCGACAATTTCCGTCTCGTGAAGACCGGCACGGGCACGCTGAACCTGGTCAGCGGCGGCATGTATTTCTACAATGGCACGGCCGAACCCACGCTGCCGGGCTCGCCGGCGGTTTGGATGCAGGTCAACCAGGGCGAACTGGTCATCGGGCAGCAATTCCAATTTGGAACCGGCACCCCCACAATCTGGGTGCACGGCGGTTCGCTGGTGCTCTCCAACTACAATTACTACTCGATCGTCAATCCCATCGTCGTCGACAACAGTGGTCGCCTCGCCGGCACCGGCTCGCTCAACGGCCTGACCACCATCGCCTCCGGCGGCATCCTCTCGCCCGGCCTGTACGGCAGCGCGGATCTCGGCGCGCTGTACTTCAACAATCTCACCCTCAAAGGCGGCGGGACGATGGAGTGGAACCTCATCAACCCGACAGCCGGTGCCGGCGACGGCTGGGACGCCGCCTTTGTCTCGGGCCAGCTGACCGTCGACTCTTCCGTGACGGCCGGAACGCCATTCACGCTGAAGCTGATCTCCCTCGGGCCCACCGGCGCCCTAGGTGCCGTGACGGGCTTTGCGGACGGGACTTATTCTTGGACGCTTTTCGATGGCGGCACCAACCCGATCGTCTTCGGCGGCGGATCGTTTGACCCCAATGCATTCGTCATCGACTCCTCATCGTTCTCCACCGACTTCGGCACTGGCACCGGCTATTTCACGTTCTCTCAAAACGGAAACGCCCTGCAGTTGAATTTTGTGCCTGTGCCCGAGCCCTCCACCTACGCGCTGCTCGCGCTGGGTCTGGGACTGTTCGCCAAGGGATTGCGCAAGCGCCGCACCTAGTTAGGTACAAGTCAGCAAGATTTAAGGTATCAATAAGATACCGAGCCCTTGTCCCCATTTCACTTGCGGGGCGGGGCAATCTTTCATGACTATGGCTTATGAGGTTTCCACAACGCCTTATTGCCGGGCTTGTGCTCATGCTGGTGTCGGTCGCCGGTGTGCACGCCCAATTTATCTGGTCGGGCCAGGGAGCGACTCGGCAGATCACGGACGCGGGCAACTGGCAGGGCTTGGTGGCGCCGCCCAACGATGGCACTGCGGTCCTCTATCTGGGCAAGGGCCTGCATGACACGCTCCTGCTCGGTTCGAACTACGATCTCGACACCATCATCGTCGCGGGCGGACAGACTTTTTCCATCGATTCGGCCGCGCCTATCACGGTCAACATCGGCAGCGGGATCCTCTCGTCCGATCTGTTGGGCAACTACCTGAGTTTTGGCTCGAACATCACGCTGAACATTTCGGGCTCCCAGGTCTTCGACACGAAGGCTGGCACCACGCGCATCTCCGGCGGCATCGCGGGCACCGGCTCACTCGCCCTCGTCCAGACATCGAATGACAGCAATTATACCGGGACGTTTATCTTCAACAACACGTCAACCGGCAATACCTACACGGGCGGCACGACCTTGGGCGACGGCACCAATTCGGTCGGCGTCGCCTTCTGGAACTCGTCCCCCTTTGGCACCGGCAACGTCGACATCCTCGTTCCTAACGCCGGCGTGATTACGCTGATCTCGCACGGCTACCAGACTCTCAACAACAACCTCACGGTGACGCAGGTGAATCCCAGTTCGGGCCAGATCACGTTCCGCAGTTGGGACTCCCCGCTCGTCTTCGACGGCACCGTCACCTTGGCGACCAGCTCGATCTTTGCTTCCGGCTTCACCCAGAACGTCATCCCCGCGCCCGACAACAGCGGCAGCGTCCCGGTCCCGGGCATGTTCTCGCGGAATCCGATCATGTTCACCAACGCGATCACGGAGTCCGGCGGCAGCCGCAGTCTTGTGTTCAACGGCACCAATGTCTTCTTCCTCACGGGCTCGAACACCTACACGGGCGGCACTACGGTCAACGGCAGCCTGGTCTTCGGCAGCCTTGGCGCCGTCCCCACCACCGGCACGATCACGGTCAACACGGGCTACGTCGGTTTCGGCGACACCACCGCCAACTCCTTCGCGACGTTCCTTTCGACTTACATCCCGGTCGGCTCCACGGGCGCCATCGGTCTCGACACACTGCCGGGGAATCCGACGCAGACGTTCAGCGATCCGATCAACCTTTCCTCGTTCTCGACCAGCATCAGGATCGGCTCGGCCACGAGTGCCAATCTCGCGGGCACCATCACCCCGAATGCCGGCGGCTTTCGGTTCGGCGGCGGCGGCGGTCGGCTAAACGTGCAGTCCAGCCTGGCCGGCGCTTTCGGGCTCACGCTCTTCAGCAATAACGGCAACATCCCGCTTACCGTCTACCTCCAGGGCACCAACTCCTACACCGGGTTCACCAACGTCAACAATGGCTTCCTGATCTTCGACAGCGGCGGCGCCTTCTCCTCCGGCGCCCCGGCCCAATCTCTCACCGCCACCGGCGCGGCCAACAACGTCGGCGCGAGTTACATCGGCTACACGGGCGGCACCAGCTTCACGCCGTCCACGTTCCTCTCGAACTTCAACCAGGCAAACACCTGGGGCATCATCGGCTTCGATACCGGCGCCACGGCGATCTCCAGTCTGAACCTGACCGGCTTCAATGACGGCGTCTTCATCGGCACCACGACCTCCGCCCAGATCGACGGGTCAACCCTGACCGGCACGACCGTCACCAATGGCAGCAACGCCGCAAATACCCTCCGGTTCACCGCGGCGCTGGGCGGCGTGCTGACGGTGACCGGACCGATCATCGATGGCGCCAGCCCGAAGGCGGTGATGATCGGCAGCCCGTCGCCCTCCGGTCCCTACAGCGGCGGCACCGTGATCCTCAGCGACGCCAACAGCTACACCGGCGGTACGACCGTCAACGCCGCCAACATCGCCAGCATCACCCTCGGCGTCGGCAACAGCGCGGCCCTCGGCACCGGCCCGCTGACGTTCACGAGCGGCAGCGGCAACCTGGCCGGCCTGAAGGCGACCACCACCGGGATCAACCTGCCGAACGCGATCACGCTGTACAATTCGGCCCCGGGCACGGGCAGCGGCCCGCTCGTGTACTTCACCGGCTCCAACGATTTCACACTCTCGGGCAGCATCACCGGCGACGCCACCACGAGCCTGAACATGTACAATTCGACGCCGATTGCAGTCACGCTCTCGGGCAACAACTCGGCGTTCCTCGGCAACATCACTCTCTATAACGGCACCCTCAATCTGCTCAACAACTACGCGGCCGGTGGCGGCAGCATCTTCTTCGGCCTCGCCGGGAGCGGCCTGCTCACGTTCGGCGGCGCCGCCACCAATCCCGTCATCTACGGCCTTAGCGGCGACAGCGGCACCATCAGCATCCCGGGCGGCACCAACCTGAATTACGACATCTCGTACGGCGACAACCGCGACACCGACTATGGCGGCACGATCACCGGCGCGGGCTCCCTGACGCTCACCGCCCCGACCAGCCCCAACATGCAGGGCGCGCTGCTCTCGGGCAACAACACCTACTCTGGCGGCACGACCGTGCTCAACAACGCCATCCTGGCCTTGGGCTCCAATACCGGCGCCGGCTCCGGCACCGTGGTGGTCAACGCCCCCGGCGGCGGCCTGGCCCTCAACTCGGGCGTCACGTTCACCAATCCGCTTACCTTCACCGCGGGCTCGCTGTTGGGCTGGGGCACGTTTGCCCCGACCGGCACTTCCACATTCACGTTCGACACCAATCACGCGGTGGCCCCGGGCCTGGCCGGTGCGGATCAGAATGACGGTGGCGTTGTGGGCACCCTCACCTTGAACGCCGACGTCGTCTTCGCCGATGGCGGCACGTTCAAATACGCGATCAAGGATCCTTCGACGCCCGACGGGCTCGCGCTGCTCGCCATCAACGGGAACCTGAACATCACCGCCAGCCCGGGCGGATTTACCCTCAAGCTCTTCACGTACGACACCGCGAACACCCTGGGCTTCGCCAATCTCACGCTCGGCAACACGTACAACATCCCGATCGCCACAATCTCCGGCAGCATCACCGGCTTCTCCCCCACCGCGTTCACTATCGACGCCACGAACTTCCAGCTCGGCCAGTGGAGCCCCACCGTGTTCTCCCTCTCCCAGAGCGGGGGCACGCTCTACCTCAACTTCACCGCCGTCCCCGAGCCCTCGACCTACGCCTTGCTCGCCCTCGGCCTCGGCACCCTTGTCCTTCCCGGCTTCCGCCGCCGGCGCCAGTCCCGGTAGACCACAAAATCTGCGCAGTGCGGACCGGGTGATTCACCTTGCCGGGTCGGCCCATATTTGATGACGGTGGGCCATGCGCCCAACGCTGCGGCTTCTCGCCGGGCTTGCCATCATGCTGGCCATCGCCGCCAGCACTCGCGCCCAGTTCATCTGGATCGGACAGGGCGCCACGGGATCGGTCAGTGACCCGTACAACTGGATCGGGCATGCGGCTCCGCCCAACGACGGTTCCGCCAGCCTGTATTTCACGAAGAGCCTGCACGATCAGGCGCAGCTGCCGTCCAGCTTCGCCCTGGATACCATCCTGGTCGGCGGCGGTGTCGACTTCACGCTGGATGCGGCGAGCCCGACGACCCTGACGATCGGGAGCGGCATCGCGTCGATCGACACCAACGGCAACTTCCTCCGCTTCGGCCCGAATCTCACGGTCAACTTCGCGGGCACGGTCTTGTTCGACACCAAGGGCGGCACCACTCTGTTCGCCGGCCACATCACAGGCGGGGCGACCCTCGACCTCATCCAGAGCGACGCCACGTCAAACGGCACTTTCATCTTCAACAACACCGGGTCCGGCAACTCCTACTCGGGCGCCACTTATCTCGGCGACGGCGTGGGCTCGGTCGGTGTGGCCTTCTGGAACTCGGCGCCCTTCGGATCGAGTTCCGTCTACTCGCAGGTGCCCAACGGCGGCTCGGTCACCCTCATCGCCCACGGCGCCCAGACGCTGACGAACAGTTTCAGCTACATGTTCCTCAACCCGGGCGCCGGGCAGGTGACCTTCCGCAGCTGGGACGCCCCGCTAGTGTTCTCCGGCCAGAACACCCTCAACAGCAGCGGCACCTTTGGTTCCCCGATCCTCACCAACGCGCTGCCCGCTCCCAACGGCGCGGGCAGCATCCCGATTCCCGGAAATTTCCAGCGGAATCCCATCGTCTTCCAGGGCGCCGGCATCACCCAGAGCGTGGCCGGGCTCGCCCTTACGTTCAATGGCCCGGGCTTCTTCGTCCTGACCGGCAGCAACTCTTACTCGGGCGGCACGGTGGTGAACGGCCACGTGGTCTTCGGCAGCAACGCGTCAATCCCGGCTAGCGGCGCCCTGACGATCAACGGCGCCGGCTACGTCGGTCTCGCAGACAACACCTCCGGCCAGTTCGCCGCCTTCCTCAGCGGCCATGTTCCAACCGGCACGTCCGGGGCCGCCGGCTTCGACACGCTGCCGGGCAGCCCCATCGCCACGTTCAGCGACGCGATCAATCTCACCGGTTACGTCAACCTCCGCCTCGGCAGCGCCACCAAGGCCATCATCACCGGGAACATCACGCTCGATGGCACCGCCACCACCTACAAGTTCGGCAATGGTGGCGGCACGCTCCAGGTGCAGTCGCCCCTGGGCGGGACGCAGGGCCTCTCCCTCACCAGCGGCAACGGCAACGTTCCGCTCACGCTCTACCTGCAGGGCTACAATACCTATTCGGGCACGACGAATGTCGGCAATGGTTTCCTGATCTTCGATGGCGCCAATGCCTTCTCGGTCCTGGCCCCCACCAACTCCCTCGTCGCCGGCGGCGCCGCCACCAACGTGGGCGCCAGCTATATCGGCTACACGTCGGCCAGCGGATTTACGCCGGCGGCGTTCGTCGGGAATTTCAACAAGGCCAGCACCTGGGGCATCCTCGGGTTCGACACGGGCACGACCATTTCCAGCCTCGACCTGACCGGCTTCAACGACGGTGTCTTCATTGGCACCACCACCGCGGCCACGATCGACGCCTCCACGCTCATCGGCACCACGGTGGCCAATGGCAGCAACGCCGCCAACACCCTCCGCTTCACGGCCTCGCAGTCGGGCACGCTCACGGTCACGGGCGCCATCGCCGACGGCGCCAACCCGACAGCCGTCATGATCGGCACCCCGGCCGCGGCCGGATCCTACTCCAGCGGCACGGTGGTTCTCGGCAGCGCCAGCACCTATTCGGGCGGGACCATCGTGAACGCCGCCGGCGTGGCCAGCCCGACCCTGGCCTTTGGCAACAATCTCGCGCTCGGCACCGGCACCCTGACGTTCACCAGTGGCGTCGGCGGGCTCGCCGGGCTCAAGGCCACCGCCGGCGGGCTCACTCTCGCCAACCCGATCGTCCTGAACAACACCGCCCCCGGCACGGGCGCGGGGCCGCAGCTTTACCTCACCGGCACGAACTCATTCACCCTCTCCGGCAACATCACCGGCGACGCCTCCACCAATCCCACGCCCTTCA
>JAFEGX010000034.1 GCA_018239675.1 Verrucomicrobiota bacterium
CGGCGCGTGAAGGTCCACCGGCCGACGTCAAGGTCGGGGCGGCCGACGCCGTAGAGGCGGAACGGAAAGACGGCATAGAGCTCGGCGTTCTCGGTGTTGCTGGGCACGTCCTCGTGCCGCGCCGCCGGGAGCAGGCGCCGATATCCGTCAACCTCGGCCGTCGGTACCGGCGGCAGCCGGGCGAGCAGCGCCTGCCAGGCGCGGCGGTCCGCCTCGGTCACGGCGGTCCCGGGCAGGGCGAGCAGACGCGGGAGCACATCGTGCAGGCCGGCGACGTCGGGGAGGGGATTTTCGGCCTCCCACCAGGTCTCGAGCGCCTGGGCCGGCGCGAGCCGGAGGCGACCCTGCGCATCGGTGGGGTAATGGCTCGCGAAAAACTCCAGCACCGCGCGGGCGATGGGCAGCAGTTCCTCCCGGAGCAGGGCGGAATCCCCGGTGTGGGCGTAGGCCTCGAGCATCAGGGCGGTGAGCTCCAATCCGCCATTCCAGTGGCGACGGATGTAGTGGTTCTCGACCTCGTTCACCGCGCGCCCGGTCCGGTCCCAGCCGTAGTTGCCCGGCAGGTGGGTGCCCCAGAAAAAGAAGGTCTCCGGAAAAAATGCCCCGCCGTGGCCGAACCAGACGCGGGTGCGGTGCTCCGCGAGCGGGAGGAAGTCGCGGTACATCCGCAGCAGCGGCCGCAGGAACTCGTAGTCCCCGTTCGCCAGCAGCGCCCAATAAATGAGGCGCGTGTTCTGGAACCAATAGCCGCCGCCCCAGCGCCGGTAGTCGGCGTCGAAATCCTCGCCCTTCAGCTTCCAATCGGCGGTGAACAGGCCGCCGTTGAACTTCACCGGAAACAGCCCGCGGCCGCAGCAGGCGACCAGGTAGCGCTGCCACGCCGACTGCTGGCCCACCAGTTCCGCCTGGCCCCAATCCGGCGCCCGGGCCACCGGCCGGATGTAGCTGCGTTCCCAGAACTCCCGCCACCACGCCTGGTGGTCGCGCCAGAGTTCGTCCGCCGAGGCGTTGCCGGGCGCCGCCGCCACCAGTTGGGCCAGCCATGCGTCCACGGTTTCCGTCTGCGCTGCGTGCGCGGTGGCGACCACGGTGATCGCGGTCACCGGCCGCGCGGTCGTCAGTGCGCTGTCCCCGTCCCGGGTCAGACCGGCGCCCGCGAGCCGGGCGCCAAACGTGCGATGCAGCAGGGGATCGCGGGACCGCGCCTTGTACTCCCCGAGTCCCTGCTGGTCGAGGGTCAGGGACCAGACCGATGACTCGTTGCGCTGGTACCAGATCACGGCCGCGGGATCGGTCGTGACCAGGCGATCAGGCAAGCACTCGAGGGGTACGGGACCGCCCTCGAGTCCGTAGCACGCCCCCGCCTCGCCGGGCGCCAGTGCACGGCGCACGGTGCGCCAGGGGTCGAGGCTGGCCCGCACGGAGCAGGGCGTCCGGCTGGTCACGTCCACGACGAGGCGCGGCCAATGGGCGTCGAGCCAAACGCGCACGGTGAGATCGCCGTTGGTGACGACGACCGCCGCGTCGGCGAGGGACAGGCGCTGTTCGAACGCGCCGGTTGTCGCGGTCAGCGCGGGCGAAAACTGGAAGCGGATCCGTCCGAGCTTGATCAAGCGCCCGAGATGATCCCAAGCGTCGTTCTTCGCGAGATAGAGGACCAGGTCGCCACCGGGTTCGGTCCAGACGTTCGCGGCCAGGTTGCCGTTGCCGATGGGGAGCGAGTCGGCCGAGCTTTGGCCGGGTTTGGACCAGGAAACGTCGCCAATCACGGCGGAAGTTCACGCGCGGCCGGCAGAAGACGCAAGACCTCGTGGAAGCGAGGGAAGCGAACAGAGGACGCCGGAGGTTCAGCGCCGAAGCGAGGGATTAACTCCGGTGCCTCTTGCCCATCGTGGCTCTGGCAGGAACGGCCGAGGCGCCGCGCTTTGCGTCGGCGTTGGGCGATCTAAGTCCGGGTTCGTCAGGGCAAAAAAAGAGCGGCGGGGCCTTTCGGCTCCGCCGCTGCTAGATGAGACCAATCAACCTGGGTCAAACGGCCTTGGGCAGCTCGACGCCGTTGAATTCCACGGGGTGGGGATGGTTGCGCTTTTCCTTGTGGAGGTGGTGGCGCTTCACGAGCATCCGGTCGAGCTTGTCGATGAGCTCGGAGATGGCCTTGTGGCACTCGTCTCCCTGCACAGTGGCGTTGATGTCCGGGCCGTGAATCTCGATGTGGCCCTTGGCCTTGAACCGGTTGGCGATGTCCTCATTGCGGTCACACTCCAATTCCACGCGAACCCGGACAATGCGGTCCTCGTGTCGAAACAATCGATGCGCTTTCTCCCGAACAAAGGTCTTCAGGGACGGGGTGAGTTCGAGATGAATGCCCGATACGATTACTTCGTGGTTGTTTTGGCTGTTCATGGTTCTGTGTTGTGGGGTTTAACCAAGCCAGGGGGCCGATGGCGCCCTGACGAAAAATCGCTTGCCTCCCATGCCCATGCACCTCGGCACACTGGAAAAATACTCAACCGTGATTGTCACCGGGGGATCTTCTGGGATCGGAAAATCCTTCATTGAGCGTGCCGCAAACCTGAAAGCGGACCTGTGCATTTGCAACCTCTCGCGGCGGGTTCCGGCGACAAAAAAATTACGTATTAGTTTGAACCATTTTGGCTGTGATTTGTCCCGCCCGGCGGACCTTGAACGGGTGGCCGGACAGATCGACGGGTTCCTGTCCCGGGAGGCCCCCCCCGGCCGGGTGCTGCTGGTCAACAACTCCGGTTTCGGCGGCTACGGCCATTTCCCGGAACCCGGCCTGGAGCACCAGCTGGAGATGGTGGACGTGAATGTCCGGGCCATGGTCCACCTGACCGGCCGCCTGCTGCCGGCCCTCCGCCAGCGGGGCGGGGCCGTCATCAACGTGGCCTCCACGGCGGCCTTCCAGCCCACCGCCTACCTGGCCACCTACGGGGCCACCAAGGCGTTCGTCCTCCACTGGTCGCTGGCCCTGCGCGAGGAGCTCCGCGGCACCGGTGTGCAGGTGCTGGCGGTGTGCCCGGGACCGACGGCGACGGACTTTTTCCGCCGCGCGGGCCTCCAGTCCGGCACCGTGGCCCCTTCGCTCAGCATGGAACCCGATGCCGTTGTGGACGCCGCCTTCCGGGCGCTCGCCGCCGGGCGGGGCCAGGTCGTGACCGGCTGGAAAAACCGGATCGCCGCCAGCCTCGTCTCAAAGCTGCCCAAGCCGGTCGCGGCCCGCCTCGCGGCCCAGGTCCTAGCGCGGTACCGGCTCAGCCAGGTGCGCCGATGACTTCCGACTCCGCCTCCTCCGGGAACTTCGGCGCCTTTGCCCGCCGGGCCTGCGCGTGGCCGCGACGGACCGAGCAGGGACCGGTGCGGATGATCACCGGTGACGAGTTTCCCCGCTGGATCGTGCACGAGGACGAACGCCTTCTCGTGGTCAGCAAGCCCGGCGACGTCGTATGCCATCCCTCCAAGGCCGGACCGTGGTCGAGCCTGGTCGGCGCCGCGCGGGAATATGCGCGCCTGCCGACGGTCCACCTCGTGTTCCGGCTCGACCGCGAGACCAGCGGAATCGTGGTCCTCGCCAAGGATCCCCGGACCGCGAGCCGGCTCCAGACCGCCATGCAGGACCGACGCGTCGGCAAGGCCTACGAGGCCATCCTCGTAGGCGAATTGCCGGGCCCGGTCACGGTCAACCAGCCCCTCGGCGACGACACCGCGAGTCCGGTTTATGTGAAGTCGGCGGTGGTGGCCGGCGGCCAGCCGGCCGTCAGCCATTTCACGCCGCTCGCGACGGGCGGGGGATTCACCTGGGCGCGGGTCGTGACCGAGACGGGACGCAAGCATCAGATCCGCGTCCATGCCCACTGGCTCGGGTTTCCGCTCGTCGGCGACAAGATCTACGGGCCTGACGACCGGCTCTACCTCGATTTCATCACGACCGGCTGGACGCCGGCCCTGGCCGCGCGGCTCCTGCTCGAGCGTCAGGCGCTGCACTGCGCGGAGATCGACCTGCGAGCGACGGGATTCGATCACGTGTTTCGCGCACCGCTGCCGGCCGATCTGAGGACCTTCCTGGCGGGACGGGGTATCGCGCGGCCCTAGGCCGGATGGTCGGCGGGTGGGTTCTCTCACAGGAGGCAACGGAGGGAACGGAGGCGGAACCGTTCGTCTTCGACGATTCGCGGCAGAGTTGACCCATGATTCGGGAATTACACCGAGGACCAGAGTGGTTCCGCCTCCGTTCCCTCAGTTGCCTCCTGTGAAGCCTCAGCGTTTCGTCTCGGTCAGCCAGGCGACGGCGGTCGCGAGCGCGGCCCGGTGGGCGGCGATGCGCTGCTCCAGTGGGAAGGCGGATGGCGACTCGAGGGTGTAGGTGAGGGTGGAGTGATTCGCGCGAAGGTAAATTGATTCGGGCCAGAGCTCGCGGAGCGCGGGATCGGCGACGGGCCGGAGGATGCCCTGGCGGGCCTCGCGGCCGTCGATCACCGGGCTGTGGTCGATGGGGCAGTGCGGCGCGACCGCCTCCAGCATGAGCTCCGCGAGACTATGGCGGGCGGTGGGATTCAGCTCGTAGAGGTAGTAACCCTTGGCTTCCCAGTCCTCATGGACTGAGAGGCAGGCCGTGAAGTTCGGCTGGCGCTGCAGCCAGCGCACGTGGGCTTGGATCTCGGGCGACTGCCGATGCTTGTAGTCGCGGTTCAGGTCGATCCCGGCCGGGTTCTCGCGCGTCCCGCGGGCGAGGCCGGCCGGATTCAGCAGGGGACAGAGGAACCAGTGGGCGCGGTCGTCGAAGAAACCGGCCTCGAGCAGCGCGAGCAGCGTGAGCGGCGGCGCGGGCTCATCCCCGTGGATGCCCGCGGACAGATAGAGGCGGGGCCGCGGGCCGGGGGTGCGCCGGGTCAGGGCCAGCAGCGGGCAGCCTTCGACGTCACCGTAGGGCGCGGCGGCAAAGCCGGCCCGCCGGGCGGCGGCGGTGAGCCGGGCGGCGAGATCGTGGGGGTCGAGGGGAGCGGCTTTGACAGCGGCCATGCCGTGGTTCTTGCTGGCCGTTTCGACCCAGCACAAGCCACAATCCCTCCGCCGTCATGTCCCAGGTCCGCGTCCGTTTCGCTCCCAGCCCCACGGGTTTCTTCCACATCGGCAGCGCCCGCACCGCGCTGTTCAACTGGCTCTACGCCCGGCACACCGGCGGCACCTTCGTGCTGCGGATCGAGGACACCGACAAGGAGCGCAACCGCGAGGAGTTCCTCAATCTCATCTACGACAGCCTGACCTGGCTGGGGCTCAACTGGGACGAGGGCCCGCAGGTCGGCGGCGCCTACGGTCCCTACCGCCAGAGCGAGCGCGCGGACATTTACCGCGAGTATCTCGCCCGGCTGACCGCCGCCGGGCGCACGTACGAGAAGGACGGCGCCGTGTGGTTCAAGCTGCTGGGCGAGCGTTACGAGGTGTTTGACGACCATCGCAAGAAGACCGTCACGAAGGTCCGGACACCGCCGAGCGTGATCGACGACCGGATCCGCGGGCGCGTGGAGCGGGTGGAGGACGAGGACTTCGTGATCTTCCGCTCCGACGGCAACCCGGTCTTCCACTTCGTGAACGTCGTGGATGACATCGCCATGCGGATCACGCACGTGATCCGCGGCGAGGACCACCTGTCGAACACGAGCAAGCACGTCGAACTGTTCAAGGCCTTCGGCGCGCCCGTCCCGCAGTTCGCGCACATCCCGCTGATCCTGAAGCAGGACGGCCCGGGCAAGATGTCGAAGCGCGACAAGGGGGCGCTCGTCGAGGAGTACCAGCGGCGCGGCTACCTGCCCGAGGCCCTAGTCAATTTCCTCTGCCTGCTGGGCTGGAATCCGGGCGACGACCGCGAGAAGCTGCCGATCGCAGACGTCGTGCGGCTCTTCGACCTGCCCGGCGTGAACCAGAGCAACGCCCGGTTCGACGAGCGGAAGCTGGCCCACATGAACATGGTCTACCTGCTCGAGCAGCCGGCCGACCAGTTTGTCGCGCTCGCCCGCCGCTATTTCGAGGCCCAGCACCCGGCCGCGCCGGCGCTCCGGGCCGACGCCGCGTATTTCCGCGCGGTCATGCTGCTCTGCCAGCCGAAGATCAAGGGACTCGAGGAGCTGCCCGCGTACACCGCCTACCTTTTCACCGAGGATTATCCGGTCGACCCGAAAGTGAAGGACAAGGTCCTGGCCAAGGGCGACCCCAGGGCCCGGCTGCGCGAGCTGAGTGACGCGCTGGCGGGGATCGATTTTGCCAGTGACACCGCGATCGAGGAGGGCATCAAGGCCCTCGCCACCAGCCGCGGCCTGGGCTTCGGCGACTATCAGGCGGTGGCCCGGCTGGCGGTGTCGGGCACCAATGTCGGCCCGAGCATCACGGGCATGTTCCGCGTGCTCGGCCGCGACCGGGTCCGCCAGCGCCTCGATCGGTTCCTGGCCGCCTGAACATTCGGCGCGAAACCGGCGGAGGCATTTGCCTTCCGCCGCGCAACCCGCAGCCTGTGGCCGGCGTCAACTTCAGGTCTCCCCGCCCCGGTCATGTCCCATTCGGCCCCCATCAGTTTTCGCCGCATCGGCGCGTGGCTGTGGGCGCCCGAGCGCCGGGTGTGGGTGGTGCAGATCAGCCTGATCCTAGGCGTCATCACGCTGCTCAACCTCGGCTTCACCTACCAGCGCGAGTTGCGCGAGGTCGGCGCCCGGAATCACCTCGCCCGCATTGTCCACGGCTGGGACGGCCTGGCGTGGTATTCGTGGGTGCTGGCGGCGCCGGCGATGCTCTACCTTGTGCGCCGGTATCCGTTGTCGGACGGCGGACTGCGGCGCAATTTCTGGCGGTTCCTCGCCTGGAGCCTCGTGACCTACCTCGCGGTGGCGAACGTGCGGTATCTGTTCCGCATCCTGCCCAATGTCTGGCTGTCGGACGCCGACGACCTGCCGATCAGCTGGCAGTCGTACTCGCACACCATGACGGTGCTGCTGCCGCTCGACCTGTTCACCTACCTCGCGTTCTTTGCGGTGACCCTCGCGCTGGATTACTACGCCCGATACCTCCAGCGCAGCGCGGAGGTGCAGCGCCTGCAGCTTGAATCGGCCCGCCTGCAGAGCGAGCTGACCCGGGCGCAGCTGACGACCCTGCGCGGGCAGCTGCATCCCCACTTTCTCTTCAACAGCTTCAACGCGATCGCGATGCTCGTCCGCCAGGGGCGCCTGGAGCCGGCGGTCGAGACCATCACCCAGCTGAGCGGCCTGCTGCGGATGGCGGTGGACCATTTTGACGAGGCGGAGCTGCTCCTGAGCAAGGAGCTTGCCTTCGTCGACCGCTACCTGGCCATCGAGCGGATCCGCTTTGGCGACAAGCTGCGGTATGTCCCGCGCATCGACCGGGCGGCCCTGGCGGCGGTCGTCCCGGGCCTGCTGCTCCAGCCGCTGGTTGAAAATGCCATCAAGCACGGCCTGTCCCAGCGCGTCACGCCGGGCACGATCTGGCTCACCATCCGCCGCGCCGGCGAGCGCCTCCACATCGAGGTCCTCAATGACGGCCCGGAACTGGCGCCGCCGGTCTCGGCCGCCACCACCGGGGTGGGCCTGGCCAACACGCAGGCCCGCCTGCGCCACACCTTCGGAACGGATTTCCGCCTCGACCTCGCGACGATGCCCGACGGGCGCATCCGCGTCGCGCTGGATCTGCCCTGGCGGGCCGGTCAGGCGGAGCCCGACGAGATTGTTGCCGCATGAAACGAATCCGCACCCTGATCGCCGACGATGAACCGCTGGCCCGCGAGGGCATTGCCACCATGCTCCGCACCGATCCCGAGGTGGAGGTCGTCGGCCAGTGCGCCGATGGCCAGTCCACCGTCGAGGCCATCCGCCAGCTCCGCCCGGATCTCGTCTACCTCGACGTGCAGATGCCGCGGGGCAGCGGATTCGAGGCCCTGCGCCAGCTGCAGCCGGCCGAGATCCCCGAGGTGATCTTCGTGACGGCCTACGACCAGTACGCGGTGCAGGCGTTTGAGTCCGGCGCCACGGACTATCTCGTGAAGCCATTCCGCGACCAGCGGTTCCAGGAGGCTCTGCGCCGGGCCAAGCGCCGGGTGCGCAACCGGGACGAGGAGGCTAACTCGGCCGCGACGGAGCGGCGCGCGCGCATCGCCTTCAAGGTGGCCGGTGAATACCTGCTCGTGACGCCGCCCGAGCTGATCGCGGTCGAGGCGCGCGGGGATTTCGTGCTCATCCAGGTCGGAGCCAAGGTTCACCGGGTCCGCGAGACCCTGCAGGAGGTGGAGCGGCGACTGGATGCGAAGCAGTTCGTCCGGATTCACCGGTCCTACATCGTGAACCTCGACCATGTGTCGCGCATCGCGCCGACCCTCTATGGCGACTACACTGTCGTCCTGAGCAATGGTGCAAAGGTGCGCCTCAGCCGCAGCTACCGGTCTGCGCTCGGGCGCCTGCTGCCGGGCCACTAGTCTAGATCGGGACCAACGCCGGTCCAGCGCCGGCCGCGGCAGCGACTTCGTTCGCGGTTGCTAGCGGGGTTTGACTTGTGCCGCCGGCGACCAGCCGTGCCAGTGGGATTCCCAGGCGGCATGCAGCCGAAGCCAGGCGGACCGGAGCGGTGAGGGTTCGAATCGGTAGCCGAAGGCTGCGATGTCCCGCTCGTAGTACGCGCCGACCAGGTCGCGGGTCTGGTCGTCATAATACCATGAGTAATGCCAGTGAAGCCGCCGGTTGCGGCGCGGGAGCCGGACAGTGGGCAGGCGGAGCCGGCCGCAGAGCCGGGCGAAATCTGCCTGGAGGGATTCCATGCGCAGAAGGCAGTCGAGGCGGTTGCGGCCGTTGACCGTGATCCAGTCGACCTGCGGGCTCCAGCGATGGAGCCCCGGACTCAAATCGCCGCCCCAATCCTGCGGCGCATAGCGATGAGGATCGGCCAGCGTCGCCCGGACCCAGTCGCCGAAACCCCGGACGGCACCGGCCCGGTCGTGCAGGAAGAGCTTGGATGGCGCCGGACGGCTCTTCTTCAGCTGATAATTGTAATCCGAGAAGAGGCGGTCCCAGGGATTCCGAACAATCGCGAACTTGAGGTAGCCCTCGAAGACCCCGGGCGGGAGCTCGGCGGCGTGCTTCGCGAGATCCTGGTGGTCCGCCCAGCCAAGGCCGAAGACGCGGTTGATGCTGTTGCCTGCCGTCTTGGGAATGTGGACGTAGATGCAGCGGAGGTGGTGGTTGATCATCGGCGGCCGGTGGCAAGGGTGCGCAGCGCCGGCCCGGATGTGACGCGTGGGAAGCGAACAACTATCCGTGATGTGCGGCCGAATCGTCGCGGGCTGCCGGTGAATACCAGCGGTTGACGGCCTGCCGGCGGTGCCGATCCACTTTTCTGATTGTAACCCGGCCAATCCCCTTCCGTCTTTCCCGCCGAGCATGAAGCAACTTTCCCTTCTCATCTTGATCGGCGGATTCGCCGCCGGCGGTCTCCTCGCCCAGGAATCGCCGGAGATCAAACTGCCGGCCCCGGCCCCCGCGCCGGCGGCTGCGCCCGAGGCGGCGCCGGCCACGGCGGGCGCGGATCACCCCGCGGCTCCCACCATGAAAAAGCACGCCAAGGGCCACAAGCAGGGCAAGCACCACCGCAAGAAGGCGGATCCGAGTCCGGCCCCCAAGCCCTGAAGGCGCTCGGGCCGCGGCCCGCCCGACCTGAAGTCGGTGCCGGCCGGGTCGGTGCCGATGAGGCGACGTTTCCCTACTTGGTGCCGGGGGCCTTCGCCCAGGTGTCCTTGAGACTGATCGTCCGGTTGAACACGAGCCGGCCGGGCGCCGAATCCTTGGCGTCGACCACGAAATACCCGAGGCGCTCGAACTGGAAGTGCTCGCCCGTCTTGGCCGTGGCCAGGGAGGGTTCGAGCTTGGCCCGGACGACCTCGAGCGAGCGGGGATTCACGTTCTTGAGGAACTGCCCGTCGGCGTCAGGCTCGGGCACGCTGAAGAGGCGGTCGTAGAGCCGGACCTCTGCGTCAATGCCGGCTGAGGCGCTGACCCAGTGGATCGTCCCCTTGACCTTGCGGTCAACGTTCGGTCCGCCGGCGCGGGTGGACAGGTCAGCCGTGCAACGGATCTCGGTGATCCGGCCCGCGGGGTCCTTGATGACCTCGTCGCACTTGATGATGCAGGCATACTTGAGCCGCACCTCGCCGCCGGGCTTGAGGCGGAAATACTTGGGCGGCGGCACCTCCGCGAAGTCGTCACGCTCGATGAAAACCTCGCGGGCCAGCTGCACCGGGCGCGTGGTGGGGTGCTCATCCTGCGGGTTGTTCACCGCGGCGCACTCCAGGGTCTCGCCCGGGGCGAGGTTGGTGAGGACGAGCTTGATGGGGTCGAGCACCGCGAGGCGCCGGACGGCCAGCGTGTTGAGCTCGTCGCGGATGGCGTGCTCGAACACCTCGATCTCGGTCACGCTCTTGAACTTCGTTACGCCCGCGCCGATCGCGAACTTGCGGATGGCACTGGCCGGTACGCCGCGGCGGCGGTTGCCGCTGATCGTGGGCATGCGCGGATCGTCCCAGTCCTGCACAATGCCCTGGTTGATGAGGTGGATGAGCTTCCGCTTCGACACGACCATGTAGGTCGGGATCAGCTTGGAGAACTCATACTGGCGCGGCAGGGGCCGGGGCAGTAAGAGGCTCTCGAGCACCCAGTCGTAAAGCGGACGGTGGTCCGTGAACTCCAGCGAGCAGAGGCTGTGGCTGACGCCCTCGAGGTAGTCGCTCAGGCAGTGGGCGTAGTCGTAGAGCGGATAGATGCACCATTTGTCGCCGGTCTGATGGTGCGGCGTGTGGCGGATGCGGTAGAGCAGGGGGTCGCGCAGCCACATGTTGGGCGCGGCCATGTCGATCTTGGCCCGCAGCGAGCGCGCACCGTCCGGGAACTCGCCGGCCTTCATCCGCGCGAACAGGTCGAGGTTCTCCGCCACCGAGCGGTCGCGGAACGGGCTGTTGCGGCCCGGCCGGTCCGGGGCGCCGCGGTAGGTCTCGGTTTCCTCGGGCGAAAGGTCGCAGACATAGGCCTTGCCGAGCTCGATGAGGCGGACGGCGTAGCCGTGGAGCTGGTCGAAATAGTGGCTCGCGAAGAACGGCTCGACCTGCGCGTCGGGCGTGCCGACGGGGGCCGGCGGGAGATGGAAATCGGGCTGGCCGTTGACCACGCCGGCGGCCGGCGTCGCGCCGCGGGGCTTGAAGCCGAGGCAGTGGTCGGCCCAGCCGGCAATCAGCCATTTCACGTCGGCGATGATCGACTCGACATACTCGACCTCCTCCTTGGCCGGATTGGTGTCGTCCATCCGGAGGTTGCAGTGGCCCCCGTTCTCCCGCGCGATCCCGAAGTCGATGCAGATCGCCTTGGCGTGCCCGAGGTGAAGGTAGCCGTTCGGCTCCGGAGGAAAGCGGGTGACGATCTTCGGATAGCGTTTCTCCGCGACATGCTGCGCGACAATGTCGCGGATGAAATCGCTCGGGGCCGGACTGGCCGGCTCGGTGGGCTCGACGGTCATAACGCGCCACGTTGCGCGGCGCCCGCGCGTGAGGCAACGCCGCAGTTTTCGCCCGGCGTCCCGCTCACTTCCGGCGCTTGAACGGCGAGGCCGACGAGCCCGCGGGCAGCGAGCCGTCGGCGGCCATTTCCTTCAGCACGCTGCCCAGGTAGGGGATCAGCTGCTTCTTGCGGCTGACGATGCCCGGCAGGTCGAAGATCTCGTCCTGCTCGACGTGCTTGTAGGAGATCCGGTTGATCAGCCCGGCGTCGCCCTTCACCAGCAGCAGCGAGTTCTGCGTGTTGATGTCCGTCACGAGCAGGCACGCGAACGCCAGGCGCTCGTCCTCCCGGAGGTGCTTGAGCGCGCTGGAGATCTCCTTGGCGTGCAGCCAGAAGTTGCCGAAGCCGAGTTCCTCGACCTGCGAGACCGCGAAGCGGACGCCCTCCTCCTCGTAGATCTTGAAGTCCGAGCGGACCACCTTCTCGGGCGGATTGGCGAGGATGACCGAGCCGGAACTGAAGATCTGGTCCGCGAGCTGGCGCGAATCGACGCCCGCGATCTTCGACAGCCAGGCGAGGATCGCCCCGTCCTTCGCGGTCGTCGTCGGGCTGTTGAGGTGCAGCGTGTCTGAGATCAGGCCGGACATCATGATGCCCGCAACATCCGGCGCCGGCGTCAGGCCCTCGCGGCGATAGAGGTCCGCGACGATCGTGCAGGTCGAGCCGACCGGCTCGTTGATGAAGAGGATCGGCTGCTGGGTGTTGAGGACGCCCAGGCGGTGGTGGTCGATGACCTCGGCGATCGAGACCTCGTCGGCGCCCGGCACGGCCTGGGTCATCTCGTTGTGGTCGACCAGGACGAGCCGCGTCTTCACCGGCTTGAGCAGGTCGCTCTTGGTCAGGATCCCCTGCAACGCGCCGTCGTCGTCGGTGACCAGCAGCGCGTTCTGGTGGCCGGTCGAGAATTTCTGGCGGACCTCGGAAATCCGGAGGTCGGCGCCGATCGTGACGAATTTCCGGTCGATCACGCGCTCCATCGTCGACGCCGTGCGCACCACCCAGGCGGTCGTGGCGGAGTCGTAAGGGCTGATGATCACGCTCACGCCCTTTTCCTTCGCAAATTCCACGATCTCGGGGTGCGGCTCGAGCTGGCTGGTGATCACCAGCGCGCGGATGCCGAGCTCAATGGAGCGTTTCTGGACGTCGCGCCGGTCGCCGACAATCACGATGGATTCGCTGGCGCCGATCTGCTCGCGCTCGGAGATGCTCCAGAACGTCCGGATATCCATGGTCCCAAGCCGGATGTAGAGCTCCTCGGTGCGGCGCTCGCTGACCAGGTGCAGGGGACGGGCCTGGAGCGCGCGGGTGATGCTCGCGAGCGAGGTCTTCACCTGGCGCATGAGGCGGGGCTCGGTGACGCGCGGGACGAAGATGCTGCCCAGCGCCGCAAGCGAGACCGTGCCGACGATGCCGCGGCGCGGCGAGAGGACCGGCAGCAGGCGGATGTGGTGGCGGTCGATGAGCTCCAGCGCCTCGGCGCACGTGGCACTCTCGGGCACCGACACCACCTCGCCATGCATGAGGTCGCGCACCCGCGGACTCACGTCGCTGAGGTAAAGCGGCAGCGGCTGGTGGAAGCGGGAAAGGATCGTGTCGATGCGGGCGTTGGAGTTGCCGCACCGCGCCGGCACGTAGCCGTGCTCACCGCGCTGCTCCTTGAAGGCCGCATATGCGATGGCCGAACAGATTGCGTCGGCATCGGGATTCTTGTGCCCGACGACATAGGTGATGCCCTCGGGGCGGGACGTGGTGGAAGCGGCAGACGACATGGGGAGCCATGGACGTTGAAGGGCGGCCTGCCCCGGGGAAAGAGGAAATGGCACTAGTGGGGGTGAAGTAACAGGGGCCAGAAATCCAGGTGTCAGGGAGCTCTCCGTTAATCATTACTGACAAACCAGTAACAGACCACCCGCACGCTTCTTGATACCTGTTCCCTGTCCCCTGCTACTTCCATCCCCTACGGCCCCGCTTCCGCCGGCACTCCGTCTGGACTGCCGATCCCGCCGTTCGCCGTCGCGTAGACCCGGGCCGGTCCGGCGGTCGGCAGTGACTCTAGGAGGTTGTCGACGAGTTCTCCCGAGCGGTTGGAAACCAGCTTCTGGGTGAGCTCGGCATAGAACGTCACATGCCCGTCGAGGAACGCGACGAAGCCGCCGGCGCTGCCGTAAACGCCCTTGTCGGGATCCCAGGTGCCGTCCGGCCGCAGTCCGCGCGTGAACGCGATGGGTGTCGAGGCCGGGTCGCCCGCGCGCAGTCCGCCGACGAACTCCCACGCCAGGGGCGAGGCGCCGGTGAAGGAGGCATCAAGGGTCTTCCTTGAGGGATCGTTGCGGGACAGGATGGCGTCCGGGAAGGTCCCATTGAACTGCGGGTCGCTCTTGGAAAAGTAGAATCCCGGGTCTGTCAGCAGCCCCTGTCGCGCCAAGGCGGCAGGCCAGAGGAAGGCCGGCGACGGGGCAGTCACGCCGCCCGGCTGGCTCGGGGCGGCGGGATCGGGCAGGCGATCGTTGTGATCGGCGGCGTAGAGCAGGGCGGCCTTCGCGATCTCGCGGAGGTTGTTGGCGTCGACGGCGCGCTGGGCCTTCTCGCGCACGGCGCCGACGGTGGGAATGACGATCGAGGCGAGGATGCCGATGATGGCTATGACCGTCAGGAGTTCGATCAGGGTGAAAGCCGCGCGGGCGCGGGGGTGGGGCGACGACTTGGACATGGGTGCGAGCCGTGAGCGTCGGGCGGGGCGAACGGACCGACAACCGGAAAGACAGGGCTGGACTCGACAAGCCTTTGCGAAGTGACCTATCGTGGCTTCTCATGAAGATCTATCTCGATGGGAAATTCGTGGATGAGGCTGACGCCAAGGTGTCCGTGTTTGATCACGGCCTCCTCTATGGCGACGGTGTCTTCGAGGGCATCCGGCTCTACGGCGGAAACATTTTCCGGCTGGACGAGCATCTGGAGCGCCTCGAGTACTCCGCCAAGGCCATCCTGCTCCCGATGCCGCTCTCGCGGAAGGAGCTGAGCGAGGTTACCTGCGAGACCTGCCGCCAGAACAAGCTCACCGACGCGTACATTCGCCTCGTGATCACGCGCGGCGTCGGCGACCTCGGGCTGGCGCCGTGGCTCTGCGCGAAGCCGTCGCTCTTTGTGATCGCGAGCAAGATCGCGCTCTACCCGAAGGAGCACTACGAGAACGGCCTCTCGATCGTGACCGTGCCGACGCGCCGCATCAACCCGGCCGCGCTGCCGCCAACAATCAAGTCGCTCAACTACCTCAACAACATCCTCGGCAAGATCGAGGCCCGCCAGTTCGGCGCGCTCGAGGCGATCATGCTGAACGACCAGGGCTACATCGCCGAGTGCACGGCCGACAACGTCTTCGTCGTCCACAAGGGCGAAATCATCACGCCGGCGGCTTCGCAGGGCGCGCTCAAGGGCATCACGCGCTCGACCATCTTCGACATCGCGAAGGAGCTGAAGCTTCCGATCCGCGAGGCGGACATGACCCGTTACGACGTCTGGGTGTCCGACGAGTGTTTCCTCACGGGTTCGGGCGCCGAGGTGATCCCGGTCGTCAAGCTCGACGGCCGCGAGATCGGGACCGGCAAGCCCGGCCCGATCACGCAGCAGGTGCTCGCCTCGTTCCGCCGCCGCGTGTTGGTGGAGGGGGCAAGGATCTGAGAGCGAGCCGATTCGGCCAAGTATCAGGACTCAGGTTCCAAGTCGCAGGAACTGAACGGCGACTTTGGGAAGGTCCCGGGTTGGACGTTTCTGACCCGCGAGCAGCCGGGCGGCCACGGGCTTCCTGGTACCTGCTTCCTGAAGCCTGTTGCTTGCCGCGCTCCGCGCAGCCGTCACTCGCGACTAAATGGGTTGCTCCAGCTGGCCGATTTAGCAGCGATTGCGCGGAACATGCGGCCACGCTTGCCAGCGTGCGCCAATGTGGCATGGTGATTGCAGCGAACAACTTCCTTTAATCCATGGCGAACCCGCTCAAATGCGATCTCTGCTCCAAGCCGGCGACCGTGCACCTCACCCAAATCGTGAACAACAAGGTGCATAAGGTCGATCTGTGCGAGGAATGCGCCCAGGCCAAGGGGGTCACCGATCCGAGCGGATTCTCGCTCGCCGACCTTCTGCTCAAGGCGTCGCTCAATCCCGAGGTCACCCCCGCCGGCGTCCGTTGCGAGCAGTGCGGCTTCACCCAGGCCGATTTCAAGAAGCACGGCCGGTTCGGCTGCCCGGCCTGCTATGAAACCTTCCTGGGCCTGGTCACGCCGATGCTGGACTCGATGCACAAGGGCACGGCCCACGCCGGCAAGGTCCCGCAAAAGGCCCTGGCCCGGAAGACGCTCCACGAACGCCTCAGCCGGCTCGAACTCGATCTGAGCGAGGCCATCAAGGCCGAGCGTTACGAGGACGCCGCCCGCACCCGCGATGAAATCACCAAGGTCAAAGACGCCTTCGGGCAAAAGCCGCCGAGTTGAGCCCATGACCATCGCGTCGCTCATCGACTCCACGTCCGAGCTGACCGACTCCGCCAGCAGCAAGACCGCGATCGTGCTCATGACGCGGATCCGGCTCGCGCGGAACGTCGCCGACAATCCGTTCCCCGGCTGGGCCAAGCCCGCCCAGCGCGAGGGGATCCTGGCCCTCTGCACCGAGGCCGTCGCCGCCACGCCGCCGATGAAGCGCAGCGTGGCCTTCGGCATCGACGAGCTCAGCGAGCTCGAGAAGCAGATCCTCGTCGAGCGTCATCTCATCAGCCGCGAGCTGAGCGGCACCAAGGCCGGCGCCGGCGCCGTGATCAGCAAGGACCAGTCCGTCTCGGTCATGATCAACGAGGAGGATCACCTCCGCATCCAGGTCCTCCGCTCCGGGTTCCAGCTCAAGAAGGCCTGGGCCGCCATCAACGACCTCGATACCGAGCTCGAGGACAAGCTCGACTACGCCTTCTCGCCGTCCCTCGGCTACCTCACCGCCTGCCCGACGAATCTCGGCACCGCGATGCGCGCCTCGGCGATGATGCACCTGCCGGCGCTCGTGATCGCGAGCCAGATGGAGAAGGTGGTCCGCGCCGTGAACCAGCTCGGCATGGTCGTCCGCGGCCTTTTCGGCGAGGGCTCCGACGCGAGCGGCAGCATCTTCCAGATCTCGAACCAGACCACCCTCGGCGAGTCCGAGGAGGAGATCATCAAGCGCCTCGGCAGCGTGCTCAACTCGATCGTCGAGCACGAGCTCAACGCCCGGCAGAAGCTCCTCGAGGCCGACCCCGGCAAGCTGTTCGACAAGATCGGCCGCGCCTACGGCATCCTGCAGAACGGCCACCTGCTCAGCACGACCGAGGCAATGAACCTGCTCTCGCTGATCCGCCTCGGCGCCGACCTCGGGGTCTTCCCGGAGGCCCAGCGGTGCACGATCGACCGTCTCTTCATCGAGGCGCAGCCGGGCCACCTCCAGCACGTCCACCGCGGCGAGTTCGAGCCCGGCCAGCGCGACCTGCTCCGCGCCGCGCGGCTGCGGGGCGAGTTTGCAAATTTCGCGAAACCCAACTTCACTCTGTCCACCGACGGGCCCAACTGATCCGTCCACCGACCAACACCTTTCCCGCCTTATGTCCCAGGAGCCGATGAACAACTTCACGCCCCGCGCCCAGCAGGTGCTCGCACTTGCGCGCAAGGAAGCCGACCGCTTCCACCACAACTACGTGGGCACGGAGCACATTCTCCTGGGCCTGATCAAGCTCGGGCAGGGCGTGGCCGTCAGCGTCCTCCAGAAGATGGGCCTCGACCTCGAGACCGTCCGCGCCGCCGTCGAGAAGCAGGTCGGCACCGGCCAGGAGACCAAGACGCAGGGCAGCATTCCCTACACGCCGCGCGTGAAGAAGGTGCTCGCGCTCGCCGGCAAGGAGGCCAAGACGCTCAACCACTCCTACGTCGGCACCGAGCACATCCTCCTCGGCCTCCTCCGCGAGGGCGAGGGCGTGGCCGCCCGCGTGCTGAAGTCGCTCGACATCGACATCGAGCGCACCCGCAACGAGATTCTCCGCGAGCTCGACCCGCAGTTCGCCGCCGGCGAGCAGGGCGGCGGCGGCGAGGAGGCCTCCGCCGGCGGTCCCCCGCGCCCGGCCGGTCCGTCCGACGACAAGAAGGAGGTCAAGACGCCCGCCCTCAAGGCGTTCGGCCGCGACCTCACCGAGCTCGCCCGCAAGAGCGAGATGGATCCGGTCATCGGCCGGAAAAACGAGATCCGCCGCGTCATCCAGATCCTCTGCCGGCGCACCAAGAACAACCCGGTCCTCATCGGCGAGGCCGGCGTCGGCAAGACCGCGATCGTCGAGGGCCTCGCCCAGGAGATCGCCGCCGGCAACGTCCCCGAGATCCTCGCCGACAAGAAGGTCATCACCCTCGACCTCGCCCTCATGGTCGCCGGCACCAAGTACCGCGGCCAGTTCGAGGAGCGCATCAAGGCCGTGATGGACGAGATCAAGCGCGCCCGGAACATCATCCTCTTCATCGACGAGCTCCACACGATCGTCGGCGCCGGCGCCGCCGAGGGCGCGATGGACGCCTCGAACATCTTCAAGCCCGCGCTCTCGCGCGGCGAGCTGCAGTGCGTCGGCGCGACCACCCTCAACGAGTACCGGAAGTACATCGAGAAGGACTCCGCCCTCGACCGCCGCTTCCAGTCCGTGAAGGTCGAGGCCCCGTCGGTCGAGGACACCATCCTCATCCTCAAGGGCATCCGCGCCAAGTACGAGGACCACCACAAGGCCGTCTTCTCCGACAAGTCCATCGAGGCCGCCGCCAAGCTGTCCGACCGCTACATCACCGGCCGCTTCCTGCCCGACAAGGCCATCGACGTCATGGACGAGGCCGGTTCGCGCGCCCGCATCGGCGCCCTCAGCCGCCCGCCCGAGGTCGAGAACATGACCAAGGAGATCGAGGCCGTCTGCGCCCTCAAGGAGAAGGCCATCGCCGAGCAGCATTTCGAGGAGGCCGCCAAGTTCCGCGACCAGGAGAAGCAGCTCCGCGCCCGGCAGGAACAGGTCACCGAGGAGTGGAAGAAGGCCCGCGAGGAGAAGCGCATCGAGATCGACGAGAACCTGATGATGCAGGTCGTCGCCGACTGGACCGGCATTCCGCTCAACCGGATGGAGAAGAAGGAGAGCGAGAAGCTCCTCTCCATCGAGTCCGAGCTCCAGCAGGCCGTCATCGGCCAGGACGTCGCCTGCAGCGCGATCGCCCGCGCCCTGCGCCGCTCGCGCGCGGACCTCAAGGACCCGCGCCGCCCGATCGGCTCGTTCATGTTCGTCGGCCCCACCGGCGTCGGCAAGACGATGCTCGCGAAGCAGCTCGCCGCCCAGATGTTCGGCAACCAGGACGCGATCATCCAGATCGACATGTCCGAGTACATGGAGAAGTTCGCCGTCTCCCGCCTCGTCGGCTCGCCCCCGGGCTATGTCGGCTATGACGAGGGCGGCCAGCTCACCGAGGCCGTCCGCCGCAAGCCCTACGCCGTCGTCCTGTTCGACGAGGTCGAGAAGGCCCACCCGGACGTCATCCAGATCCTCCTCCAGATCCTCGAGGACGGGCGGCTCACCGATTCGCTGGGTCGCTCGGTCGACTTCCGCAACACGATCATCATCATGACCAGCAACGTCGGCGCGCAGCTCCTGCAGCGCCAGACGTCGATGGGCTTCGCCGCCGCGGCGATGAACTTCTACGACGCCGAGAAGATGCGCGAGAAGGTGCTCGAGGAGGCCAAGCGGGTCTTCAAGCCCGAGTTCCTCAACCGCATCTCCGACATCGTGTTCTTCCGGCCGCTCGACAAGAACGACCTCGTGAAGATCGTCGAGCTTGAGACCGCCGGCTTCGCCAAGCGGATCGCCGAGCGGAAGATCACCCTCACGTTCACCGCCGAGGCCAAGGGGCTCCTCATCGAGAAGGGCTACGACGAGAAGTACGGCGCCCGCCCGCTGCGCCGCGCCGTCGAGCACTACCTCGAGGACCCGCTCGCCGAGGCGCTCCTCCGTGGCGACATCAAGGACGGCGAGCCCGTCCTGGTGGACCGCGAGGGCGAGAAGCTGATCTTCAAGCAAAAGACGCCCACGGCCGACACCGGCGTGGCGCCTTGAACCACGGCGACCATCCGTCGCCTACGAAAGCCCCGGCCCCGAAACCAAGGGACCGGGGCTTTTTTGCGTGCGGCGCGGGCGGACCGTTGCAGGTTGGGCGTTGGGTGACGGGCTTGTTCGCCCGGGGCGGCCGCCGCTCCGCATTCAAGTCGCCGTCCGCGCCGCCGCGCGCTCCGCGACGGCCAAGAACGCCGCCAGCGCGGCATCAGGCCTGGGCTCCCGCCGCCAGCCGATCACGAGCCGGCTCTCCGGGGCGGGCCCGTCAAGCGGGCGGAAGACCACCTCGGGCGGCAGTTGCCTGGCTTCCGAGGGGGTCATGAGCGTGGCGCCGAGGCCGGCCCGGACGAGGCCGACGCCGTTCGCGCGCGGCCACACCTCGTCGGCGATGCGGGGCGTCACGCCCGCGCGCGCGAACGCCGCCAGGATCCGGTCGTAGAAACCGGAGTTGTGCGAGCGGGGGAACAGCACCAGCGGCGTCGCGGCGAGGTCGCGCAGCCGCAGCCGGGGCTTCGGCGCGAGCGGGTGGCTGGACGGGAGCAGGATGCCGTTGCGCTCCCGCAGGAGCAGGCGGGTCTGGACGCCCGGGGTGGGGGCGTCGGGATGGAAAAAACCGCAGGCCAGGTCGCCCCGCTGGAGCGCGACCAGCTGCGCGGCGGTCGGGGACTCGTTGAGCTCCACGCGCACGCCCGGGTACCGGGCGGTGAACTCGCGCAGGATTCGCGGCAGGACGGTGGCCATGGCGAGGCCCGTGAAGGCGATGCGCACGTGGCCGGCCTGCCCGGTCCCGAGCGCCTGCATCTCGGCCGGCACCGCGGCGAGGCTGCGCAGCAGCGGCTCGATGCGCTCCAGGAGGCGCTGGCCGGCCGGGGTCAGCTCGGCGCCGCGCCGGGTCCGGTTGAGCAGGTCGGCGCCGAGCGCCCGCTCGAGCTGCGCCACCGCGCGGCTCAGCGCCGGCTGCGCGATGGCCAGCGCCTCGGCGGCCTTGCGGAAGTGCAGCTGGCGCGCCACCTCGCGGAAATAGACCAGGTGGCGGAGTTCAAAGGGATATTGATACTCGCGAGGCATC
>JAFEGX010000035.1 GCA_018239675.1 Verrucomicrobiota bacterium
AGCACCTGGAGATAGAGGCTGGAGAGGAGGCGTTTCATGCGGGTGGCTGGCGCGGTGGCCGTCGCCGATGCTCGCCGGCGACCCTAGCAGGCGGAGGCGGCGCGACCAGCCGGAACCGCGGCGGGGTCCGAGGGACAAAACGGCCGCCGGGGAGCCGGCGGCCGCGTGCATGGCAGAAAGGCGATCAAGCGGATCAGAACCGCACGCCCATGGACAGGGTCAGCTTGCGCTGCTCGCCGACGTTCAGGGTCAGGGCGCTCTGCGAAGAAGAAATATAGCGCCGGTCGAACAGATTCTGGATGTTCAGCGCAAAGTCGTAGTTCTTCCATTTGTAGAACAGCGAGCTGTCCACGCGGACCCAGCCGGGGAGGCGGTAATAGACCGTCGTCGTCGGATCACCCGCCCAGGCCTGGCCCACATAGATCGTGCCCAGGCCGACGCCCGCGCCGTGCAGCGGGCCGGTCGCGAAGTTGTAGCGGGTCCAGAAGTTGCCGGTGCGCCGCGGGGCGTTCGCCAGGTCCAGGCCGACCGAGTTTGGATTCTTGGTCGAGGCGGCGATGATCGCCTTCGAGTACGCGAAGCCCGACTGCATCTGCCAGTTCGGCATCGGCTGCCACTGGACCTCGAACTCGACGCCGCGGCTTTGCTGTTTGCCGTCCAGGCGCGAGATCGCCTGCCCGACCTGGGCCGAGCCCGTCGGCACGGTGAAGTTGGTGCCCGACGCCACGAGGACGTTCGTGCGGTTGATCTCGTACGCGGCCAGCGTGATGTTCAGGTCCTTGTTGGCGGTGTCGAACTTGATGCCGCCCTCGTACTGCTCGCCCGACTCCGGCGGGAAATTCGAGTTGCCGCTCGAGTCGTAGGCGATCGCGACCTGCGGCTTGATCGACTGGCTGTAGCTGAAATACGGCGAGATGTTTTTCGTGACGTCATAGACCACGCCAAACTGCTTCGTGGTCGAGGTTGTCTTCGAGGCGAAGGTCGTCAGCGCCGGATTCAGCGTGTTCTTGCCGTGCACCTTGGCGGAGTCGTGCCGGAGGCCGACCGACAGGTGCAGCTTGTCGCCAACCTTGATCTGGTCGGAGATGTACTGGCCGAAGGCGGTCTGGTAGGTGTTCTGGTTTGTGGCGCCGGTCCCATCCGCCGGATAGGCCAGCTGGTCGAGCAGCGGGTTGGTCAGCGCAACCGCGTTGGCCAGCGGTTGGTTGGGTCCGAAGGCGATGCGGGTGTTGCCGAAAAACTCGCCGCCCGCACCGGTCCCGAGGATCAGCGTCTGGGAGACCTTGCCGGTGTCGAACACCCGGAAGATATTCAGGTCGCCGTAATTGTAGCGGTGGCCGTTCTTCACGTAGTTGTACTGCCGGCGCAGCAGCGAGGTCGGCTTGCCATACGTCGAGCTCGGCGAAAAGACGTTCGCATTGTTGACGGTGAATTCGCGCACCACGTCAAGGTGCCACACGGAACGGGTCTGCACGCGGAGGGTCCAGTCGCCGGGAAGCTGGGCGTGGAAATAGCTGGAGATCGCCGAGCCGCGGTCCGTCGCCTTGTCCTTGGTGTCGTTGTACACGGTGTTGAGCGGCGCCGTGTAGTAGTACGCCGTCGGCCCGAACGCCGTGTTGTTGGTGAAGATCGGGATCACGCCGTCATCCTGCCGGCGGAAATCCTCGCTCACCTCGGCCTTCACCGTGAGATAGGTCTCGCGGCTCCACTTGTAGGTCAGCGAGGGATAGAAGGACAGCGCGCTGCCCCAGTTGCCCGGCCGGGAGCTCGGCGAGCTGCTGGCGTCCGCCACGAACCGGAAGAACAGGTGCTTGCTGCGGCCCACCGGGCCCGTCGTGTCCACGCTGACCGACTCGGTGTTCCGCTCGCCCGCGTTCTTGAACTCGCCCGCGAAGGTGCCAACGGTGAAGCGCACCGCCGTCTCCCGCGTCTCCTTCGGCGACTTGGTGACGATGTTGAGGAGTCCGCCGGGATTCATCTGCCCGTACAGCACGCCGTTCGGGCCCTTGAGGAACTCGAGGCTGTCCACGTTCGCCGCGCTGGTCGCGGCCTTCTTCAGCGTCGCGCCCATCAGGCCGTCGAACTGGATGTTCTGGGTGTAGCTGCCGGTGTTGGGAAACCCGCGGAAGGAAAAGCCGTTGATGTTGCCCTGGGACTGGGTGGCGCCAACGACGTAGCCGAACACGTCGACCAGGGTCACGGCATTGCGGTCCGTGATCGCGGCCGAGTTCAGGATCGAGAGCGACGACGACAGCTCCTTCAGGTCCATCGGGATCTTCGACGCCATCGATGAGGTCGTCTGGTGGTAGCTGTCGATATCCGACGAGACCTTGAAGACGTCCATCTTGACGACCTTCTCGTCGGTCGGCTGGTCGGCTTCCTGGGCAACGGCACGCGGCGCCGCCAGGATCAGGGCCAAGGCGGAACCGGCAAGGGCAACAAAGCGCAGGGAAACTCCGTGCGAAATTACGGTGCGAGACATGGGGGTTAGGGTTTGGGGTTGACCGGCTCGGGCACGGTCGGACTCAGGGCTCTGCCGCCAAGCTAATGGAGTTCATTAAAACAAAGCTGAAACTAACCTTAAATCGCATTCAGGTATCTCCCCCAGGCTCACCACGCCTGCAACCGCGTTCGTTCCGCGGCCCGTTCGGCGTCGTTCAGCGGCAGGTAGCCGAGGCTGCCCTGATTGATGACCTCCTGGCCCTGCGGCGACAAGACCAGGTCGAGATAAGCCCGCACGAGGGGATCCAGCGGAATCCGGGCGCTGATCAGCAGGAAACGGTCGAGCGGATAGCGTCCGGCCCGGATGTTCTCCGGCGTCAGCGCCACCGGCACCTCCGCCGCTCCCGGCGCCACGGCCAGCGCCCGCACGTCCGCCGTGATCGCCACGGCTGCGGCCAGGCCGATGCCAGTCGGGTCGGCCGCGAGCGCCCGCACGACGTCGCGCGACTGCCCAAAGGTCCGCACGCCCGGGGCATACGGCCCGCCCGCCAGCAGCCGGTCGCGGGTGTAGCGGCCCAGGGCGGTTTCAGGGGCCATGGCGTAGACCCGGACTCCATCCTGGACTCGCCCGGCCAGGAGATCGTGCAACTCGTCCAAGGTGACCGTCCGTCGCGGACTCGAGGCCGGCACCACCACCGCCAGCGGGCCGCTGAGGGCCCGCGGACTGAGCGACGCGTGCGCGATCCGGAACCACTGGAGCTCACTCCCGGTGGCCGCGCGAAATTCCGTCACCTCGGCGGGGTTCGGCTCCGCCCCCATCGGGCCAAAGGCCGACCGGCCCTGCTCGAGCGCCGGCAGTGCGCTGCGTGTGCCCTGCAGCCGGAGGGAGAAACGCACGCCGGGATAATGCTGCACGAATCGATCGCCCCACGCCGCGATCATCTCGGCCATGTCGTTGTAACCGACCACGCTCACGGCCCCGTCGGGGGTCAGGTAGCGCACGTTCCCCGCCGGCAGAACTGGCAGGGCAAAGAAACCGCCCGGATCCGCCGCCACGGCCCGCTGGCCCTCCGGGCTCAGGACAAAACGAACAAAGGCCTGCACGGTCGCGTCGGGGTGCGGTTGGGTCACGAGATACACCAGCCGGGTGAGCGGGTAACGGTGCAGCGCAATCTCCTCCCGGGACCCGTCCCAGAATGGCCCGACCTCCGTTTCGCCAACCGCCAGGGCCTTCGCCCCGGGCGCCGCGTAGGCGAAACCGCTGTAGCCCAATCCGTCCGGGTCGGCGGCCACCGCCTGCACGATCTGAGCCAGCGCCTGCGGCCCGCCCGGAACATCGGCCTGCTCGTGGATATCCGGCCGCCACGGCCGGCCGTGCAGCACGCGGTCCGCGAGGTAATTGACGATCCCGGGCGGATTGCCCGACTCCCGCCGGACCCGCATGCCGTGCAGGTTGATCCGGCGGCCGGCCCACTGGCCCGTGAGGCCGAGCTGGCCCCAGGTCCGGATTTTTCCGTCCTCGGCCAGGATCTCGCGCAGCTGGTTCAGCGAAATCCGGGTGAGCGGGTTCCCTTGGTTGACGTACAGGACGATGGCATGGGTTCCTCCCTTGGTCGCCCGGCTGCCCGTGGCCACGGGCACGACCCAGGGCTCGGCTCCGGTGACGGCGCGGATCCGGGCGCGCTCGGCCGGAAAGAGTTCGCGGGGAAAGGTGGCGACGCGAACCACGCCCTGCGCGAGCGGCTCCACGAGGTCCGCGGCATAGCGGGCCCGTCGCACCACCCGCGCGGGCGTCTCAGGATGGGCCGCCGCGAAGGCCGCGGTCCACGCCGCCAGCAGCCGGTCCATGCTCTCCGCGCTCGCGCAGGGCAGCGGCTCGCCTGCAAAAGCAACAACCCCCGCCGCGATGGCGAGGGCTGTCAGCAGGGTCCTGATGAATCCGTTCACTCGAGCTTCGCCAGCTCTTCCTTCACGACCTCGGGAAGGAGCGGCATGAAGACGCCCTCCTCGGCCACGACGTTCTGGCCCTGCTTGCTCAGGACCAGCTTGAGGAACTCCTTGATCTTCGGCTCGAGCGGCTGGCCCGGCGGGCGGTTCACGTAGATATAGACGTACCGGCTCAGCGGATAGGTGTGGTGGTAGACGGTCTCGATGGTCGGCATGATGAACGGATCGCCGTCCTTCTCCGCCAGCGGGACCACGCGGACGTCAGGTGTGACATTCGCGAGCAGCCCGTAGGTCAGGCCGCCGAGCTGGGTGTGCATGTCGTTCGACGCGACCGTGAACGCATGGGTGAAGCCCTGCCCTTTCACGTGCTGGATGCCGTCCTTCCACTCCCCGCCCTCAAGGACCTTCCACTTCACGAACTGCTCGATGCCGTTTGGCGGCTTGAGCCCGTAGGTGTGGATCGGGCGCTTCGCCCACTCGCCGGTGAGCCCGAGGTCGCCCCAGGTCGTGATGTCGGCATGGCCGCGCTTGCGGGTCTTGGAATAGATCGCATCCAGCTGGGCAAAGGTCAGCCCCTGGATCGGGTTGTCCTTCGCCACCAGGATCACCGAGGTCGCGGTCTTGCCGAGCGAGCCGAGGCTGCCGGTCGCCACGCGGATCGCGAAGGGCTCGTAGCCGAATTTCTTCACGAAGGCGTCGTGCTCCTTCGGCAGGGCCTCGCGGCCGACCGGGGCGAGATGCGCGATCCCCGCGGTCAGGGCCGGCACGCCGCTGCCGGAGGCGCGCGCCTCCATCGTCACGCTGAGGCGCGGATAGGCGGCGCGGTAGAGCTTGATCCAGCCCAGCGTGATCTCGTCCATGATGTCGGCGCCGACGAGGTTGAGCTCCTCCTCGGGCACGGAGACAACCTTGCCCGGCTGCCAGACCGGCAGCGACGGGTCGGCCTTCAGGTGGTGCTCGACCGGGGCGTACTTGAGCGCGAAGGCGCTCGGCGTGAGCACGAGGGCCAGGGCCGCCACGGCGGCCAGCCGGCCCGGGATCTTTCGAATCTGGTTGTTCATGGGGTCAGCGGGGTTCGGTTCGCGCCTCAGCGGCGCGAGTAGGTCAGAAGCGTGAAGGTGTCCTTGAAGTATTTGTTCGGATAGAAGGCCGAGATCTCGGTCTTCCATTTTTTCGCCGGGTCCACCGTGCCCTCGGCCGTGGTGAGATAGACCTTCTTGGTCTTGGGATCGAGCGCCATGGTCCGCGCATACGGCCGCGTCGTCGCCGCCTCCACGAGTTGGTACGTGTCGGCGTCGACCTGCTGCAGCACCACCAGCGTGCCGTCGAAGCCATTCGAGGTGTAGATCTGGCGGCTCCCGGCGTCGAAGACCACCTGGTCATTGCCGCGGCCGATGGGCGGCTCGGCGACGATTCGCCCGGTCGGGTCGAACACCAGCAGCGCCGGGTTCTCGCCGCGGGTGGAGACGAACACCCGCCGGTGGGCCGCGTCATAGGCCACGCCGTTCGGCTTGACGTGCGCGCCGATCTTCCACTCCGCCACGACGGTCCGGGCGCGGGCGTCAATCTTGAGCACCTTGTCGCGGTCCCGCAGGGCCAGGTAGTAGTTGCCCTCGCCGTCAGGCGCCGTGCCCTCGAGGCTCTCGCTGTCGACCTTGAGCACGCCGTTGACGGCGCCGGTCTTGGCGTCGACGAAGGTCGCCTGGCTGCTGTCGCCCTGCGTCACGAGTAGCTGTTTCGTGGCCGGGTCGTAGAACGCGTTGTCCGCGTTGTCGCCCACGCTCACGGTCCCGATCTTCTTCAGGGTGGAAAGCTGGAGGATCAGCAGCGTGCCGTCCTGCTTGACCACGTAGGCGCGGTCGAACTCCGGCACCAGCACGGTGGAGTTGCCGCCCTTCGAGTCCTCGAGGGCACCCGTGATCTTCTGCGCCTTGGCGTCGTAGATGAGGATGCCGTCGTCCCGCCGCGCAATGTACACGCAGTCGCGCGCCGAGTCATAGGTGAGATAGTCCCACGACGGGGCCGTGGGGCTGGGAATCGTGAGGGCCGACTCTAGACGGTAGAACGGTTCGGCCTGGAGACCGGCGGCGCCGACGAGCGCCAGGACGGCGAGTTTCAGCTTCATGGGCGGAACGAGAACCGGCGGTTACTTGACCGGGGCGAACAGGCCCTCGTAGCTCGCGATCCTCGGCTGCAGCGCGTCGCGGAGGTCGAGCCCCATCGTGAAAAACTCCCGCTCCGTCCGGGCGAACTTCCCGTCGTTCCGGTAGGCGGCCACCAGCAGCCCGCAGTTCTCACCCTTTGCGTCGCGCATCGGCATCATCATGACGAACTTTTTCACGGTGTCCTTGAAGCGATGCCAGCGGGGATCAACGATCGTGATGCCGAGCTTGATGACCATCACGTCATCCGGATCGTCCGGGTTGCCGATGCGATCGACGTAGGAACCCGCGAACATCGTGTAGACCTCGCTCAGGCCCGGCGGCACCCCGTGGAAGGTGATGCTGAGGAGCTCGGGATGCGCTGCCATGATCTCCTCCGAGAGCTGCTGCGCGTAGATCTTGTGGGCCGGGGCGGTCCAGTTCTTGGCCGGTTTCGCCGGGGCGGTTTCGGCCAGCAGCGACGCGGCGCCGACGGCGGAGAGACAGATGAGTAGCACCAGATTCTTCATGGGAGCGATGGGTGAGTTGGGGGCTGATCCGACGGTAACGCTCCAAGCCTAGCTTCGACCCATTAATCCAACATTAACGAGCACTGAAACTATTTTAAGGTTGGCCCTCTCATGCCATCGCCGCCCGCTGGGCCCATGGCATGCACGGAGCACACGGCATGCGGCGCGGACCGAGGGCTGCGCTGACCAGAATAATCCGGATCGATTCCGCGTGATCCGAGTGTTCCGTGGGCCACTTTGGTCAGTCCTGCTTCTTGCCGGCCTTTTCCTTCTGCACCGCCGCCTTGGCCAGGGCGTGCTGCCATTCCTGAAAATCGAAGTGGTCGAGGCTGCCGCCAAAATGCGCCGGCGCCACCAGCACCACCAAGCCCGCCGCGTCCTTCGGTTCGGCCGGCATCTCCGTCTTCGCCATCAGTTCGGCCAGCTTGCCGCGCGCGCCGATTCGCAGGTCGAGTTCCAGCGGTCGCGCCCGCAACGGCTGGTCCCCGGCGCCCATCCGGCCGGTGCCGGTGAGGCCGAGCTCCGGCGAGGTCAGGTTGATCGCCGTGAGGTCGAAGCCGCCGTCCGGATCCCGCACCGCCGTCACGGTGAATTCGTCGTACCCGATTTCCGCGATCGCATACGAGAAGTTCAGCACCGCTTCCATCGGCTGGCTCAGCTTCCGCTGCCCGGACCCGATCCGGCTGTCCACCTGGAACAGCTTGCCGAGCATGTAGCCCGCGCTGTCGAGGGTGTCCGACACCTTCCCTGGCATTTCCTCGGGCAGTGCCTCCGCGACGTGCGCCGCCAGCAACCGGACGATGCCCGCCTTGCTTGCCAGACGATATTGCTCGCGGCGATGCGCCAGCAGGTCAGCGAGATTCCGCCCCCGCCCCGTGACCTCCGCCGCCAGGGTGTAACGTCCCTCGATCAACGGGTCCTGGTCCTTCGGCGGCGGTCCCAGCAACACCGGCAGGTCGAACTCCGCCAGGCCGCCCCGGCCCTCCAGCACGTACGGCTCCGCGGCCCCCGCCTCGAAGGTGACCGCGCCCTCGCAGTCCACGGGGTTCAGGGGTGTCAGCGCGAAGTGGCCGTGATCGAGCCGGATCGCGTCGGCGGTCAATTCGACGCTGCCACCGATGTCGGCAAAGGTGCGCTTGCCGTCCGTCAGCTGGTTGACCTGCAGGGTGATCGTCCCCTCCCACGGCCGCCAGAACGGCGCCGGATCCCGCGCCTCGGCCGCTCCGGCCGGGCGGAAATTCGACCAGTGCGCCAGCACCGGCACCAGACGGCGCACGTGATCAAGCACGAGCGTGTCACCCGACAGCCGGAGATTCATCCGGCCCTCCGTCCCCGCGGTCGCCCACGAGCCTTCGGCCTTGAGGTCCGTGACCCCCGTGCCGGTCGTGAGCTTCAGCGGCACGGAGTAGTCAACGCGCCCATATTCGTCGATGTCGGCCTGCACGTCCGCGCTGAAGGCGTGGGCCGCGTCGTGACCCGTGACCGCGATCTTTCCCGCCACCTGCGACACGGTGCCCAGGCTCGCCGAAAACTCGCCGCGGGCCGTGCGGGCGCCGACGCCGGCCAGACCCGGGAACTGCGCCGGCGCGGCTCCGATCGCTTCCAGGTCGGCGTTCCATTTGCCCGACAGCACCGTCGCCTGCTCGTCGCCGGCCCGCCGTGAGACTTGCCCGGTGAGCTCGAAGACGTTTCTACCCGCGGCGCTCAGCCTCAGTGGCGCGACCGTCACCTGCCACCCGCGCGAGTCAAACGTCACGACCGGCGCAACCGCCACGTCCAGTCCGCCAGCCAGCGTCCGGCCGCCCCACGCGAGCGCGACTCCCGACGCGGCCAGCGGGGCGGTGGTAGTCAAAACCCACCCGGCCGCCTGCGGTCTCAGGCGAAAATCGCCGCGCATCTCCCCGCCCGTCCAGCCGAGTCGGGAGTTTGCCCGTGGCAACCACGGCCACGGATCTCCCCGCAGGGCGAGCGCCAGCAAGTCTTTCCCCGGGCGGTCGGGTTTCACGGCGCCCGACTCGGCCGTGTATTCGAACGGCTGAAGCGTCTGAAGGAACGCGGCCAGGTCTCGTCCCGTAACGTTCAGCTTCAGGTCCTTGAACCGCAGCACCGAGCCGCCGGCGTCGATCTGGAAGCTTGCTGCGACCGTCGCGGGTCCCATTTGCCCCAGCCGGGTTGACACCGCGCCCAGCCGGGAAAGCTCGGCCTGCGCCTGGCCCGCAATTTCGATGCGCGACAAGTCGGGCTTCGCCGCGAAGCCGCCCGAGCCCGTCACGCGCGCGGCAGTCCCTGATTGGTCGGGCAAGAACGGCGCGGCATCATCGTCGTGCAACCGCAGCTCCCAGTTTCCCGCCCATGCTCCAGTCGAGAGCGAGCGGTGGGCCACGACGGTGGCGAGCTCGCGCCCGCCACGGCTCAACGAAATCTGGTGCAACTCCTCCTGCAGCAGCCGCCGCACCGTGAGCGCGCCCGCGACCGTCCAGCCATCCGGCACCGCCGGTCCCTGTCCCACCAGGTCCGCCTCGACCGCCACCGACCCAATGGTCCGCGGCGTGTCCATCACGACCCGCAGCTTGCCGTGCGCCGCGGCGACCCGGACGCCCTTCCACGGGTCAACCGTCGACGCGTCCAGCGCCAAGGTCGCACTGAGTCCGGACCGCAAGGCGCCGCCCTTGATCGCCACATGGATCCGCTGCGGCAGCTCGCCGGGCCGCGGCACATACACGTCCCCCTCCACGTCCGCATCGTCGAGGCTGGCCGCGCAGGGCAGCTCCCAGCCGCTCAGGATCCCGTGCCGGCCGCCGGCCGCCCGCTCCGCCGCCGGCGAGCCGGCCGCATCGCCGTCGGCCTGGCTGTTCGCGACCGGCGCCCTCGCAGGGCGGGCCTCGTCCAGGCTGGCTCCCAATTCGATGGTCCAGCCCTTGGCCACCAGGCTCCGGATATTCAGCCTCTTTTCCCACAATAAGGTCCTGACCGGCAGCGTGGCCCGCACCGCCGGCAAAGTGACGACCGCGCCGCCCAGTTCGAACCTGAGATTCTCGAGCTCGACGTGGTCCAGCCCCGCCGTGACCGAACCGACCGAGGCATGCCAAGCCGGATGGTCCCTCAGCCGGCCCTGAACATACCAGGTCTGGACCGACGGATTGAAAACCGCCGCCAAAACCAGGACGGCCAAGACCGCCGCCAGCCCGAGCAGGATGAGGAAAAGCCGGAGAAACTTCACGCGAGGACCGCAAGTCAGACCGCAATCGCCCGAAAAGGGTTCGTGTTTCTAGAGTGGTCGAAGGCCCCACGTCGAATATCGAAAGCAGCAGGCCTGCACAGCAGGTAACGGAGATTGCGGCGCTGGGCTTCCGGAATGGTTGTTGGTTCAGGTGTGGCGAGGATGGTCCTGCTCCTCACGTTGCCTTGGCAAAGGAACGCTCCAGCCCAACAAACGGCCCCACCAGCAACCCGATGCCCCGGTCATCCTCCGTTCGCTCCGTCACCTCCTGTGCACCCCGCGTCGAACATCCGAGGCCTAATGCTGAAAGCTACCTGGCGGCGACGAAGCCGCGGACGAGACCGGTCACTTGCGACCTGAATCCTGAGGCTTCTGTTCCTGTTTCCGGGCGAGTCGGTCCAGGGCCGTCTTGATCGCCTGCAAATAGTGGGGGTGCCAAAGCTCGTGCTCCGCGTCGGGGACGACGGTGAAGGTGCGTTGACGGTAGAAGTCACGCACCGCCGCCGCCCGACGGTGCATCTGCGCATCCTCCTTTGCTCCCACCAGCACGTCGGCAGGGGTGCGGTCGTTGCCGGCCCGATAGGAGATCATCCAGCGCCGCGGCTCTTCGTCATCCTCGAGGAAGAACGGCGAGATTGAGCCGAGGATGAGGTGCCGGGCGCGCAGCGCGCCCAGATGGGCGTAGAGCGCGCCGAGGGAGAACCCCAGCACCGCCCTGCCCGCCGTCTGCGCGTCAACCTGGGGAAAGAGCGCGGTCGAATCGAAGTCCGGCTGGGGGCCGCCCCACTCCAACCGGACAAACTCGGTCTCCCACCCGCAGGAATGCACGAACTCTACCAAGGGACGAAAACGACGCTCGGCGCCCGGCATCGGCGGGACAAGGGTCAGCAATGGCATCCGCACAGGGATGACCACGCCCCGGCTTTCGTCAACCGGCCGCCCAGCCCAACGGAACCGGCAATAACCAACCGCGCCCAGGTCCTCCGTTTCCTCCTGTGCGTCCGTCGCAGTGTCGAATTTCGCAGGTCCCAAGTCGAAAGTCATCGCACGGCGGCGGAGCCGCCCACGAGACCCGTCACTTGTAACCTGCGTCCTGCGACTTCCCCCGCGCCGCCACACTCCGCTCTCGTCCTCGCGCGGCAAAGTGTGCGACGCTGTCTACGACACCTCATCCTTCTTCCGTGAAAGCTCCCCGTCCCTCCCGTCCCGCCAAGACCAACGCCCGCCCGGCCATCTATGTGCTGAGCACCCACTGGGACCGCGAATGGTACCAGCCCTTCCAGCTGTACCGGCAGCGTCTGGTGCACCTGCTCGACCGGGCGATTGATGACATCGCGTCCGGCACCTTGCGCGGGCCGTTCACGACCGACGGCCAAGCCATCTTGCTGGAAGACTACCTCGAGGTCCGCCCCGAGCGCGAGGCACAGGTCCGCAAGCTGGTCCGCGCCGGCCGGCTCAAGGTCGGGCCCTGGTTCGTGCTGCCCGACGAGTGGCTGGTCAGCGGCGAGTCGATCATCCGGAACCTCCAGCTCGGCCGGAAAATCGCCCGCGACTTCGGTGCCGAGCCGTCCAATGCCGGTTTCGTCTGCGACCTGTTTGGCCACATCGGTCAGCTCCCGCAGATCTTCGCCGGTTTCGGCCTGAAGGGCGCGCTCGTCTGGCGCGGCATCGAGCCGACGCCCCGCGCGCATTTCTGGTGGCAGGGCGCCGATGGCACACGGATCGCCTGCTACCGTTTTCCCCGCACCGGCTACTGCGACTACGCCGCCGATGTCCGGCACAGCACCCAGCACGAGATCAAGTTCGACCGCACCCGCGCCGACCGGGATCTCGATGCGTATCTCAAAAAGGAGGGCGACCGCTCGGACCCCGACGCCATCCTGGTTTTCGACGGCGGCGACCACCTCGAGTACGATCTCGACTACTACAAGGCACTGTTCGCCCGCCGCCCCGGCGCCGACTTCCCGTACGACCTGAAACACGGCACGCTCGACGATTACCTGGACGCCGTCCTCCGGCAGTCTGACCGGGTCAAGGAGGTCGTCTCCGGCGAGCTCCGCGCCACCGGCGGCCAGCCCAATATCGTCGACCAGCAGTGGCTCATCCCGGGCGTGCTTTCCAGCCGGGTCTGGATCAAGCAGGCCAACGTCCGCTGCCAGCACCTGCTCTGCCACTGGGCCGAGCCGTTCGGCGCGATGGCCTCGTCGCTCTGCGGCGTCCAGGGTCACGGCGGCTTTCTGAACGTCGCGTGGCACTGGCTGCTGATGAATCACCCGCACGACTCGATCTGCGGCTGCAGCATCGACGCCGTCCACGAGGACATGAAGTACCGCTTCGCCCAGTGCGAGCAGATCGGCGAGGCCACCACCCTCGAGTCCCTGCAGGCGCTCGCGGCCGCCGTGCAGGGCGACATCGGCGCGCGGGAGCTCCGCGTGCTCGTCGCCAACCCGCTCACGCGGGCGCTCGACGAGCCGGTCGAGCTGACGCTCCAGATCCCCGTCGAATGGGGCTGCTTCAACGAGTTCTTCGGCTTCGAGCCGAAGCCCGGCTTCCGCATCCTCGCGGCCGACGGCACCGAGGTGCCGTACCAGCGGCTCGCGCAGGACATGAACCGCGGCAAGGCGCGCATCTACCGCGAGCAGTTCCCGCAGGGTTACCGCACGAACGACATCACGGTCGCCCTCCGTCTCGCGGTCCCCGCCCTCGGCTACACGACGCTCACGGTCCGCGAGGGGGAGACCACCGCCAGGGACCACGTGCTGCCCGCCGCCATGCTTCCGACCCGCCATCCGGCCGTGCCGGGCCTCGCCACCAGCGAGCGCGCGATGGAGAACGAGCACCTGGGCGTCGTCATCGAGGCGAACGGCACGCTCACCCTCACCGACAAGCGGAGCAGCGAGACCTACCGCCGGCTGCTCACGTTCGAGGATATCGCAGACATCGGCGACGGCTGGTTCCACGGCGAGGCCGTCAACGACCAGGCGTTTGTCTCCACCGCCTCGGCTTCCGACATTGCCCTCGTGAGCAACGGGCCGCTGCTGGCCCGCTTCCGGATCCGCACCACCCTGCGCGTGCCGGCCGAGTTCCGGTTTGACCGCATGGTGCGCTCCGAGCAGTTCGCCGAGCTTGTCATCGACAGCCTGGTCACGCTGCGCCGCGGCGCGGACCGGGTCGAGGTCCGCACCACGGTCCAGAACCAGGTCCGCGACCACCGGCTGCGCGTGCTGCTGCCGACCGGGGTCCAGGCCTCGACCTACCTGGCCGACAGCGCGTTTGACGTCGTGGAGCGGCCGATCGCCCTTCCGTCCGACAACCACACGCGCCGCGAGCTCGCCGTCGAGACCTGCGCCCAGCAGAGCTGGACCGCCGTGGCCGACGGCCAGCGCGGTCTCGCCGTCGTGGCCCCCGGGCTGATGGAAACCGCGGTGCGCGACGTCCCGGACCGCACGCTCGCCCTCACGCTTTTCCGGGCGACGCGCCGGACGGTGTTCACCGACGGCCAGCCGAACGGCCAGCTTCAGGGCGAACTGGTGTTCAATTACTGGATTGTGCCGGGTGGCGGCCCGGCGGACCGGGTCGGCCTCTGCGAGCAGGGCATCCAGCTCGGCGCCGGCCTGCGCGCCGTGCAACTCGGGGCGCTCGACGTGCCGATCCACGCGCGCCGCCGCGACCTGCCCGCCCACGGCTCGTTCCTCGCGGTTGCCGGCGGCGCCGTCGTCTCCAGCGCCCGCGAGCGCGGCGACGCCCTCGAGGTCCGGCTCTTCAACCCGGGCACCGCGGCGATCACGGCAACCTGCGACTTCCGCGACCGCCCGACGGCCGCCAAGGCGCCGCGGTCCTGGCAGCGGGTCAACCTCGACGGTGCCCCGGTGGGCCGGCGCGGCCCGGTGAACCGCGGCCTCGCCACCTTCGAGCTGAAGGCCAAGGAGATTGCGACGATCCGGTTCGCCGCGGAATAGGCCTCCGCCGGGCGTCGGTTGATTTTTCACCGGGCGCCGGTTCGCACTCGACGCCCGCGGGGAAGTAACGCGCACTGTGGTTTCGGGCCGCCGGGTTCGCCCGCGCGGCCGCCTCCGCCGCCATGAGCTCACTCCTGCCCGTCGCCCCCCGGATCCGACCGGAACTGGATCCCGAATTCCTGCCGGCCGTTCTCTGGAACCGCGCGTACCGCGACCTGGTCGCTCGGGATGCCTCCGCCCGCGCCATCACGCTCGCGCTGGTCACCGCCGACGGTAAGACGAGCCACCACCACGACCGGATCCTCGGCGTGGGCCACGCGGCCTCGCGCCACACCCTGCGCTATGTCGAGCGCCTGGTGAAATTCCTGCTCTGGCAGAAGGGCGGCTGCCGCCTCCACCTGGCCGGCGCCGACGAGATCGCGGCGGCGCTCTCCCCGATCTACGCGCCGGGCGGCGACCGGGCGTTCGACCACGCATTCATGGGCGAGCGCATCCAGCGCCAGGAGTTCGGCCTCACGGCCTGTGCCCCGTCCGCCCTACCGCCTGAGCGCCAGGCCGCGCTCGCGGTCGGCCGGCATCTCGACGGCTGCCGCATCGGCTTCGACCTCGGCGGCAGCGACCGGAAGGCCGCCGCGGTCATCGACGGCCGGGTCGTCTATTCCGAGGAAATCGGCTGGGATCCCTATTTCCAGCGCGACCCCGCCTACCACCTCGAGGGCGTGCACGACTCGCTGCGGCGCGCGGCCGCGCACCTCCCGCGGGTCGACGCCATCGGCGGCAGCGCCGCCGGCGTCTACGTCAACAACGAGGTGCGCGTCGCGTCGCTCTTCCGCGGCGTGCCCCCGGACGAGTTCGAGCGCCACATCCGCCGGATGTTCTTCACGCTGCAGGCCCGCTGGGGCGGCGTGCCCTTCGAGGTCGCCAACGACGGCGAGGTCACCGCCCTCGCCGGCTCGATGGCCCTCGGGGCGAACGCCGTCCTCGGCATTTCCATGGGCACCAGCCAGGCCGCCGGCTGGGTGACGCCCGAGGGCCACATCACGCCGTGGCTCAACGAGCTGGCCTTCGCCCCGGTCGACTACCGCGTCGACGCGCCGCGCGACGAATGGTCGGGCGACCTGGGCTGCGGCGTGCAGTACTTCTCGCAGCAGGGCGTCGCCCGGCTCGCGCCACGGGCCGGCTTCCGGTTTCCCGCCGGCCAGCCGCTGCCGGAGCAGCTCGTCGCGGTCCAGCAGGCGATGGCGGCCGGCGACCCCCGGGCCCGGGCCGTCTACGCCACCATCGGCGCGTGCTTCGGCTATGCGATCGCGCACTACGCCGACTTCTACGACGTCCGGCACCTGCTCGTGCTGGGCCGCGTCACGTCCGGCGAGGGCGGCGCCGTGATCCTCGCGCAGGCCGCCGAGGTCCTGCGCACCGAGTTCCCGGCGCTCGCCGAGCGGATCCGCCTGCATACGCCGGACGAGCAGAACAAGCGCCACGGGCAGGCCGTCGCCGCCGCCAGCCTCCCCGCCCTGCGCACCACCCCTTCCTCCTGACCGCCATGAAAACCTCCCATCCCGCCGCCGACATCTTTGTTCCGGGTTCGCAGCTCACGCCCGAGGCCGCCCTCGCGCGCACGACGCACCTCTGCGTCGCGGCCCACCAGGACGACATCGAGATCATGGCCTACCACGGCATCGCCGAGTGCTTCGGCCGCACCGACCGCTGGTTCTCCGGCGTGGTGGTCACCAACGGCGCCGGCAGCCCCCGCTCGGGCCTGTACGCCCAGTACACGGACGCCGACATGCAGGCCGTGCGGGTGCGCGAGCAGCGCAAGGCCGCGGTGATCGGCGAGTACTCGATCCAGCTCCAGCTCGCCCACCCCAGCGCCGCCGTCAAGGACCCCCGGAACGCCGACGTCGCGGCTGACCTCGACCAGATCTTCACCACCGCCAGCGCCGAGGTGGTCTATCTCCACCAGCCGGCCGACAAGCACGACACGCACGTCGCGGTCCTCGGCCACGCCCTCGCGGCGCTGCGCCGCCTGCCCGCCGCGCTCCGCCCCAAGCGCGTCTACGGCTGCGAGGTCTGGCGCGATCTCGACTGGCTGCCCGACGGCGACAAGCAGGTGCTCGACGTCAGCGCCTACCCGAACGTCGCCGCCTCGTTGGTCGGCGTGTTCGACTCCCAGATCAGCGGCGGCAAGCGCTACGACCTCGCCACCGCCGGTCGCCGCCTCGCCCACGCGACCTACCACGCGTCGCACGCCACGGACGCCCACCAGGGCATCACCTGGGCGATGGACCTCACGCCGCTCGTGCAGGACCCCAGCCTCTCAATCCGCGACTTCACGCGCGGCTTCGTCGACCGCCTCCGCGACGACATCGACGCGCGGCTCGCCCGCTTGACCTGACGTGGAGTTGAAAGCAGTCGGTTGAAGGTTGAAAGGCCGACCACGGATCGCGGTGCTCCGGAAACACCACCCGCCCCGATGGCCGGCGGCCGTCACGGCCCGGGCGCGGAATTGACCACGTGGTCCGGAAGCATTTCCCGCCGGATGGCGTCGAAGTTCCGCGCCACGGTGCGGCCACGCGTCAGATTCCACAGCGAGGTCCGCAGCTCGCGCAGCGCCAGGCCGGTCGGAATCCAGCCCTGCGTCCAGCCCACCTCGATCGCCCAGGCGCCCCAGCCCGCGTCGCCATTCGAGCCGAAGTAGTCCCATGCCCGGAAGTCAAAGGCCCGGAACCATCCGCCATCCAGCTCCGGGTGCGCCTCGCTGCGGACCTGGATGCGCACGAGAAACGCGGCCAGGCGGTCCGCCATCCGCGCGAAGCGCGCCCCGCCGGTCGCGGCCGCGGCCTCGATCAGGCCGAGCAGGGTGAAATTACACGTGTAGAGAAGGTCCGCGACCGGGTCGCCGTTCTCCTGGATCAGCGGCGCCTCGTTCGTGCCATATTCCTCGTTCGAGCGGCACGGCCGGAAGTCGCCCTGCGCGAGTTCGCCCAGCTCCTCGCGAATTGCCCCGCTCGCGTCCTGCGCTCGCTCCAGGTCGTCTGCCAGCCGCTCCAGCCAAACCCGGTACTCGGGCCGGTCCTCGACCCGGACCAGCCACGCCAGCGCGAGCAGCATGCGGCCGCGTTCCTGCTGGAGGCCGTTGGTCCAGCGCCAGCGGTCCGGATAGGCCTCCATCATCGTCCGCACGCCGCGGCGGGTCCGCTCCAGCAGCGGGCGGTAGCCGGTCTGGCCGTAGAGCCAAAGGTACGCCGCCCACATCCAGGCCTCGTAGTGCGGCTGGCACAGGATGGTTTCGGCACGCCAGTATTTCTCCCAGCCGGCCGCGAGGAGTTCGGGAGCCTCAAGCCGCCAGCCGCGAAAGCCGTGACGGCCGGTCGTCCGGAAGTTCGCGAGGATATTCCGGACCACCGCGTCGTCCCAGCGGTCGGTCCCGAGCACGGCCGCGGTGCCGATCGCGCCGAGGATCACCTTCACGTCGTTGTCCTGGTAAAGCGCCTGGCCATTGTCCGGCGCCCAATGCACCAGGCCGAAGTTCGCTTTCGCCGGGTCGGTCTGGAACATGCCCGAGGCGCCGTAGACCCAGTCGAGGAGATTGCCCGCCACCGTCCGGCTGGCGTCGTCGCCATCCAGCTGCCAGCGCAGGGCGAACGCCAGCGCGCTCTCGCCGTTGGAGTCGCAGCGCAGATTCCAGCGGATCGGCTGCGTGCCGTCGAACGCGACGCGCGAATTGACTCCCTCCAGCACGCCAAACCTCCCGTTGCCCGCCGCCCAGCGGCCGTCCGGCGCCGGTCCCACCGGATTGGCCGGATCCACCCGGCCCGACGCGCGCAGGGCGGCATACTCCCTGGCCCCGTCCGCGCTCAGCAGCATGCGCGCGGTAGTGTGCCAGTCGAGGCCGCGGCGGATGGCCCGCCGCGCCGCATCGGGCGGCAGGAGCGCCTCCCGCGAATAGGTCGGCCGCACGGTCGGCACCCACGCCAGGGCTGGCGGCTCCGCCTCGGGCTGCAGCCAGCGGAAGATAAACGCCCACAGGGCCTGCAATGCCCCGGGCGGACCGTAGCGCGCCGTGACGAACTGGCTGAGCTTTGTCGTCGCCACCAGGACGCCCGACGCGCCGTGCTCAAACAGGATTGGGCGGGGGGTCGTGCCCGCCAGGCCAAAGACCGCCGTGTCGAAACCCGCAACCTTGGCCACGACCAGCAGCGGCGCGGGCGCCTCGACCTCCACGTGGTGGCAATCGTGCACGGCCAGCAGCTGCATCGGCCGCAGCCGAGGGTCCAGGCCGTCGGCGGTCACCACAACCGTCTCCTCCGTCGCGCGCCGCACCGCGCCGACCGTCAGGCCCGGCAGCTGCGCGGGAAACTCGACGTACAGCCGCACGCCTTTCGCCGCCGCCCGCGCATACGTCTCGGGCGCGACGGACGTGGGCCGCCGCGGGTAGCCGTCCGCCAGCGCCAGCACCGCCGAACCCGGCCGGGCGGCGGCCACGGCCTCGTCGGCCCGGTCGTGACGCGGGAAGCTTCGTCCCGTGCTTGCAGCGGCAACCCGCAGCAGGTCGTTGTCCGGCGCACAGGCAAAAAGCCACTCGCCCCGCTCATCGGGAGCGTTGGCCGAGGACGGCGCGGTCTTCACGGCGCGGCCGCCGCGCTCAGGGCGCCTTGCGCAGGACAATCTCGTTGGCGCCGCGATTCTCCGCCTGGATCCGGAAATTCGTCTCCAGCATGTGGAGCAGCGCCGGGAGATTGTCGGACCGAAGGATGCCGCTGACCTGCAGGCTGCGCAGCTCGCCGTCCTCGATCACGAGCTGGCGGCGGTTGTGCTGGTTGAAGGTCATGACCACGGTCTCGAGCGGCGCGCCGGTGAATTCGAGGCGCGGGTTAAGCCAGGTGAGGCGCTCCGCCAGCTCGTGCTCGGGCAGCGGGGCCACGGCCAGCGCCGGCACCGGGTTGGCGTTGGTCGTCGGTTCGGCGAGCACGCGTTGGCCGGCGGCCACCATCGCGGCACCGGCGGCGACGGCCGGCACCGGCGGGGTCGGCAGGTTGTGCGCGGCCTGGGCGACGGACACCCGGCCCTCGGTGACGATGACCTCGACGCCCTTGGGCTCGATCCCGACGCAGAAGGCCGTGCCGACCGCCTGGACCGAAACATCGCCAGCCGTGACGATGAACGGGCGGTGCGGATTCTTCGCGACTTGGAAGCGGGCGGTGCCGTTGCGGAGTTTCACCGCGCGGACCGTGGGCAAATACGATACCTCGATCTGCGCCCCATCCTTGAGATCGACGGTGGAGCCGTCCTCCAGCACCTGGTGCGGCGCAGCGGTGACGACGATCGACATCACCGCGTAATTCGAGGTCGCCGTCGAGGCGGCCCAGCGCCACGTCGCCAGCACCCCAAGCACGACCACCGCCGCCAGCGACAGCAGCCCCGCCTGACGGCGACGTCGGCGGCGTCCCGCCCGCACATTCAACTCGGCCAGCACGTCATCCGCGGCGCCAGCGCGCACCGGCCAGTCCAAGGCGGACGGGCCCGACGCGTCCGCGTCGGGGTGATCGGGCGAGGGACTGGCTTCAGCGGGATTCATCAGAAAACGCGTCCTGCACGCCGCGGCGGCGGAGGAAACTCTCGCAGCGCCTAATACCGCGCGACAGGTGGGCCTCAACGGTTTTTTCCGAGAGGCCGAGCATCGCGGCGACGTCTTTTTGCGGCATGTTCTTGAGCTTGCGAAGGATGACAATTTCCCGGCAACGGGACGGCAGGTCATCAATGGCCTCCGCCAGCAGCTGGATCTTCTCCTGGCGGCTGAGGACACTGACGGCATCGGTGCCATCATCGATGGCGTGCACGGAATCCAAATCCCTTACCGGATTCACCGGGGAAACCTTGCTGCGGCGCCGAAGGTCGATGGCAGTGTGGCGGGCGATCTGGAACAACAGGGCCTTGGCCGACCGGACCGGCTGGGTCAGGCGGGTCCGCCAGAGCCGGAGCAACGACTCCTGCACGATGTCGTCGACATCGTGCTCCGCCGGGAAGGACTTCTTCAGGTACGCCCGCACCGCCGGGGCATGCGGCTGGACCTCGTCGGAGAACCAGCGAGCCTGATCGGCGCTGTTATGGAACGATTCGGGGGGCGGCGACACGACGCGGACGGGGTAGGTCTTAACGGTGGCTAACTTCCCGGTTACTTACAAGCGGTGACTCGAAGCTTCCGCCGGCGCGCCGGGCCGCAAGCCCACAACCCGGGTCCGCCATTCTTATTTTGTGCAGGGATTTTGCCGGCTCATTCGTCGCCAGCCGCCGCCCGGAATGGCCTTGTTGCGCCGCCCCCCGGACAGGCATGCTGGCGGAAAGCCGGCCGCCATGCCCGATTCCGCCCCGCCCCTGCCCTGCGGCGCGCTGCCCAGCGCCCGCCAGCTCCGCTGGCACCGGCTCGAGGCGTACGCCTTCGTCCACTTCACCGTCAATACCTTCACCGGTCGCGAATGGGGCTACGGCGACGAGTCGCCCGCCTGCTTCGCCCCCACCGACTGTGACGTGGACGGCATCGTGCGCGACATTGGAGCCGCCGGCCTGCGCGGCCTGATCCTCACCGCCAAGCACCACGACGGATTCTGCCTCTGGCCGTCGCAGTTCACGGCCCACAGCCTCCGCCACAGCCCGTACCGCGGCGGCCGCGGCGACCTGGTCCGCGAGTTCGCGGACGCCTGCGGGCGCCACGGCGTGGCTTTCGGCGTCTATCTCTCGCCCTGGGACCGCCACCATGCCGCGTACGGGCAGCCCGCCTACGTGACCTATTTCCGCGCCCAGCTGCGCGAGCTGCTCACCGCCTACGGCCCGATCTTCGAGGTCTGGTTCGACGGCGCGAATGGCGGCGACGGCTACTATGGCGGGGCCCGCGAGCGGCGCCAGATCGCGGAGGATTACTATGACTGGCCCCGCACGCATCAACTGGTCCGCGAACTCCAGCCCGACGCCGTGATTTTCAGCGCCACGGGTCCCGACGTTCGCTGGGTCGGCAATGAGGACGGCGTGGCCGGCTCGCCGTGCTGGCCGACCATCACGGGCGACGAGGAGGCCGTGCGGCGCGGTGATTTCGCGGTCCTGAATTCCGGCACGCCGCGCGGCGCGGTCTGGCGGCCCGCGGAGGCCGACGTCTCGATCCGGCCCGGCTGGTTCCATCATGACCACGAGGACCGCGCGGTGAAGACCCCGGACCAGCTGATGGATCTCTTTTTCGCCTCCGTCGGCCGGGGTGCGGCCCTCAACCTCAACCTCCCGCCCGACCGTCGCGGCCGGCTGGCCGACCCTGATCGTGCCGCCCTCGCGGCGTGGGGCGAACGTCGGCGGGCCCTGTTCGCCCGCAATCTGGCCGCCGGCGCGACCGTCACCGCCAGCGACACCCGCGGGAACGCCGCCCGCTACGGCGCGGCCAATCTGCTCGACGGCTCGCCGGACACGTACTGGGCCACCAACGACCCGGTGCGTCACGCGGAACTCATGGTCGAGTTTGCGCAGCCCGAGGGCGTCGAGGTGCTGCAGCTGCGCGAGTTCCTCCCGTTGGGTTGCCGGATCGAAAGTTTTGCTCTCGACGCGTGGCGTGACGGCGGGTGGTCGGAGCTCGCGCTCGGCTCGGCGGTGGGCAGCAACTGCCTGCTTCGGTTTCCGCGCCTCATCACCCCGCGGGTGCGGGTCCGCCTCCTCAAGGCGGCCGCCTGCCCGGTGCTGTCCGCGCTCGGCCTCTACCGGTCCGGCCCAGCCTGAACCCGGCATCGGCGGTGGCGGGGCCACGTCGGCGGGTGGACGTCGGCGGGTGGACGTCCCGCCGCGCCTGCAAAAAAAACGCGGGGACCCGTGGGTCCCCGCGCGCAATTCCACCCGAAACTCTTACCAGACGTACGTGGCGGTCAGCTTGGTTTGACGGCCATCCTCCAGCAGCGCGCTGATCGAGCTGCTGAGGAAGTACATGTTCAGGCCGTCCGTGATGTTCGTCATGCCGAGACGATAGATCATCATCCGCCGGCCCGAGAGCTTCTGACGGTACTCCATGAAGCCGTCCCACGAATCGAACGCCGGCGCCGTGAGCTTGGCCGTGCCATCGATCGAGTCGCCCTGGCGCTTGTAACCGCCGCCGAACGCGAACGCCGGGGTGAGGTTGTAGCGGACCCAGAGGTTGAGGGTTTCCTTCGGGACGAAGCTGGCCCGGGCGCCGGTGATCGTCGTCGGGCCGTCCGCGTTGAACAAGCCGGCGACCACGGAGAGCTTCTTGTCGTCGCTCGTGTAGCCGAGCTGGGCGTCCCAGCCGTTGTTCTCCTGGTGGCCGTCCTGGATGAAGAAGCCCGCGTGGGCCGGATCCGGGTCGGCGCGCCACTTGTTGTCCACGGCCAGCTTGAAGTACGCGACCGAGCCGTAGAAGTTGCCGCCGAGGGCATGGAGGTTGTCGATCTTGAGGCCGACCTCGTCGTTCTTGCCCTGCTCAGGCACGAGCGGCGAACCGTCGAACTTGAAGATCGCGCCCACCGCGAGGTAGCCCTCGTCGTGGCCGTAGTAGAAGCCCACGTTCTTGGTCGGCTGGTAGACCGCGCCATAGCGCCAGAGGAAGATCGTGTTGACCTTCGTCGCCCCCGGGTTGCCCGTGAACGTCGTGCCCTTGGTGCTGCGCGACTGGCTCCAGAAGTAGCGCTCGTCGTAGTTGTAGCGCGTGCCGACGTTCAGCTTCAGCTTGCCGTTGAACATCTCGAACGTGTCGGTGCCCATGATGCCGCCCAGCCACTGCGTGTTGTAGGGCTGGTAGAGGTTGTTTTCCCCCGTGGCCGTGGCCGCGGCGATCGCGCTGTTCGGCGCCGGCGGGTTCAGGAGGCTGAACGTCGTCCAGGGCGCCGTCTGGTATTCCGGATACAGGCCCGCCATCGACGTGTTGGCGTTCCACCGGTACTGGTTGGTCCAGTTGTTGATCGTCGTGCTGAAGACGAGGTGGTTGCCGAGGCCCGGGCCGAAGTCGACCTTGTCCCACGCGACCGACATGTCCATGGTCCACTGCTTGAAGCAGTAGTCGCCGTGCGAGTTGTAGATCGTCACGGTGTCGTTGCCGGGGGCCGGAAGCGTCGTCCGGTTGGCGAAGCCGCCCAGCCAGGTCTTCGGGTGGTCAAACTCCGTCACGAACTGGAACTTGAAGCCCCATTCGTCCGAAAGCTGGCCGGTGAGCATCGTCTGGGTCTGGAACTCCATGTCCTCTGAGTGGGAGCCCGGGAAGTAGTTGCTCGGGATCAGCCCGCGGATCGGCACGCCATTCGCGTCGAGGGGCACGGAGCTGATGCGGTAGTCGCGGAGGTTGTACTCGGCGCGGGTCTTCAGCTTGACCTTCGGGCTGATGTCGTAGGTCAGCGACGGCGCAAACACGAATGAGTGCGTGTAGTCGCCCTTGAAGCCGGGCCGGTCGTAATTCAGGTCGCCGAGGACCACGCGGAACTGGAGCCGGTCGTCCTTCAGGGCCTGGTAGCCGACATCGATCATGCCGGAGTAGAATGAGTCCGTGCCGACCGACACCTCGATCTTGTTGATCGGGTTCCGGCGGGCCCACTTCGGCATCATGTTGATGTAGCCGCCGTACGCGCCGAACGGGCCGTACAGGAGCGCCGACGGGCCCTTGATGATCTCGAGGCCGTCGAGGTTGAAGTTGCTGGTCGGGCCGACGCTCGCCGAGGTGGCGCCATCGACCGCCCAGAACTGCGCGCGGAAGCCGCGGATCGTCGCGCCCGCAAACACGCCGGGAGCGCCGTACGTGGTCACGGCGGGCGCCGACTTGGACAGCGCCTGCCACGGGTCGACCGCGCCCATGTCATCGAGCAGGTCGCGCGTGATCACGCTGACCGAGGCGGGCACGTCGAAGATCTTGGTCTTCACGCGGGATCCGCTCATGGTCTCCGAGGCGATGTAGCCCTCGTTGGTGCCGCTGTGCACCTCGAACGGGCTGAGCCGGACGACCTCGTTCTTGTCCGGTTCGGTGTCGCTGGCATTGGCCGCCTGGGCCGAGCCCGCGGCCGGCGTCGTGCCGGTGGTTTGGGCCTGTACACTGGGGGAGAAGATCAACAGGACGCTCAGCAGCGCCTGGCGAAGTGCCGTAGGCAGGTTTGTTATCTTGTTGGGCATGGTTTGTGGGTTTGTGCGACTAACCATCAACGCCCCATTCGTCTCATCGCACACAGGCACCAGCCCCGTGTCGGCCAACAAGCGCGTAATCGCCTCCATCGGCGGATACTCGCCCTTCACAGCATTGGTCCTCACCCCGACGGCAATCTTGGTGGCGAAGACGACGTCCACGCCCGACTGCTCGGAGAAGCGCTTCAACGAAAGGTCCGCGGTTTCGGCCGGGAGGTCGAAATGCCTGGGCGTCGCCGGGATCGACGACGCGCCAAGCCGCAGACACCCAAGCCCCATCACCCAGGCGATCCCGATGGCCACGACCGTCCGCCACAAGGACGGACATCGCAGGCCTGGGGCTGCAGGGGTGATGCATGCTTGGGAGGGTGAGCACAGCTGCATGAAGCAACTGTTGCTCGGAGTTGAAGGCGGAACAACTGGAAAAATCCCTGCAAATTTTCTCACGGGGCCTAGTAGTTGTTTAGTTACCTTCGGACCCGCCCGTTCCCGGGCCGGGCCAAGACCCCCGGTCGCGCTCGCCCCGCCGCCGCCGTGCTCAGGCAAGCCAGCGGTCGCGGTGGGCGGCGATGAAGGCGTCGTCGGTGAGCTGCGGGTAGGCGCGGCTGACGCGGGTCAGCTCGTCGGCCTGGCCGGGCGAGAGCACCTCGTGGGGATTGAGG
>JAFEGX010000036.1 GCA_018239675.1 Verrucomicrobiota bacterium
ACCAAATAATTATTCCGGCCCCGCCGGAAAACAAAAGCTGCGCCCCGAGGCGCGGCTTTTTTCTTGGCCGTCATGGCCCGACTTCGGCCCGGTCTTGCCACGAAGGTCACCAGGCCCACGAAGGCGAGCGAATCATCCCTTGCGCCCTTGGCGGTCTTCGCGGTGTAAAGCTAAGCCTCACGTCCAACGTCACCGCAAAGGGCGCCAGGGACGCGAACTTCAGGCTTAGGCTTCGTGACCTTGGCGCCCTTCGTGGCAGGAATGCCTCGGTTTTTCCTGAAGCCCAGCCAATCCCACTTTACTGCGACCAGATGCTGCCCTTCGCAACCGGCCCGAGGCTGCGCGGGCTGATCGCCTTGCTGCTCCCGGTTTCGGTGTCGAGGATGCAGAGCACGCTCGTCGTGCGATCGCGCGCCGTGTACACAAGGTGGCGTCCGTCCGGCAGCCAGCACGGCTCAATGCCGTCAAACGGAGCGCTGAAAATCTTGTTCTCCCGCGTGGCCAAGTCCAAGACCGCGACGCGGAGCTTCGAGCCATCCATGACCGTATAGGCGATCTTATTGGGATTGCCGCGGCTCCAGTCCGGCTCTGCACAGTAACGGCTGATGCCCGAGGTCACGCGGCTCACCCCGCCACCGCCCGCGGACATGATGTACAGCTGGGGACCGGGCTCCATGGCAAAGATGATCCGCGATCCGTCCGGCGAAAAGCACGGCGACGACTTCACCGCGTCGGAGCGCGTCTTGCGTGCGACGCGGCGACCCTGCGCATCGCTGATGTAGATCTCGGGCGTGCCCTCGCCGCTCAGCACCATCGCCACCTGTCCGCCCGACGGGCTGAAACGCGCGCCGCTGTTCGTGCCCTTGAAGCTCACGAACGTCGTCCGCTGATAGGTGTTCAGGTCGATCTGAAAGATATCCGGGAAACCCGACTTGTAGAAGCTGGTGTAGAGGATCTTCGTGCCGTCCGGCGACCACCGCGGCGTCAGCGCGAACGCGCGGTCATGCGTGACCTGCGTCACGCGACGGAAGAAAAGGTCGCTCGTGTAGATCTCGCTGTGGCCCGAGCCGCTGCCCACAAACGCGAGCCGCGAGGCGAAGAAGCCGCGCAGGCCCAGTCCGTTCGTCTTCACCACGGCCTCATCGGCGGCCCGCAGCAGGGCGTCGGCCGCATCGCGGCCGCTGACGGTCTCCGACCCGAAGGGCGTGCCGGACTGCCCCTTCGTGATGTCCACCCGCACCTGGTTCGAGCCCACCTGCGAGAAACGGATGTCGTAGGCGAAGCCGCTGGCCGTGAGGCGATAGCGGCCGTGAACGCCGAACGCGCGCAACGCGAGGTCATTCAGTTCGGGCGTGTTGGCGGAGACGCGGATCGGAATGGTCTTGTTCTCCGCGACCACCGTGATGTCGCCGATGTTCCGCGGGGCGGCGGCAAGGACGGGCAGGCCGGCGGTGGCAAGGAGGAGGACGAGACGCAGGAAGTTTTTCATGAGGAAAGTCGGGCGGCTTGAAGAAAACGCCAGTCGGGGCATTTCTATTTACACGCGGACCGCGCATAACAACTTTATTTCCCTTCATCCTGAAACTTTCTCCGCCGTGACGCCCGACCAAATCAAAGAGCACCTCAAGCAAGTGAAGTATCCCGGCTTCAGCCGCGACATCGTGTCGTTCGGGCTGGTGCGCAGCGCCGCCCTGGTCGACGGCACCGCCAAGGTTTCGCTGGGGCTGACGACCACCGACCCGAAGGTTCCGCTCCAGCTGAAGCGCGAGGTCGACAAGTGCCTCCGTGCGATCCCCGGCGTGAAGGAGACCATCATCGACGTGGCCGTCACCGCCCCCAAGGCCCAGCCGGCCGGAGGCAACCTCGGCGGCAACCAGGCCGCCCCGACCGGCATCAAGCACTCCGTCGCCATCGCCTCCGGCAAGGGCGGCGTCGGCAAGAGCACGTTCGCGGTCAACCTCGCCTGCGCGCTTGCCCAGCTCGGCGCCCTCCAGGGCCGGCCCGGCCGGGTCGGGCTCATGGACTGCGACATCTACGGCCCAAGCGTGCCGCTGATGATGGGCATCCAGGGCCGTCCCGAGGTGGACGGCGACGCGCTCGTCCCGATCGAGAAGCACGGCGTCAAGGTGATGAGCATGGGCTTTCTGGTCGACGACAACACGCCGGTGGTCTGGCGCGGGCCGATGATCATGAAGACCATCCAGCAGTTCGTGCAGAACGTGAAGTGGGGAGAGCTCGACGTGCTGCTCATCGACCTGCCGCCCGGGACTGGCGACGCCCAGCTCTCGCTGGTGCAGACGCTGCCGCTCGACGGCGCCGTCCTGGTGACGACGCCCCAGACCGCGGCCACGAACGTGGCGCGCAAGGGCGGCCTGATGTTCCAGAAGGTCAACGTCCCGATCCTTGGCGTCGCCGAAAACATGAGCTGGTTCGTCGACCCTGCCGGCCAGAAGCATCCGCTGTTCGGCTCGGGCGGCGGCATCCTGACGGCCGAAAAGCTCGGCACAACGCTGCTCGGCCAGGTGCCGCTCATTCCCGCAATTCGCGAGGGCGGCGACCAGGGTGCGCCGGTGGTGGTGGCCGACCCGCAGGGACTCGCGGGCGACACGTTCCGGACGATTGCCCAGTCCCTGCTTGACCGTCTGGCCCAGCCAAAACGTCCCGCTTCGTGAAATTTGCGTAATTTGCAGGCATTGACACCCGCGCCGGCACACTCAGATAAATTGCGCGTAGACCCAGCTGCATGACTTCCTCCGCCCAAGAGCCCGCCGGCACCCGGGAATTCGTCAAACAATCCAGCCTCTATCAGGAGTTCCTGGCAGAGCGGGAGGAAATCCTGAAACACAAGTGGCTGGAGTCCGAGCGGCTCGGTTACGACATCGGCTTTGAGCGTGCCCTCCTCGACTGGATCCGGAAACACCGCGAGGGCTGGCGGGCAGCCCGACGCCAACAGGCCGCCGCCACCCACTCGACCGCCCTTCCCGAAAGGAAGACAGGCTAACCACCCCACTTTGGACCGCCCACCGGCGGTTTCGCAGTTTCTAAAGGGTGCGTGGGCAAGAAAAAAGCCGGACCGCGAGGTCCGGCTTGAAAGCGTGCGAGCCCGGAGAAATCCAGACGTTACTTGATCTCCTTGTGGAGGGTATGCCGGCGCAGGAAGGGGTTGTACTTCATCTTCTCGATGCGCTCGGTCACGGTCTTCTTGTTCCGCTTCGTGAGGTAGCGGGACGGCGGCTTGCCCTCCTTGCGAGCCTCGGTGCATTCCAGGGTGACGACTTCGTTCATGGGAGTTAAATGGTTGAGGGGTCAGGACAGTGACCCGGCTGGGCCGGTGCAACCCCAAAGTTCGACTCAGCGCCGTTTCTCGGTCAGCGGCAGCATGACACCCCGCCGGAACAGGGTGACCTGCCCCGTACTGGACGAAACAACGATGGATATACAGTTGGCTGACACGCTGATAGCCGCCGCCGCCGCGTGTCGGCTGCCCAGCCCGCTGGGCAGGGAATGGTCGTTGTCCGTCGCCTGGATCAGGGCACCGGCCGAGGCCACCACTCCATCGCCGCGGATCACGAATGCCCCGTCAATCGACGAAAACTCCTTCACGGTCTCGTCCATGAACGGGTTGAGGATATTCCGGTCCTCCTCCTTGTAGCCAAAGAACGGGTTCAGGACGAGGGGCTTGGTGAAGGTCTCGACCTTCTCGATGTCTCCGACGACGAACAGGCACCCGACCGGCCGCCCTTCCCGGCCTTCGACGGCCAGTTCGGTGGCGACCGCGATCACGCGCTCGAGGACCTCGGGCTTCACGTCCTCCGGCAGCAGGTCCGACGTCTGGCCGGTCAGGAGAGTCTGGAACTCGCGCTCGACGTCGACCACCACCAGCGTGTCGAACTGGTTGCTGCCGGTCATGCCGCCAACGCAGCAGATGCGGTCCGTGAACCCGATCACGCCGCGGGTCAGGGCCACCAGCATCGCACTCCGCAGCTGCGCGAGGCGCTGGCTGGAAAACGACCGGACCTGGATCGTCTCGGCAAACGAGCCGCCCTCCTCGATGGGTTCGGACGGATTGCGGGTCACGAGGATCGTCTTGAGCTTCGAGCGCACCGTGCCGGCGTCGATGCCGCCGATGAACGTGTCGCCAAAGACCATGATCGCGCTGCAGTCCGCACCCCGCGCCACGCGCTCGGCCTCGCGGAACATGAGCCGGTTGACGCGGTTCTGCTGGGTCTGGACGGGGCGGATGCCGCCGAAGCCGCCGACAAGGCGCTCATGCAGGGCGTCGAGATCCGGGGCGTGCACGAGCTTCTCGACCAGGTCGGGCTCCTTCACCTGCCGGGCAATCGAAGCGAGGACCTGCAGGTAATCACGGGCGTTCTCCCCCGCGATCAGCATCACGATCAGGTGCACCCGCTCATCGCCCACCGCACCGTCGTGGCGCACCCCGACGCGGCTGCGGCCGATCGCTAGCACATAGCGGCGGCGCATCTTCACGCGCACGTGCGGCAGCGCGACGCCCATGCCGAGGTAGGTCGTCATCGTGCTCTCGCGTGCCAGCAGGCCCTTCAGCAGGGCCTCCGGCTTCAGGTCCGGGAATCGCTCGACCGAGACCGCGAGGAGTTCCTGCAGGGCGCCTTCCAGGTCAAAGCTGCGAAGCTCAATGATCCGGCTGCGGGAGATGATCTTGTCGAGGCGCACGGCAGAAAAGGATGCAACCGGTGAAGGATGAAATCGGAAGACGGAGGAACCAGGGGCCGCTCAGCCGTTTCTTCTTTCCAAAGTTTCCCCGGTTTCTGCTTTGCCCGCCCCTATTTTTCCCACTCGAGCGCACCCTTCTTGATCTCGTAGACGAGACC
>JAFEGX010000037.1 GCA_018239675.1 Verrucomicrobiota bacterium
AGACCCGGCCCAACGCGACCGGTTCGCCGAAATCTTCCGAATTCGCGCCGATTATTTCGACTCCGTGGCGCGGTCGGCGGGTTGCCCGGCGAAAAAAAGCGGATGGTCGCGGTAGGCGAAGAAGAAGATCGCGGTGGCGATGATCAGCAGGAGCGTGAACGCCAGCGAGGCGGCCAGCAGGCAGCCCCGGCGGGCTTCCTTTTGCGCGCCCACGGGGTCGGGCTGATATTCGGGAAAATCCGCCGGAGGAACCGCCGCCGGGACGACGGTCGGGCTCGCGGAGACCAGCGGGGCCGCGGCTTCGCGCGCAGGAGCGGGCGGCGGGTTCGCGGTGAGCGCGGCGATCTCGCGGTCGAGCCAGGTCAGCTGTTCCTGCACCAGGGCGCGCTGGCGGCGGAGTTCGTTGAGACGGTCGGACATGACGGGGCCGCGGAAGCGGGCACAAAAAAACGCAGCCCGGTTTGGGCTGCGTTTGAAAGCCAAAAGTGATTCGGCGGTTAGACGGTGACGACCGAGACCTTGCGGTGGGCCTTGTCGAACTGGACCGTGCCGTCCTTGAGGGCGAACAGCGACCAGTCGCGGCCGGTGCCGACGTTGCGGCCGGCGTGGAGACGGGTGCCGCGCTGGCGGATGATGATCGTGCCGGCGAGGACCTTCTGGCCGCCGAAGACCTTCACGCCAAGACGCTTTGAGGCGCTGTCGCGACCGTTGCTGGATGTTCCCTGACCTTTCTTGTGAGCCATGGCGGGTGATACTCCTTACGCTTTGATGGATTCGATCTTGATGACGGAGAGCTCCTGGCGATGGCCGCGCTTCCGCTCCATGCCCTTGCGCTTCTTCTTCTTGAAAACGATAACCTTTTCGCCGCGCTTGTGCTCGAGAATCTTGGCCGAGACCGAAGCGCCCGCGAGAGTCGGCTTGCCCACCTTGAAGGACTCGCCTTCGCCGGCGGCGAGGACCTCTTTAATCTCCACGGTGGCACCAGCTTCCGTATTCGGATAGCGGTTTACGATGAGAATGTCACCCTCCGAGACAGTGAACTGCTGCCCTTGGGTCTTGATAGTGGCTTTCATAAAATAAAACCGCGGATAAAGCGGTTTTGGTCCCGGTAAAGCAAGGATTAATTTGTGACGGACCCCACTTCCGGTCGGCCTGTGGCCTCCAGCCGGGAAGGCTGGTCACCGACGCGGCCGAATTCGCGCAGCCGGACCTCAATTTTCCGGGGTCGATTTTGGCTTCTCAATCGGCGCCGGGTCGGGTTTTTCGGTCTTGATGATGTAGATGGAGCTGAAGTCCTTGACCAGGTAGCCGCCGACCTCGAAGTCGTGCTTCTCGCGCTCGAGGGCGAGCCGCTGGGCCTCGGCCTCGAGTTCCTGCTGGCGCAGGAGGGCGTTCAGGCGGGCCAGATCGCGGCTGGCCTCGGCCCGGGCCTCCTCGATCTCGCGGAGTTTCTTGAGGGCGGCGAGCCGGGCGGCATCGGCGGCGGCGGCGGCTCGGGCGCGCTCCGCGGTCTGGGCGGCGGTCTCGGCCTCGGCCGCTTCCTTGGCGGCCTTGATCCGCTCGGCTTCGGCGGCGAGGCGGGCCATCTCGGCCTGAGCGGCGGCGAGCGCGGCCTGCGCGGCCTCCTGTTCGGCGCGCAGCTTCTCCTGCCGCGCGAGCTCCTCCTTCGCGCGCGCCTCGGCCATCCGTCGCGCCTCAGCAATGGCCGCGGTGCGTCGGGCAAGTTCGGCCTCGTGTTCCTTGATCAGGGCAAACTGGGCCTCGGCGCGCCGGCGCGCCAGTTCGCGGTCGGCCGCTTGCTTGTAGGTGCGATAACCGAAGTAGCCGCCGGCGGCGAGCAGCAGGAAGGCGAGGACAATGAGGATCGGGCGTTTCATGGAAGTGCGCGGCCATCGACCGCGGCGGCAGCGGTTTGTTCGGGCGCTCGCCCGGAAATTACCGGCCGCCGGCCCGGCGGCAAGCCCGATACGCCGGGAGCGCGGCGTCAGGGCTCGGGAAACTCCGCGATGCCCGGATGCGCCGCGTTCGCGGCCGCGTAAGGCAGGGCCGCCGTGAGCGCCGCGCCCAATCCGTCCCCGCGCCGGAACAGGCGGTCCAGCACACAGGCGAAAAGCACGTCGCCGGATCCCGTCGCCGACACTTCGGTCACCTTCGGCGGCACCACCGCCTCGGGCCGACCCTGATGCGCGCAATGCCACGCCGGCGCCGGTCCGTCGGTGACTATCCAGCGCCGCACCGGCCACCGGGTGGCGGCCTCCGCGAGCAGCCGGGACGTCGGGGTGTCCGCCGCCGACCCGGGGAAGAGCGTGCGCAGCTCCGCCGCGTTGATCTTCACAAGGTCCACCGGCTGCGTGGCGAACCAGGCGAGCGGCGGGCCATAGCTGTCAACCGCAAGCCGGCCGCGGCCCAGCCAGGCCGCGAGCGCCGACCGCATTGGCTCGAAATGGGACGCCGTCCAGCCGGGCAGGCTGCCGCAGATCGCGAGGACCTGACCGTCGGGCTGTTCCGCCAGCCAGGCGACGCAGGCGGCAATGGCGGCGGCGTCCGGGGGCACGTCCGGCCCGAGGAATGTGGTCTCGGCGCGCCCGGTCGCGCGCACCACCAGACCGACCCGCGTGGACCCGCCGGTGGCGATCGCATGGGTGGCGAAGTCCCGGGCCTTGAGCCAGCCCGCGCATTCGGCGCCAGGGGCGCCGCCGACGAAGCACAGGGCCGTGGTGGGGGCGCCCAGTCGGTGGAGCATCTTGGAGACGTTGATGCCCTTGCCCCCGACCTGGAACGACTCGGCCCGGGCCCGCTGCGTGCGGCCCTCCGCCCAGTCCGCAAATTCCTGCGTGCGCTCGGCGAGCAGGTTGCCGGTCAGGGTCAGGATCGAGGGGGTGGGCATGGCGGGATGGACGCCGATTCAAGCGTCGCCGGCCGCCGGCGCAAGGGCGGGAAAGCCCGCGCCTTGGCCGCTTAGCGGAGTGTCCGGCGGAGCCGCGTGGAGAACCGGCCCTCGCCGATCCGGAAGAAAACCTGGTTGACGAGGAAGGTGAGGCCGAAGAGCGAGGCGACCGTGCGGACGCTGCGCATGGCGCCCATCACCTCGGTGACCGGCGCCGAGTTCTCCTCCCGCACGCGTCGCAGCAGGAGGCAGGTTGCGGTGACGAACACCGGGCAGACCATGAACATCACGTGATAGGCATGCAGGAGCGAGATCCCGTGGGACTTCGCGTAATTCAGGAAAAAGCCGCCCGTGACGGGCCCGAGCGCGGCGGTCAGGGACGAGATCGAGACGAAAAGCGCCATGCCCATCGTGCGAGCGCCGGACGGCGTCAGCTTCAGCAGCAAACCGAAGACCCCGATGCCGTAGCCCGCGCTAAAGAGGCCGCTGGCGCCCATCACCACGTAGATGATCCACTTGTTGTCCGCGGTGGAAATGGACATCGCCAGGAGCGCGGCCTGCCAGAGGATGATGGAGACGATCATCACCGGGATGTTGCCGAAGCGGTCGAGCAGCCGCCCCCAGGCCGGAAACGCGATCGCGGCGCCCAGCACGCCGAGCAGGATGAGGAGATTCGTGTGGGCGGCGCTCAGGTGCAGTTGCTCGTACATGAACACCGGGTAGAACGGCCCGACGACGTTGGCCGTGAAGCCGAGGGCCGAGGCGAAGAGGATGAAGTGGATCACTGTCGCGTCCTTCCGGATGATGCGCAGCTGGTCCCGCCACGGCGGCTCCGGCGTCGAGACCTGCGGGCCCGAGGTCGTGTGCATCTGCTGCTGCGACAGCACCGAGCAGACCCGCAGCACCAGCGCGCCGCCGAACAGGAGCTGGTACGCGAGCAGCGAATCCTCGAGCCAGGCCAGCAGCGCGGAGACGCCGAGCATGAAACTCACCTGGGAGAGATAGAGCAGGCGGTTCCGGAAGCCGAAATACTTCCCGCGCAGCCTCACGGGAATGCACTCCTGCATCCAGGCGTTCCACGCCACGCCGTTGATGGCCGACGAAAGCGACACGAGGGAGAACGTCGCAAAGAACACAAACACGGTGCGGGGGCCCTCCTCGGGCGGCAGGAACGGCAGCGCCACCAGCAGCGAGATCCAGCCGACCACGTGCAGCCAGCCGCTCAGGATCGTCATCGACCGCGCATGGAGGTGCTGGGCCAGGAACGGCGTCAGGAGGACCTGCAGGAAGTTGAACCAGAACGGCAGCGAGGTGAAGAGGCCGTAGGAGCGCGTGGTGAACCCGAACGACGTCGTCAGCAGCGCAGCCATCACGAAATTGCCCGGCTGGCTGAGCACGACCAGCGGCATTGCCGTGACCCCGTCAAGAATGCCGAACCGCACGTTGCGACGGAGCGGCGTGAGCTTCTTGCCGTGGGACGGATTTGTGTGCACTTGGAATCAGGCTAAAGCACCCGCCACCAACAAAGTCATGCCCGAAATGGTTACAAGTGAGTCATGGCAGGCGCGAGCCACGTTGCGGCACGCGCGCGGCCTCCTTGGAAAATTCCTGGTGCGCCGCGGTCACGCGCCGCGCATGATCACCGAGGTCGAGGCCTATGACGGCGAGCCGGACCTGGCCTGCCACGCCCGCGCCGGCCGCACGGCCCGGACCGCCGTGCTGTATGGGCCGGGAGGGGTCTGGTATGTCTACCTGTGCTACGGCATCCACGAGCTGTTGAATCTCGTGGTCGGTCCGCCGGACTGGCCGGCGGCCGTCCTGATCCGCGGGCTCGAGGACTGCCCCGGACCGGGCCGGCTGACGCGCCTGCTTGAAATCGACCGCCGGCTCAATGGCGCGCCCGCCAGCCGGGCGTCGGGACTGTGGATCGAGGATCACGGCGTCCGGGTGCCTCCCCGCCTGATCGTGGCCGGACCGCGCGTGGGCGTGGACTACGCGGGACCCGTCTGGGCGGCGAAGCCCTGGCGCTTCAGGATTGATCCGCGAGCAGTGCGTCAACCTGCGCCTGCACGTCGCGGAGGCTGATCTGGTCGAGGCGGAGGCCTCTCCGGATCACCCGCAGGGCGGGCGTGGGCGGCGCCCAGATGGCCGGATCCGTCGGTCCAAAGAGGAGGAGGCCCGGGGTCGCCGCCGCGGCGGCGAGGTGGCTGACCCCGGAGTCATGACCAATGAACAGCCGGCAGGTGGCCAGCAGGTCGAGGACCTGCGGCAGGGGTAGTTCGCGCCGGACCGGACCGATCTCGTCAAGTCCGGCGGTGGGCTCGGCCTCGCCGGCCAGCACCACGACCTCGCGCTGCCGCACGTCGCGGAGCCAACGCGCCAGGGCCGCCCAGCGGTCCAGTGGCCAGTTCTTGCGCGGCGAGCCGCTGCCGGGGTGAAGTGCGATGACGGGCGAGCGCACGGCCGGCTCGCGCAGGCGGCAGACCAACGTCTCGGGCTGCAGCCCCAGGCCGGCCAGCGGCGCACAATAGAACGCGGCGGCGGGCCCCCAGGTCGGATGGGCCCCGCCCTGCACCAGCCGCTGGCCGGCGTGCAGGGGAAAGTGCCGGGCAAGTTCGCCGGTGGGATCGGGCCAGTAGGTGACGACCAGATCGAAGCCGGCGAGCCACGTGCGGAAGTCCGGCGGCAGGGGAGTGGAGCCGTAAAGCGCCGCCCAGCGTCCCTCGTGCTGGGAATGCAGCACGTCGGCGAGCCGCGCGTCGAGGGCGAGGCGGCCGGCGACCGGATTCCCTGCGAGCTCCAGTCGAGCGGCGGGCCAGCGCCGGCGCAGGAGCGCGAGGGCGGGCAGGGTGACCACCAGGTCGCCCAGGGCGCCGCCCCTAAGGACGAGGATCCGCATTGGCGACCGCGTCGGCCGGCGGCGTGTAAGCCGTGAGGGTCGAGACGCCGACGCCAAACTTGAACTCGACCTCGAACTTCACGGGGAGGCGCTGCTCGTCCTGGGCGATCCAAACCCGGACGGTCGAGCCGCGCTTGAACATTCCCTTGGGCGCGGTCTTCTCCATGCGGGGCTCGATCACGAGGGTGTTGAAAGTGCCGAGCGGCGTGCGGACCGTCTCGTAGCCCAGGGCATGAAACGTCAGCTCGTACGGCTCCTCCTCGAACATCACGAGCACGTCGCGCTGATCGCCGGGCTTGAGATTCCAGGTCCGGGTCTGCACCAGGCAGGTGATGAGGTCCATCGGATCGCCGGACGGGAGGTGCACCACCTGGTTTTTCTCGGGCCGCACCAGGTCGCGGTAGTCGGCCATCTTTCGGCTGTAATCGAAGGTGAGCACCGTGTCGGTCGGCTTCCGGCCGGCGAGGCTCTTCTCCGTATGCACGATCATCCGGCCGGTGTCGTTGACGAAGACCGACTCGGCCCGGGCATCGAACTCGTACAGGCCGCGAAGGAACCCGCGGGTCGAGGTCGTCGTGGTGACGATCGTGCAAGGCTTGGACTCGTCGGTCTCCCCGCGGGCGAAAATCTTGATCTCTCCCGCCCGGGCAAAGAGGCCCCAGCTGACCCGGTAGGTCAGCTCCTCGCCCGGATGGAGCGCGAGCTGGGAACTGGCCAGCAACGGCGAAGTGCAGAGCAAGGGTAGGAAAAGGAGACGACGCATGGAAAGGGACTCAACCAGACAACCGGAACTCAAGTTGGTTGCCTTGGCCAATGGCAAGCGCGTCCCACCCCCGCTCGCGCAATGTCTGGGCAAACTCCCGGGCAAAGCCGTGGAGGGTAAGGACGCGTTTGGGCCGGACCTGCTCGACAAAGCGGATGAGATCGTCGAAGCCGGCGTGGTCCGACAGCGGGAACGCCGCATCGCAGCGCAGGCGATAGGTGGCGCCGGCGTCCAACGCCCAACCCGTGATCGCGGCCGTCCGGGGCGCGGGAATCCGTCCCAGCAGCCCGGTCGCGAAGGGAGGACAGATCACGACATGGCCCGGCAGCCAATCCGCGTCGAACGCCCGGTAGGCGGGAAACGCGAGCCCCAGCTGTCCGCAGATCTCCGTCAGACGGAAGGTCTCGGAGTGCAGCATCACCGGCAGGTGCGCCGACGCGAGGGCCCGGAGCACCTCCTGGCTCTTGCCGAGGCTGTAGCAGAGAAGCACCGGAGTCATGCCGCCCGCGACGGCCTCCTGGCAGAACGCGATGATGCGGCCGATCGTCTCGGTCTCCGGCGGAAACACATAGCGCGGCAGGCCGAAGGTCGTTTCCATGATGAGCGTCTCCGCCGCCGGCGTCGCGCACGGCTCGGCCGCGAGCCCCGGCCGGAGCTTGAAGTCGCCGGTGTAGAGCAGCGTGCCGTGCTCCTCATGGGCAAGCAGGATCTGGCTCGAGCCGAGGATGTGCCCGGCGGGGTGCAGCGTGGCCGTGACCCCGAACTCGAGCGGATGTGGCCGGCCGAAGGGCAGCGTGGTGACCGCACGGCGGCCCGGCAGCCGCGCGTGCAGGAGCCGCGCGGTGGCCGGCGAGCAGAGGACCTCCTTGTGCCGCGCGATATGGTCGCTGTGGGCGTGCGACACGAACGACCGCTCCGCCCGGGCCTGCGCGTCCAGCCACCAGCCGATCTGGGGCAGCCAAAGTCCCTTGCGGTGATGAACCTCCCAGGCCATGCGCGCCGACACCCGCTCCCCTCAGCCCGCCGCCGCGCCAAAATACTTGTGCTTCACCAGCCGCCACGCCGTCACCACGAAGGCCGTGAGGGGAATCGCGAACAGCATGCCCAGCACGCCGTGGAAGGCGGTGCCCCAGAAAAAGATCGCGACGATGATCGTGACGGGATGAAGGCCGGTGCGCTCGCCCATGATCTTCGGCGTAAGGAGCCAGCCCTCGACCAGCTGGACGACGAGCTTCACCAGCAGCACGAGGAGCACGAGCCGCCAGCCGCCGTCGGACTGGAGCAGGGCCAGTGGCACGGCGACACCGAGGCCGATGATGGTGCCGAGGTAGGGAACGATGTTGAGAATCCCGGCGACGAGCCCGACCAGGAGGCCGAACCGCAGCCCGATCAGGCTGAAGCCGGTGGCGAGCAGCACGCCCATGATCAGGCCGATCACGAGCTGACCGCGGAAGAACGACTCCACGATGCCGACAAACTCGCGGAGCAGGAACAGGGCATCGTCCTGGGTTTCCTTCTTGAGGAAGGGCAGGTGCGGCCGGAGCGCCTCCACGGAGCCGCCGCGGGCGAGCAGGAAGAAAAACAGGTAAACCGGCACAATGGCGAGGTGGGTCGCGAACGCGACCAGCCCGAGCAAGCCGCCGCCGGCCGCCTTCAACGACGGCAGCGTGTGCGTCAGCATCGTCCGCAGCTCCTCGCCGAGATGGTCCGCGACCTGGCGCACCACGGGATTCGCCAGCTGCCGGTCAACCAAGGCCACCCACTGCGGGTAGTGCTGGTGAAAATAGGCCTGGGCATTCGTCCAGAGCGTCGGCGCATAGGCGATGAAATCCAGGATCTGGTCGACGACCGGCGGCACGGCGAGCACGAGCAGCCCGGCCGCGCCGAGGAGGAAGATGCCGAAGAGCAGGGTCACAGCCGCCAGCCGGCTGAGCCGGAGCCGCACCTCGAAGAGCGCCACGATCGGCCGCAGGATCAGCGCCAGCACGCCGGCGACGGCCAGGGGCCAGAGGACGCCGGCAAAGTAGCCGCCGAGCCAGCCGAGCAGGAACAGGCCGGCGATGACGGTGGCGACGGCCGCCGCGCCGCCCAGCAACACGAGCGCCGCCGCGAGCACCCGGCGCTGCGCGGACGTGAACAACGGTGTCGGGGAACCCTCGGCCATGGCCAAGACCCTCGCCGATGCCAGGGCCGAGGCCAAGGAAAACCGGCCGGCTGGCGGCACGGGCAGTTGAGGGTTGAACGTTGAAGGTTGAAAGCCGGTCGGGCGGGGTCCCTGGCTTCGAGAGCTGGGGGCGGTGTTGGCCGGGCGTGTTTCAGCCTCCTTACATCGGCGGCTACGATTTCGGTAGCAGCCGAAGGGAGGAGGCCGAATCAGCCTTTGAACCTTTAAACCTCAATTGCCCTGCCGCGGCGACTGGTGCCGGAACAGCCAGCGGGCCATCGCCGGCAGCAGGACGATCGCGCCGAGCATGTTTACCATGAACATGAACGTCAGCAGGAGGCCCATGTCGGCCTGGAACTTGAGGTCCGAGAAGATCCAGGTGCTCACGCCGATCGCGAGGGTCAGGCCCGTGAACAGGATGGCCGCACCGGTGTCCTTGAGCGCCGTGAACATCGTCTCTTCAAAATCACCGCCCGCGCGCAGCGGGGCGTGCAGCTGGGCGAAGAGATAGATGCCGTAGTCGACGCCGATGCCCACGCCCAGCGCGACCACCGGCAGCGTCGAGGTCTTCAGGCCGATGCCGACATAGACCATCAGCGCATAGGCGAGCCAGCTGGTGATCGCGAGCGGGACCACGATGCAGAGCGTGGCCCGGAAACTCCGGAAGGTGAACAGGCAGAGCGCGATGACCGCGCCGAACACCCACAGCACGATCGGCGTCTGCGCGGCCTGCACGACCTCGTTGGTGGCCGCCATCACGCCGGCGTTGCCGCTCGCGAGGAGGAAATGGACCTTGTCCGACGGGTGCTCGGCCGCGAACCGTTTCACGGCGGAGGTCACGGCGGTGAGCGTCTCGGCCTTGTGGTCGGCGAGGAAGATCATGATCGGCATGACGCTCCCGTCGGCGTTGAGCAGCCCGGAGGCCGTCTCGATCGGCGACACTGCCTGTGCCAAAGCCTGCTGGTTGCGGGGCAGCACGCGCCACTTGAGCGAGCCCTCGCTGAAGCCGGCGTTGACGACCTTGGCCACGGACGGGAGGGAGATGACGGACTGGACACCCGGCACGGTGCGCAGCGTGCCCTCGAACTGGTCCATGAGCGTGAGCACGCCATGGTCCACGCAGCCGTTCGGGACCGTCTCGACGATGACGGACAGGATGTCGACGCCGATGCTGAACTTCGACGTGATGACCCGCGTGTCGCGGTTGTAGCGGGAATTCTGCCGCAGCTCGGGCACGCCCGCCTGGGTGTCGCCGATCCGGACCTGCTCGGCCTTCCAGAAGCCCCACGCGCCGCACGCGAAGCACACCAGGATGATCAGCAGCGAGGGCCGCGGCTTCATCTCGCGGGCGAGGCGGGCCCAGATCTGGTCCGTGCGGGCCCGGCGCCCCGCGACCCATTCGCCGTAGGTGGGCGGCAGGTGGAGGTAGGAGAGCAGGATGGGGAGGAGGAAGAAGTTGGTGATGACGATGACGCTGACGCCGAGGCTTGCGATGATGGCGAGCTCCTGGATGGTCGGGATCTTGATCACGAGGATCGTGATGAAGCCCACGGTGTCGGTCATGAGCGCCACCACGCCCGGCACGATCAGCTGCATGAAGGCCGACCGCGCCGCGGTGGGGCCGTCGTGGCCCTTGAACATCTCGTTCCGGAACATGCTGATCTTCTGGACGCCGTGGCTGACGCCGATCGCAAACACAAGGAACGGCACGAGGATCGAGAACGGATCGATGCCGTAGCCGAGCGCGGTGAGGGCGCCCAGCTGCCACACGACCGCGACGAGCGAGCAGACGACGGGGGCGGCGGCCAGCTTCCAGCGGCCCGCGTAGTTCCAGACCAGCAGCGCCGTGATGAAGATCGAGATGCCGAAGAGCGCGAGCACGTCGCGGGCGCCGTCGCTGATGTCGCCGATGACCTTCGCGAATCCGATGATGTGGACGGTGATCCGGCCCTGGCTCTCGCGCTCGACCCGGGTGCGGATCGCCTCCAGCCCGCGGGCCACGCGCAAGTAGTCGAGCTTGGCCCCGGTGCGGGGATCCACCTCGAGCAACTGCGCGCTCACGATTGCGCCGGTGAAGTCTGTCGCGACCAGCTGGCCGAGCTTGCCGGACTTGATGATGTTCTCGCGGACCTTGGCAAAATTCTCCGGGGTCGGGCGAAAGTCTGCCGGGATGACATTGCCGCCCGCAAAGCCGTCCTCGACCACCTCGATGTAACGGACATTCGGGGTGAACAGCGACTGGACCTGCGGGCGGTCGACGCCGGGCAGGAAGGTGACCTCGTCAGTGACCTGGCGGAGCTGGGCGAAATATTCCGGCGTGAAAATGTCACCGTCCTTCGCCATCAGCGCGACCAGCACGCGGTTCGCGCCGCCGAACTCGGACTGGTACTTCAGGAAGGTCCGGATGTAGGGATGATCGGTCGGGAGTGACTTGTTGAAGCTCGCGTCGACCCGCATCCGGCTTGCGAACACCGCCATCACGCCCGTGAGGACGATGATCGTGATCACCAGCGGGAGCCGGTGGCGGAACATCCAGGTGGCGAATTTTCCGAGCATGGCGGGATCAGGGTGCCGGCAGGATCGAAGCGCCGGTCTCGCCGAGCGCGAGCACGCGGCCGTCGGGCAGGGCCATCAGTTCAGCCACGGCCGCGGTGAATCCCGGGTGCCAGGGCGTGACCGTCCGGCCGCCGTCCCGGCTTACGAACAGGGCGCGGGACTGGCCCCCAAAGACCACGACCTGCGAGCCCAGGCGGGCTGCGGTGGCCACCAGGACGTGCTGCTCGTTCGGCACCAGCGTCCAGGTAGCACCGTCGTCCTCGGAACGATAGATCCGGCCACGCAGCCCGTGCGCGAGGAGTTCCCGCTCGCCGAGTGGCAGGATTCCGTAGAACGAGCCGTCGTACGGCGAGTCGATGCGGTCCCAAGTCTGGCCGGCGTCCTGGGAGCGCATCAGGGTCCCGCGTTCGCCCGCCAGATAGAGCGTGCCGGTCGGGCCGCGCGTGATCCGGTTCAGGTGATAGTCCTCGTCGCCGAGGCGCCGCCGGACCCAGGTCTTGCCGCCGTCGCCGGTGGACAGGTACAGGCCGTAGGCGCCGACGGCGATCACCCGGCGGGCGTCGAGCGCCAGCACGTCGAGGAAGGACTCCTCGAGGTTGGAGCCCTGCCACTGCCGCTGCCAGGTGAGGCCGCCGTCGGTGGTGGCGAGGATCAGCGCATCGTGCCCGACGGCCCACCCGTGGCGGCCGTCCGGCGCGAATGCGATGCCCGTGAGCGTGGCGACGGCACCCGAGGCCACCTCCGTCCAGCCGTGGCCCCGGTCGGTGGAGCGCACGATGGTGCCGCGCTCGCCGACCGCGACGATGGCCGGGCCGGCGGTGGCGCCGCCGAGGAGCAGGAGATTCCGGGTCTCGAACGCGTGGCCGGCCGGGCCCAAGCCGAGGGCGAGGAGCAGCAGGCAGGCGGAACGCGCGGGAGTCATACGATGGAAAAGGCGGGCTGGCCCAGGCCGCCCGCCTTCTCCCTCACGAGGGGAGACGAGGCAATCGTATCCGGTGGCGCCTCAGCGGATGCCCTCGCGGCGCAGCGTGTCCGGACTGTAGTCGGCCGGCGTGCGCTTCAGGTTGAAGTTGTAGGTCGGGCCCTCGTTATCGAGGCCGATCACGAGGTAGCGGCCGTTCTCGAGGTCGGTGTGGACCTCCAGGGTGCTCCAGAAGACCTGCGCGTCATAATAGTTGATGCAGTGGGCCTCGGAGACGCGCCACATCGCGCCGCGGCCGTCGTACTGGTCGGCCACGAGGATCTGCCAGCTGTCCTCGTCGATGTAGAATGTGCGCCGGGAGTAGAGGTGCGACGTGCCGGGCTTGAGCGTGGCGTCGACAACCCACACGCGGTGCACCTCGTAACGCGCGAGGTCCTGGTTGATGTGCAGCGGACGGATGATGTCGGCGTACTTCACCTGGTCGCTGTGGAGCCGGTAGGAGTTGTAGGGAACGATCATCTCCTTCTTGCCGACGAGGGTCCAATTGTAGCGGTCGGGCGCGCCGTTGAACATGTCGAACTGGTCGCTCGTCCGCTGGCCGTCGGCCGCGGTGCCGGGATTGTCGTAGGCGACGTTCGGGGCGCGGGTCACGCGGCGGCGGCCGGTGTTGTAGATCCACGCGCGGCGCGGCTCCTTGACCTGGTCCATCGTCTCGTGCGCGAGCAGGATGGTGCCGGCGAGGCGGGCGGGGGCCGTGACGGCCTGCTTGAAGAACACGAGCGTGTTCCCGAGGTCGTTCTCCGTGATGTTCTCGCGGCAGTAGTTGAACAGGAACTCGTCGTCGAAATCGACCATCGTGTAGCTGCCGTTCCGCTGCGGGGCGGCCTGGCCGATGTGGCGGGAGGCGCAGACGCCGCGGTAGCGGGTGAGGAAGTTCCAGACGACCTCCAGGCCGTTGGCCGGGATCGGGAACGGCGTGCCGACGACCGTGCCGGTGATGCCGTTGCCGCCCTCGGTGAGCCGTGCGGTCGTGGCGTGCAGCTTCGTGGCGTCATAGATGCGCTGCGGGTTCGAGAAGCTGCGGTGGGTCGGGTAGACCTCGAGCTTGTAGTCGGGATAGGCCTTCAGCAGCGCGATGTGCCCGGCCGTCAGCTTGTCCTGGTAGTCGGCAAGATTCGAGGCCGTGACCGTGTAGAGCGGTTTGTCGGCTGCATACGGGTCGGGGTGATGGTCGCCGGGCTTGTAGCCGGCCGGCGGGGTGGTGATGCCGCCGTCCCAGGCCGGGACGAGGCCGTCGGCGCTGCCGGCCTTCTCCGCGCCGAGCGGGGTCAGGTCGGCGCCGAGCCGCGCGGCCTGCTCGGCGGTCACAGCCGCGGCGAGTCCCGCGGCGGAAAGGACGAAAAGGGAGGAAAGGAGGAGGTTTTTCATGGGGGGTGCGCGGGGTCGGTTAGAAGGAGTACTTCAGCGTGGTCGCGACATAGTCGCGGTCGTTGAGGAGATTGTACCGTCCGGCGCCGGTGTAGTTCACGTAGCGGAACTCCAGGGCCCAGGCGTTCTGGAACGTGAACTCGGCGGCCAGGTTGAGGCTCTGGCGACCCTCGATGAAGTTGGCCAGCGGGAGCGGGGTCACGCCCTTGACGTCGTGGACGAACGCGAGCGACGGCGAGAAGTTCACGCCGTGGAACGCATTCGTGTAGTCCAGCTTGGCGAGGATCTGGTAGCCCCACGAGAACGAGTCGGCGAAGGCGGAGGCGGGCGTGGCCGGGATGGCCCCGAAGCCGGTGTTCGCCATCGCGGCCGCGCTGCCGGCGGTGAACGTGCCCGGGCCGTCGTACCGGAGGACGTCCTTGCTCGGGAGGTTCACCCACACGCCGCCCGCCTCGGCGACGAACGTGAGCTGGTCGGCGCCGAGCATCGGCCCGAAGACCTTGGTCACGGTCGACTGGGCGGTCACGACGCGATGGCGCCGGTAGCCGGACACCTCGCGGTTGTACTGGCCGAGGTAGGTGGCGCCCTGCTGGGCATTTATCTGGTTGTTGGCGCCGAAGACCGGGTTCAGCGACGAGAGCGTGGCGAATAGCAGCTCGACGTCGTCGACCTGCAGCGGGACGTTCTGCTTCACCGAGACCTCGCCCTGCAGCGTGATGCCGGTGGCGCCGAGCGCCGTGTTGAACGAGGCGCCAACCATGCGGATGTTCTCCGGGTACTCGTCGAAGTAGCGGCCGGTGGCGGCGGCGGTCAGCAGGCCGATCTTGCCGGCGGCGGCGGCGATCGACTGGGCGGCGGGGTAGAACGGCTGGAGCGTCGACGGCAGGGCGCCGATCGGCACGTTGGTCAGCGCGGCGCCGATCAGCGTGCTAAGGGCGGCCGGAACGCCGGCCGCGGGATAGCCGTTGGCGATCATGACGGGCGCCAGGTTGGTGGTCGCGAGGCTGGTCGCAGTGCTGACCACGAGACTCGAGTCGATGCCCGAGGTCGGCGTCTTGGCGCTGATGACCGGGGAGCGGCTATGGTAATTCGCGTAGTAGAGGCCGAACTCCGTGTCATTGAGCTTCGGCACCAGGATGCGCAGCGAGGCGCCGTACTGGTTCAGGTTGCTCGCGTCGCGGTCGTTCGCGCGCGGGATGCCGCCGAGGGTGCCGTTGTCCGGCAGCGTGCCGAAGCCGAGGAACACGCGCTCGCCGCCGCGGGTGGCAAAGTCGTTGGTTGAGAAAAACGTGCCGGCGGGCTCCAGCTCATTGCGGCGGAACTCGAGGAGCCAGAAGGGCTCGAACGTGACATTCGGCATCAGGCCGACCGAGACCTTGAGCATGTTGACCGGGAGAAACGCCTCCTTCAGCTCGGCGCCAGGGACGCGGAGCTTGGAAAGATCGACCGGGTTGACGACGTTGATGCCGTTCGGGATGAACGTGCTCTCGCCGAGGCTCAGCACCTGGCGGCCGATGCGGATGTCGACCGGCACCTCGTTCGCGAACTCGAACTTGGTCACCGCGTAGAGGTCGAGCAGCTCGGCACCGTGCACCACGCGGTCGCGCGCCTGCGAGGTGAGCTTCGTGCGCAGCGTATGGTCGGACTTGAGGTCGCCGAAATAGTAGCCGCGGACAAAGAAGCCGGAGTCATGGAACCGCACCTCGAGGTCGTGCGAGCCCTTGAACACCTCGGAAACCCAGCCCTTGCTGTAGTTGAGGTCGCCGTCGTCGGCATTCACGGAGTTCTGCCGGCCGGCGACTCCGTTGAAGGTGTTGGTGGTGCCGTAGTAGTCGGCGCTGGGGGCGTTCAGGCGGTACATCGCGCCGAACGAGAAGGTGCTGTCGAAGCTGCCGGTGAAGTCACCGCTTCCGAACTGGAGGGCGTGACCGGCCGGCGCCAGGAGCAGCCCGGCGAGTCCCGCGAGGGCGGCACGGCCGGCAAACCGGATCAGACGTTGGGGGGTAGGTGTTACGTTCATGGGTTACGTTACGGGGGCCCTCCGGTCTGCTCCGCAGCTGCTGCGGCCGGCAGGGTTTGTTTGGGGGATCTTGGCGGGTGAACCGCCGGGGTTGTAGTCTGGTGGAAGAAACGGTCAGCGCGGGGGTAGTTCAAGAACTAATTCAGAGGCAGAGTCACTTGGTAAAATGCTAATCGCTTTGACGTGAGCCGTTAATTGGTAAGTTGAGCGTTCGACCCATGCAGGCTGCGACCCACATTCACGTCAAAGGCGCCCGTGAGCACAACCTGAAGAACCTCGAGCTCCGGATTCCCCGCGGCAAGCTGGTGGTCGTCACGGGACCGAGCGGCTCCGGCAAGTCGTCCCTGGCCTTCGACACGATCTACGCGGAGGGCTACCGCAAGTACATGGAGTCGCTCTCCACCCAGGCCCGGCAGGTCCTGGAGCAGCTCCGCCGCCCCGACGTCGATTTCATCCACGGACTCTCGCCGGTTCTGGCGATCGAGCAGCGGACGGGCGCCGGCGGTCCCCGGAGCACGATCGCGACCGCCACCGAGATCGCCGACTACGCCCAGCTGCTCTGGGCGATCTGCGGCGAGCCGCACTGCCCGAAGGACGGCGGCCGGGTCGTGCAGCGCTCGCTTGACGACAATGTCCAGCGCATCCTCCGGGAGTGCGCCGGCGAGCGCGTCATGCTGCTGGCCGTCGGCCTGCGCGCCAGGCCCAGCGTCCTGCGCGAGGAATTGCCGCGGCTGCGGCAGCGGGGCTTCCAGCGCGTGCGGATCGACGGGGTGATCCTGAACTTGGATGAACCGAAGCTCATACCGGCCGGCGCTGGCACCCGCGAGATTGCCGTCGAGATTGTGATCGACCGCCTGGTCGCGACCGCGGACCAACGCGCGCGGCTCGCGGACTCGCTTGAGCTGGCCTTCCGCGAGGGCAAGGACCGGGCCGTCGTCCTCGCGCAGAAGTCGCCGGAGGCGCCGTGGCGCGAGCTGACGCTCAGCCAGGATCTGGCCTGCGAGGTCTGCGGCGACACTTTCGCCAAGCTCACGCCGCGTCATTTCTCGTTCAGCCACCGGGAGGGCGCCTGTCCCACCTGCGACGGCCTTGGCCGCAAGCTGCGCTTCGTGCCCGAGCTCATCGTGCCCGATCCGGAGAAATCGGTGCGCGAGGGCGCGATCAAGCCGTGGCGCATTGGCGGAAAAAACCTCATCATCAAGCACAACGCCCTGCTGAAGCAGCTGGCGGAGCAGCTGCCGTTCGATCCCGACGTGCCGTGGCGGCAGCTGCCGGAGGAGACGCGGCGCACGATCCTGGACGGCGCCGGCGACCGGCTGTTCGCCTTCAAGCTCCGGCGGATGCGCGAGGCGAAGGCCATGCCGTTTGCCGGCGTGATCGCCGATCTCGAGGAGAGCTTCCGCCACACCGACAGCGAGGGCTTCCAGGCCCGGCTCACCACCTACATGGTGGCGGGGGAGTGTCCCGAGTGCCACGGCACCCGCCTCAACGCCCGCAGCGGCGCGGTGCAGCTCGGCGGCCGGCGCTTTCCGGAGTTCATGCGGCTCGATGTCGCGGAGGCCCGCGCGTTCGTCCAGGAACTGGTGGCGCGGTACGGCGGGCAGGAGGCCGTGCGCGAGGTCGTGACCGGCATCGAGCAGCGCCTGCACTTCCTGCTGGAGACCGGCCTCGGCTACCTGACGCTGGACCGGGACTACGCGACGCTCTCGGGCGGCGAGGCGCAGCGCGTGCGGCTCGCGACCCAGCTCGGCATGGGGCTGATGGGGGTGATCTACGTGTTGGACGAGCCGAGCATCGGCCTCCACCCGCACGACAACCAGAAGCTGCTCGACACGCTCGTCGCGCTCCGCGACCGCGGGAACACCGTGCTGGTGGTGGAACACGACGAGGAAACCATGCGGCTGGCCGATGAGCTCATCGAGCTCGGTCCGGAGGCGGGCGTCGAGGGCGGCCAGGTGCTGTTCCAGGGCACGCCGGCCGCGTGCATGCAGCTTTCGGCCAAGGTTTCCCGCACCGGACCCTACCTCGCCCGGAAACTCGGGATCGTGAAGGACGCGAAGACCAAGCAGCCCGACGGCGCCTGGCTGACGGTGCGCGAGGCGCGGGCGAACAACCTGCGCGGGATCGACGTGCGCTTTCCCGCGGGACTGCTGACGTGCGTGACCGGTGTGAGCGGCTCGGGCAAGAGCACGCTGGTGAACGACATTCTCGCGGCTGCGGCCGCGCGAAAGCTGAACGGCGCGAAGACCCTGCCCGGGCCGCACCGCCACATCGAGAACCTCGATTTCTTCGAGAAGCTCGTGCAGGTGGACCAGGAACCGATCGGCCGCAGCCCGCGGTCGAATCCCGCCACGTATGTCGACCTGCTGCCGCTCCTCCGCGACCTCTATGCGCAGGTGCCGCTGGCGAAGGTGCGCGGCTACAAGTCGAGCCGCTTCTCGTTCAACGTGCGCGGCGGGCGCTGCGAGCGCTGCCAGGGCGACGGCGCGATCAAGCTCGACATGCAGTTCATGGCCGACGCCTACGCGCCGTGCCCGAGCTGCGAGGGCCGGCGGTTCAACCGCGAGACCCTCGAGGTCCTGTTCCACGGCAAGTCGATCGCCGACGTCCTCGACCTGACCGTCCGCGAGGCAATGGGGCTCTTCCGTCATATTCCCCGCGTCATCGACAAGCTCGCGACGCTCGACGCCGTGGGCCTCGGCTACCTCACCCTCGGCCAGTCCGCCACGACGCTGTCGGGCGGCGAGGCGCAGCGCCTGAAGCTCTCGCTGGAGCTCAGCCGGCGGGCGGCGGGCAGCACCCTCTACATCCTCGACGAGCCGACGACCGGCCTGCACTGGGTCGACATCCAGAAGCTGATGGACCTGCTCTTCCGCCTGCGCGACCAGGGCCACACGGTGATCGTCATCGAGCACAACCTCGACGTGGTCGCCCTGGCGGACTGGATCATCGACCTTGGTCCCGGCGGCGGGCGCGACGGCGGCCAGCTGGTCTGCGCAGGCACCCGCGCCGAAGTGGAAGCCTGCGCCGCCTCCCTGACCGGCGCAGCGCTCCGGCGCTGGTCCGCGCACTAGGGCTTGCGCCATTCGCAGCCCGACCGGGGTTTGCGACGATGCCATGACTGCCCGAGTTGGTTCGCTCTTCAGGTTCTTCGTCACCTTCGTGGTGAGACGAGCCCGCCCGCTGGCACTGAAAGGGCGCCGCTCAACACGCTCGTGTCACGTATTACGTGACACCGGCGTGGGACGGGTCAGATTGGCGGCATGGCCCTGCCGGTCATTATCCACCTTGATGCCGACGCGTTTTTCGTG
>JAFEGX010000038.1 GCA_018239675.1 Verrucomicrobiota bacterium
ATGCATTTAGCCAAAAAAAGTGAGAGATTTTGATAACTTTTAGTTGACGATGCCGATAGATACGGTACCTATCAACTCATCAATTTGAACACTTCTCCCGCCTAGCGGGAGTTTTGGGGTAACTAAGAAAGCAAAGGCCGGCCACTTAGGGGTAAGTGGCCGGCCACTTTTTTATACGGATTTCTCCGGCTGGCGAGTGATTGCGCGTGATTTCCTGCGGGCCGATCGAGCGCAGTCTGGCTGACGGTCGTAGGGCTTGCGCCGCGTGTGGCGCCGGTTCCAAGCTGGCGGTTCATGCAGAGAACATCGGACATCAATGTCGTCGAGACCCGTGCCCTGCCCTCGCCGGCGGCCCTGCTCGCCGAGCTGCCCAAGAGCGATGCCCAGGCCGACTTCGTCACGCAGGCCCGCCGCGAAATTCACCGACTGATCTTCACCGACGACAAGCGATTCCTCCTGATTGTCGGGCCGTGCTCGATCCACGACCTCGACGCTGGCCGGGACTACGCCCGGAAGCTGTCGACTCTCGCGAAGGAGGTTTCCGACCGCGTGATGGTCGTGATGCGGGTGTACTTTGAGAAGCCCCGCACCACGGTCGGCTGGAAGGGCCTGATCATGGACCCGCATCTCGACGGCTCGCACGACATTGCGGCCGGACTGCGAATGGCGCGGACCTTCCTGCGGGACGTGCTTGATCTCCGTCTGCCCACCGCCACCGAGTTACTCGATCCCATCACGCCGCAGTACATCGCCGACCTGATCTGCTGGTCCGCCATCGGCGCCCGCACTGCCGAGTCGCAGACGCACCGCCAGATGGCGTCCGGCCTGTCGATGCCGCTCGGTTTCAAGAATGGAACCGACGGCTCCATCGCGACGGCCATCAACGCCATCAAGGCCGCCGCCCAGCCGCACACGTTCCTCGGCATCAATCTCGACGGCTCCGCGTCCGCCATCGTCACGCGAGGCAATCCCGATTGCCATATCGTGCTCCGCGGCGGCGCCACCGGACCGAACTACTCGCCCGCGCACATCACCCAGACCGAACAGCTGCTCGCGAAAGCCGGTCTGTCCAAATCCATCCTGGTCGATTGCTCACACGACAACTCGGCGAAACAGCCCGAGCGCCAGCCCGAGGTGATGCGCGAGCTCCTGCAGCAGGTCGCCGCCGGCAACACATCGATCATGGGCGCCATGATCGAGAGCAACCTCGGCGCCGGCAATCAACCCTTCCCCGTGGCCAAGGACAAGCTGCGCTACGGTGTTTCGATCACCGACGCCTGCATCGACTGGCCGACCACTGAAAAGCTGGTCCGGGAACTCCACACCGCCCTCGCCCCGCGCTTCAAGTAAGCGGAGCCGGGCAAGACCGCACAGGAGGCAACGGAGTTTAGGAAACCACTAATCAGCACCAATCCACGCTAATAGGTTCGGGCCAAATTGATGTGGATTAGCGACGATGAGTGGTGCCGCCCTCCGTTATCTCCTGTGCCGGTTTCCTTCCGCTCCCGCTGAAATTCTTTCTGTCCTTCGGATTCTTCACCGTTAAGTTTCACCCTTCTTATGAAATCCCCAATCCGCGTCGCCGTCACAGGTGCAGCCGGCCAGATCGGCTACTCCCTCCTCTTCCGCATTGCCTCCGGTGCGATGTTCGGGCCCGAGCAGCCTGTCATCCTGCAGCTCATCGAGGCCCCGATCGAGAAGGCCCTGAAGGCCCTCGAGGGCGTCGCGATGGAGCTCGATGACTGCGCGTTCCCGCTGCTCAAGGGTATCGTCCAGACCTCCGACCCCGCAGTCGGTTTCAAGGACGCCAACTGGTGCCTCCTCGTTGGCGCCAAGCCGCGCGGTCCGGGCATGGAGCGCGCCGATCTCCTCAAGGACAACGGCAAGATCTTCATCGCGCAGGGCCAGATCATCGACGCCGTCGCCGCCGCCGATGCGCGCGTCGCCGTGGTGGGCAATCCCGCCAACACGAACTGCATGATCGCCGCCAGCCAGGCCAAGCGGCTCCCGCCCGAGCGCTTCACCGCCATGGTCCGCCTCGACCAGAACCGCGCCCAGTCGCAGCTCGCGAAGAAGGCCGGCGTCGACCTGACCGCCGTGAAGGACATCTTCATCTACGGCAACCACAGTCCGACCATGTTCCCGGCGTTCGCCCACGCCACGATCAACGGCCGGCCCGCCACGTCGGTCATCACCGACTCCGCCTGGCTGCAGGGCCCGTTCTGCGAGACCGTCGGCAAGCGCGGCGCCGCCATCATCGCCGCCCGCGGCGCCTCCTCGGCCGCCTCGGCCGCCAACGCCCTCGTCGATCATGTGCGCTCCCTTGTCACCCCGGGCGCCATCCACTCAGTCGCCGTGAAGTCCAACGGCCTTTACGGCTTTGACGCCAACGTCTGGGCCGGCATGCCGGTCCGCACCACCAGCCCCGGCTCCTACGCCGTCATCAGCGACTACCGAATGGACGACTTCGCCAAGTCCAAGCTCGCCGCGACCAACAAGGAACTCGTCGAGGAACGCGCGTTCGTCGCCGACATGATCAAGTAAGCGGTCGGCGGTCGTAAGCCGACGGAGTTCCGGATTCAAAATTCGGGATTCGGATTGCGGAGCAATTCCGGAATCCGAATTCCGGAATCCGGACTTTAGTCACCCGAGCCGAACCGTCTGCGCACCTGGTCGAAGCGCGGCCTCGGTGCCGCCCCATACGAACACGCCGTCTGTTTCCGGTGGCAGCTCCACCGTGGCCTCGACCCGGCCACTGGTGAACTCCGCCCGCAGGCGGATCATGCCGCGCGGGTGCGGCAGTTCGCTCTCGAGCCTGGTCAGGCTGCCGGGCTGAGGGGCGATTCGCACCGCGCGGAACCCGGGCGCGGTCGGCCGGATGCCAGCAATCGTGGCGTGCAGGTGAAACACCGGATGCGCGCCCCAGGCGTGACAGTCGGATCGCGCCGGCTCCGGGCTCTCGACCGGTGTCTTGAAGCCTTGCGTTACGAGCCCGCGCCACATCGCGAGTTTCTCCAGCACCAGATCGCCGCGACCGGCCCGACCCAGCGCCTCGAAGAGGTAATGCTGAAAGTAGATCGTCGCGGCGGCGAGACCGTTGCCCACCGCATCCGCCCAGCGCGACGGATCCGGCACGCGCAGGCCGGCGATGACCGCGATCGCCTGGCCGTGCTGGCTGAAGGTCGCGTGCGACTCGTCATCGGCCCACAGGCCGCGCCGCTTGTCCCAGAACGTGCGCTCAAGGGTCGCCGCCAACCCGGCCGCCTGCTCAGACCAACGCTGCGCCAGGCGCGCATCACCCACCCACGACTCGAGGTCCGCGGCGCGCTGCAGGGTCAGCAGGTACTGAAGATTGACCAGCCCGGAGCGCCGGCCTTCGCGCTGGCCCGGCGCCCAGCCCGCAAACCAGCCCGGCACCCAGTCCATGAACAGCCAGCCCGGAGGACTCGCCAGCAGGCCGTCCGCATCGCGCTCGGTCTGCAGCGCCTCCATCAGCGCCCGCAGTCCTGACATGCGCCGTCGCAGCCACGCCGGGTCGTCCCGCCACAGGGCGAAGTCGTGCATCATCCACGGCCAGATCATCGCGAACGTCGCGCTTTCCTGACGCAGGAATGACGGGTGCCGCATCGCCGGATAGCCGCGCCGTCCCCGGCAGAGGTCGAAGAGTTCCATGCCGCGCCGCGGCAGCCGGTCGTCGCCCGCGAACGTGTACGCGAGCAGCATCTGGATGCGCGTGTCCGCCACGTACATCATCTGCTCGTAATACGGACAATCGACGAACACGTCGTGCATGCACGCCCGCAGCCCCCGCTCGCTGAGCTCGATCACCGGCGCCAGCGTCGGGTCGTCCGCCCTGAATTTCATCGTCGGCTCCAGCGGAAAGCCGGTGCGCTCGACCGCCAGCGCATGCAGGGTCAGGGGCCTACGTCCCACCTTCACGCTTACCATGAGGTAGCGGCCCGCCCGCCACCACGGGCTGCTCGTCCACCGGCGACCGGATCCGCCGAGTTCCCACATGTCGCCAAAGCCCACGAAGTGCTTTCCGGCCACGGCCCCGCGGTCCCCCTTCGGTCCCGGCGTGTTGTCGATCGTCGGATCCTCGCGGTCGAACAGCGACTCAGCCCACTCGATCCGCAGCTGCGTGCCGGCCCCGCCGGAAAATTCCAACATCGGATAGCCGCACAGGTAGTCGTCGGTATCGATCAACACCGTCTCGGCATGGCGCGCGGGCAGCGTCAACGGCACGCCGTCCCGCAACAACCGGGTCCAGCCGGCGGTCGCCGCCGCCGTCGGCTCCGCGCCAAAGCGCACGCTCGGGGCCGCCGTCCAGCGCGGCCGCCGGCCGCGCACCCGCCCGCCGCGCCAGAGGTCGTGCCGCTGCTCGGGCAGGCCCGACGGCTCCAGGCACCAGCCCGGTGCGATCAGACCGCACGGGTGGGCGTCGATCCGCGGCCGCACCACCGCCGGCTTCACCCAGCGGGCCCGGCGCGGGTCCAGGCGGCCAAGGTCGAGGCGGCCGGCGCCGCCGATCACATGATAGGAACGAGCGAGCTTCGGACCCCACTCGAGGCCGTCGAGCCGCGCCGCGCGCCACGGGGCCACACCGGTGGTGAGCCGTTCCGCCGCCGCCCCGAGCCCGGCGCAGGCAAAACCGCCGCGCCAGGTCATCCGGCCTTCCGGGGCCTGCGGGATGCCCGCCCACCACACCGCCGCCTCCAGGCGATGGACACCGGCGCCGAGTTTCAGCTCGTAGGTCGCGAACGACCAGTGCGTCACGTCGCCCGTGTCGGGGCCCCGCGCAATGACGGCGCCGTTGAGCGCCAGCACGAAGCAGAGGTCGGCGCTGACCTGCAGTCGCACGGTCTCAGCGCACGCCGATTTCACCGCCAAGCGAAACAGGACGCAGCCCGGGGTGTTGGCCGGCAGGTCCGGATGCCAGAGCCACGCCGCGCCATCGAGCGCATGACGGGGCTCCATGTTGGGTGTGCCCGGCCGCGCCGCCGGGTTGGCCACGCGGCGGCAGACTCCCTCACCGGCAAATGGGGCAAACAACATCCCTCCGCCTTATTCGGCGCCAAGGGCTGCGCGAGTGATTTCGCCGTGAATTTTCCCCGTTCAGGGCTGATCAAGAGAATCAGGGCTGGTATTTACCACGAAGGTCACAAAGCGCACGAAGCTCGCCCATCCGGCGCTCCTTCATGCGCTCCATGCGGCGTGTCGCTGCGGATTGGCTCGGTTGCGGACAGGGCGGGGGATTTTTTTGACCACGGAATTCACGGATCGCACGGATCAATCCGCAGGCGATTGCTCGCGGACCGAGGCGCGGCGTGATCGCCACACCTCGGTCCGCTCGCCCTTGATGAAGCTGACAGCCTGAGGGCTCTGTGCCCGGGCTTCAGGTCTTCAGCTCCACCCGGCCACGCGGCACGCGGGCTGAGTTCAACTCAGCGCGCGTGCCGCGTGGATTCGCTTGGTGCCTTGATCCGCGCGATCCGTGAATTCCGTGGTCAAAAAAAGAAACCTCATCGCGCCTCACGCGTGATCGAATATCACCGATAGAAAACCAAACTAGCCGATGAGACCCGCCAGTTCCTGGCTCACGGCGAACGCCGAACGCACCGCCGCAAATTCTGTCAGAAGTTCGCGCGGCGAACCGGGTCGCGGAAAAACCAGATCCAGCGCCGCGCCGGTGCAGTGCACTTCGGCCGCGACGCCGGGGACGCGGATCGTGCACTCGCGACAGTCCGACGGGTAGGTCACCGTCATGGCCGCCGCGCCGTCGAGATCCTCAATCAAGTCGACGACCTGCTCAACGCGGGCCCCTTGGCGCAGGGCGAAGGAGATCTCCGCGAACGCGCCGGCGAAGAGCGCCGAGAATTCCTCCGTCTGCACGAGGTCCGCCCCCTGCAGCCCGCGCAGGGTCGTGGTGACAACATAGCGCTCCGGCGCGGCCGCCTCGAGAGCGTACGTGATCTCAATCGTAAAGTGCTTGGTGGTCAGCAGCGCCGATCCCGGCGCCCGGGAGAGCGCGGCCTCGCGCCGCTTGTAGCCGAGCCGGGCGCGGGCATCCTGGAACAGCCGCTCCGCCTCGGCCGCCAGCTCGGGCTCGGCGATTTTGGCGAGGAAGCCATTGGTCACGGCATTCGCCGCATCGGGCACCGTGTGGTGGCCCTTCTTGAACCCGTCGAGGTTCTTCACCAGCCCGCCGCCGCGGCCGACAAACGAAATGTCGGCGATGACGCGGGAGGGAAGCGGTTCGGGCATGGGGTCCCAGCAAAGGGCGCGCTCCGAACGCCGCGAGCCCGAAAGCGTACCGGCTGAGCCGGAAATCTGATAGTCGAAGGCCGAGGGTCGAGGAGACGAGTAGCAGAGCCCGTGAAACCCGGCAGACGGAAGCCGTCCGGTGGACCCGGCCGACTACTCGCCTCGCGACGTTCGACTCTTCGACCTTCGACTTTTGACCGCCTGGCTCCGCCTCAGGCCGCTTTCGGCCGGCGGCGCAGGAGCGAGACCAGGCCGATGAGCGCAAGGACCGGCACCCAGATCGGCGACAGGACGGCAGCCGCCGCCAGCACGAGTGCAAGCACGACCAGCGCGACAGAAAGACCGGTGGCTACCACCGCGCCAAGTCCCGCCAGCGCCACCGCGCCCAGGACCAGCATGACGGCGGCCGCCAGGATCGCAGGGGCGAGCAGGATCGGGAACAGCTTGAGCAGCACCAGCACCAGAAGGGTGAACAGGATGATCTTCAGGAAAGTCTTCATGCCCCCAGAACACCTCCGCGCCCCGAAAGTTGCAGCAGGTCCATGCCGTCGGCTGAATATTACCGCATCGCCAAGGGAACTTCGGCCTGTTCATCCGACCCGGCCTGATGCATTCTTCCTCGTCCCCACCATGAAAAAGTACCTCGCCCCAGTGGGAGCCCTGCTGGCTCTGCTTCTTCTCGTCGGCTGTGAATCCTCGGGGGTCACCGCCCGGATTCAGGAAAAGTCGGCCCTGTTCAACAGCCTCGAGCCCTGGCAACAGCGCGACATCCAGTCCGGCCTCGTCAACCCGGGCTACTCCACGGACATGGTCTACATGGCACTCGGGAAGCCCTCGAAGATCGTCACCTCCGCCGACGGCCAGGAGACCATCTGGACCTATTCGAATTACTATCCGCCGGTCGCGCAATACAGCGCCCAGGCGAGCGTCGACAACTCGGGCGGCAAGTACTACGGCACCGTCAATTCCAGCAGTTCGCCGCGCAACGCCTCGAGCCTCTCCGCGACGGGCCAGAAGGGCACCGCCCAGACTTCGCTCGATGTGCCCGACCTCCCATCCGACACGCTGCACGTGACGTTCCGCAACGGCCAGGTGACCCGCACGCAGCTCGAGAGTGAGATGCAGCACTGACGCCGTGCCGGAAGCCGGCGACCGCTCCCGTCCGATGCGCCTGCTTGGATCCGTCCTGGCCGCGTTCGTCCTGCTCGCACCCGCCGCCGGCGCGGCCGACCGCCGCGCCGCGCCGCCTGAACGCGTCGAGAAGCTCCCGCCGTTCAACGTGCGCGAGCAGATCTTTCCGTCGATCGAGGTGCATTTCGAACTCGCCGGCGAGCGTCTCGGCGACCCGCTCAACGACCCGATTCTCGACGCCAAGGTCACCGCGGTGGACTACGACGGCATGGGCTCCCGGCTCGGCCTCCGCGTCGGCGACTCCCTGGTCGGCCTCAACGGCACCCCGATCCGCGGCCTCACCATCCTCAAGCTCGCCGCGCTCGTCGCCAAGGCCCGCAACGAGAAGACCGACCTGGTGTGGGACGCCAAGCGCGGGATCACGGCCTTCTCCATCCGCTACAACGGCAAGTGGGACACCCCCCTGCCCGGCCAAAAACGCTAAGCCTCCATCACTCGCCCCTCCTCTCGCCCCTCGTCACTTCCGCCATGGTTTCCTCCCTCCCGCTCTACTCCCACAAGCATGAGCTCGATCTCTCGCCCGAGGCCTTTGGCGAGCTCCGCGCCTCGGCCGACTGCGTGGGTGATGTCGCCGAGCTCAACCGCCGCCTGGCGGACGACGGCTACCTCTACATCCCCGGATTCTTCGACCGCGACCTGATCCAGGCCGGCCGCGCGGCCGTGACCGAACGGCTGGCCGCGGAAGGCACGCTCGATCCCGCCTACCCGGCGATCGAGGCCCGCCGCCGGCCGGACCGCGAGCTTGGCTACCGCGGCGATCTCGCGAAGGACAACGCCGCGATTGACCGCGTGGTCTTTGGCCCCGAGCTGCTCGGCTTCTACACGCGCCTCTTCGGCGAGCCGGTGCGCCACTTCGACAACAAGTGGTTTCGGGCCGTCGGCCGCGGCCAGGGCACCCCGCCCCACTGCGATCTCGTCTACATGGGCCGCGGCACCCACCAGTTGCTCACCGCGTGGATTCCGTACGGCGATGTCTCGCTCGAACTCGGCGGGCTGATGGTGCTCGAACATTCCCACCGGCAGGCAACCCGGCTGCGCAACTATCTCGAGGTCGACGTCGATCTCTACTGCGAGAACCGGCCGCGCGAAGCGCAGAAGGTCCGGGACCAGGGCGGCTGGAGCCATCCCGGGCACCTTTCGACCAACCCGTTCACGCTCCGCCAGAAACTCGGCGGCCGCTGGCTCACGAGCGAGTACCGCATGGGTGACCTGCTCACCTTCTGCATGACGCTGATTCACGGTTCCATCGACAACCAGACCGACTTCGTCCGGCTGTCCTCGGACACGCGCTACCAGCGCGCCAGCCAGCCCATCGATCCGCGCTGGGTCGGCAGCAACCCGTCCGGCCACACCCTGCGCGCCAAGCAGGGGATGATCTGCTGAGGCGAGGCCGAACGGCCGCGATTCAGCAGATCGGAGTTCGGCGAGTTCCATCATCCGGGTGTGGGGCGGGTGCCCTCACCCGCCTTGCCCAAGCGGGGTAAGGGCACCCCGCCCACATTTTCCCGTTTCTTGCCCGCCCGAAGTCGAACTGCGATCTCCGAACTTCGAATGGCGAACTGAGCGGCGCGTGGCGGCGCTCAGTTCGCCGTCTTCTCCAGCACCCGGCGCATCTGCAGCGCCAGGCCCTCCGACATCGTCTGGCCCATCTCGAGTTCGGACTGACGGGTGCGGGCGGCGTCGCCCGCCAGCCCGGCCCAGCCGACGATCTGCACGTCCTGGGGCTTCACGAGCAGGAGCGTGTTGCGCAGCTCGCTCGTCAGGTCGGTCCGGATCGCGGTCGGCCCCAGCCGGTCCATCGTCGCCGCGAAGCGGTCGACGCTGCCCTGCTCGCCGATCAGCTCGTAGAAGTGCCGGTCCCATTCCATGCTCGCCTCCGACCCGATGGCGTCGATCGGCGCCTGCCCGAAGGCGTAACCCTGGAGGTAGTCGCGGAAGTTCCGGATCGGCTCAGGCACGACCACGCCGTTCACCGCCGGCAGCCACAGGCTGTGGTCGGTGAAGATCTGGTTGCCCGGCACGCTGGTGATGAACTTCAGGAAATCGAGCGCCTCGGCCGGATGCGCGCTGTCCTTGTTCAGGTACATCGAGAGGCCGGTCTCGCCCATGCCCTCGCCCATGATGCCGAGGACCATCGGCCCGACTTTCGGGTCGTCCGGGGTCACCGGCGGCAGCTTGTACGTCTTGATCTCGAACGAGGCCAGCTGGTGCAGGCTCGTCGCGTCCCAGGTGCCGTAGAAGAAGAACAAGGCCTGGCCCCGCAGGAACTCGAGCATCGCGTCGTCGCGCCGCAGTTGCTGGAAGCCCGGCTTCATCGCGTCCGTGACCTCGCGGATCAGGCCCAGCGCCGCCTTCACCGCCGGGTCGGAATAGCGCCACTTGCCCTCGAGGTAGCCCGCGAGCAGCTGCCGGTTGTAGAGGAAAAGCTGGCCGCCCTCGTCCATCGCATACACCTCACGGAGCATGGTCGGCACCAGCAGCGGCTCCACCAGCGCGCGGGTCGTGTCGCGGCTGCCCGCGATGCCCGAGATCGGCTGGCCGGTGCGCTGCGCGTAGGTCCGGACCTGGACCAGCAGGCGGCGCAGGTCGTCGAAGGTCTTCAGTTCCACGACCCGGCCCGCGATCTGGCGCATCAGCCCCGCGTTCGCAAACAGGCGGAGCGAGTGCTCCGTCAGGTTGACCGCGTAGATCTGGCCGGGGTCCGGCGACTCGCGCCGCGGCGCGAGGAGGCCGTCGTGAAACGTGTCCTGCCACGCGATCTTCTCCTGCGAGGTCCCGCGGTTGTAGGGGTTCGGCTTGGCGAGCTCGCTGGTGAGCGGCGAGAAGTAGCGCGCCGGAATGTCCTTCGTCCCGGGCACCCACGAGCCCCACTCGAGCAGGTCCGCACCGGTGCCGCCGGCGAGATTCGAGCGCAGCCACTGGGGGTAGATCGTGCCGCCGGGGATCGCGAGCTGCACGACATGCACGCGCGGGTTGAGCTCCTCGTAGCGGCGGATGACCGCGTCGATTCCCGCCGGCGGGCCGCGCTCGATCTGCCAGTGCGCAAAGTAGATCGTCACCGGTCGGCGCCGCCACACCGGCGTCGACCGCGTGAACACCCACCAGCAGGCCGCGCCGTAAGCGAGGAGGAGGAACCAGAGGCTGAGGTGACGGCGACGGAATCTCATGGGCCGCCCTCCGGCGCGAGATGGCGGTTCACCTCGGCCAGCCGCTCCCGCACCGCGAACGCCCGGGCGTTGCGCGGGAATTCCTGAAGGTAGCGCTCGAAGAACTCCCTCGCCTGGGCCCACTCGCCGCAGCGCGACGACAGCACGCCAATCTGCACGAGGATGTCCTCGCGGGCCGAGCCGCCGATGCCGCCGAACCGGGCCGCGGCCACCAGGTGCGGGAGGAAGCGCGCGATCGGCACGCGGAGCGCGATTCCCGCGAGGCCGATCTGCAGCTGGAGGTCGCGCCGCAACGGCGGCTCCTCGACGCGGGCCAGCAGTTTCTCGGCGGTCGCGATCCGGTCCTCCTCCTTCGCGGCGCCCGGCAACAGGTACAATTCCAGCAAGGCAAGCTTCACCAGGCCGAGCTGCGCCCAATGGCTGCGCGGCCAGCGCTCCGCCAGTTCCTGGTAGATCGCCGCCGCCCGCGCATAGTCCGGCGTCGCCCGGTGCAGCTGGTAGATGCGGGCCCGCAGGTACGCCGCCTCGGGCGCGATCGCGTCGTCGCCCCCCGCCAGCTCGGCGAGCACGCGCTCGGCCGCCTGGAGATTGCCCTCCGTCACCGGCTGGTCACCCAGCTCCGCCGCCGCCCAGGCCAGCCGCTCGGGCCGCGAGCCCCCGCCCTCCGGCAGCGCCCGGAGGACGTCCCGGGTGCGCAGGTTGGCCAGGGAGTTCCAGTCGTTCCCGGCAGTCCCAGCCGAGCATGCGACCACAGGCACGCAAAAAAGACAGAGACTCAAACACCGCGGAACCGAAAGCACCGCCCCATCGTGGAAATTTGCCCGCGCCGGACAAGCGCGGCTTTTGGAATATTCGCAGGTTTTCTTGGCGGTAGGGCAAGAAGCGGTAGGCGGTAAGCTGTAAGCGGTAGGCTCGGATTCGTTTTCGTTGGCCGCAAAAAGGCACAGAAGGCGCAGAATCGGCGATTCGCAGTCAGCGCAATCAGCGCTCAGCGATTCTGCGCCTTCTGTGCCTCTTTGCGGCCAACAACGGTCTGGTTCCGGGCCTACCGCCTAGCGCCTATCGCTTTTCGCCTACCGCTTACAGCCTACCGCCTGCCGCTTCCTTCCTCCCCGGCGCGCGCCAGCTGCAGCTGCATCTGATAGATCAGCGCCTCGGTCTGGGTCTGCGAGCTCTCGAGGCGCTCGCGCGACTGCGGCAGCTCGCGGTCCTCCGGCGTGCCCCGCGCCAGCTCGCCCAGGGCCGTGATCTGCAGATCCTGCGGCCGGATCGCGAGGAAGCGGTTGCTGATCTCCTTCTGCAGGTCGACCCGGACCGCCGACGGCATCACGGTCGCCATCGCCTCGACAAACTTGTCCACGCTGCCCACCGGGCCGGTCAGCAGGTGCATGTTGCGGTCCAGCGACGCCGCGACATTCGAGCCGATGATCGTGTACGGCATGCCGAAGGTGAAGCAGTCGCGCGGCGTGACGTACGCCTGGATGGATTCCGGCACCTTCACGAAGCGCGTCGCCGGCAGCCAGCCGCTGTGGTCGGTGAAGATCTGGTTGCCCTCGATGCTGCTCGCGAATCGCAGGAAATCGATTGCCTCCTGCGGGTGCGGGCTCTGCTTGTTGAGGTACAGCTCCATCGAGGTGCCGCCGCCGCCGTCGGCGTAGGGGCCGTAGTAGAATTTCCCGACCACCGGGTCGTCCGGGGTCGGCTGTGGGAACCTGATCACGTCGACCGGAAATGACGCGAGGGTGCGGAGGCTGGTGCCGTCCCAGGTTCCCGCAAAAATGAACAGCGAGTCGCCGCGCAGGAACTCCTGCGTCGCGGCATCCCGCATCGACTGCAGGAAGCCCGGCTTCATGTTCAGGCTGATCTCGCGCATCAGCTCGAGCCCCGCCCGCGCCTCGGGCGAGTCGTAGGTCCAGCGGCCTTCGAGGTAGTGGCCCAGCTCGTCCCACGCGTTCAATGCCAGGGTGCCAAAGCGGTCGTTGCGCTGGCTCAGCGGCATCATCGCGCCCTGCATCAGGAACTGGAGGAGCCAGTTCGCGTTGTCGCGCGAGCCCGCCAGGGTGTAGACGGGCCGGCCGGTGCGCGCCGCGAACGCCCGCACCTGCGCCGACAGCGTCCGCAGCTCCTTCAGGGTCGTCGGCATCTTCGTGCCACCCGTGATCTCCCGCAGCAGGTCCCGGTTGCAGAAGAGGCGGGTCGAAACCTCCGTCAGCGTCGCCGCGTAAAACTGCCCGGGCACCGGGGCCGTCACCTGCTGCACGATCAGCCCGTCGGTGAAGGTCTCGGACCACGGCACCTTTTCCAGCGGCGTGCCGCGGTTGTAGGGGTTCGGCTCGAGCATTTCCTTCGTGATCGGGGCGAAGTACCGCGCCGGGATGTCCGTCATGCCGTCGAGCCAGTAGCCGTATTCGAGGAGGTCGACGCCGGTCCCGCCGATCAGGTTCGAGCGGAGCCACTGGCGGTAGACCGGCCCGCCGCCCGGCACGAGCACCTGCTCGACCTTCACCCGCGGGTTCAGCTGCTCGTAGCGGCGGATGACCGCGTCGAGGCCCTCGGGCGGGCCCTTCTCGATCTGCCAGTGCGCCACGCGGATCGTGACCGGGCGCTGGCTGACCAACGGCGCCGAGCGGGTGAAGACCCAGTAGGTGGCGAGCAGGTAGCAGCCCACCGCAATGGCCACCCCGAGGCGGGCGCGGATTCGGGAGCTCATCGCTTCGCCTCCCGCGCGGCCCGCTCCAGCGCCGCCAGCTCCTCCAGCCGCCGCCGCACGGTCACGACGCGCATGTTATAGCTGACCTCCCGCTCGTAGCGTTCGAAGTACGCGCGCGCCTGCGCGTAGTCGCCGGTCCGCATCGACAGCTCGCCGATCATCACGATCAGGTCCTCGTAGGCCTGCCCGATCAGGCCGCCGGCCCGGTCCGCCGCGAGGAGGTGCGGCAGCGCCTGCGCGGGCGGCAGTCCGTAGAACAGCACCGCGCGGCCCAGCTGGAGGTCGAGGTCGCGCCCCAGCTCCTTCTCCTGCAGCCGCGGCCGGAGGGCGGCGGCGGCGGCAATCCGCTCCGCCGGCGCGGACGGCTCCGGCAGGGCGTAAAGCGTCAGCAGGCCGAGCTTCACCAGGCCCAGCTGGGCCCAGTGGCTCCGCGGCTGGCGGTCGGCCAGCTCCCGGTAGAGCGCCGCGGCGCGGGGCAGGTCGAGCTGCTGGAAATGAACCTGGTACAGCCGGCCGCGCAGGTAGCCCGCCGCCGCCGCGATCTCGTCGTCGCCCGCGGCCAGCGCCGCCAGCTCCGCCTCGGCCGCGCGCAGCCGCTCCTGCGTCACCGGCTGCGCGTCGATGGCCACCGTGGCCTCCGCCAGCCGCCGCGCCCGCGTCTGGGACTCCCGGCTGCGGCTCAGCCGCACCGCGGCATCACGGTTGAGGTGGTCCGCCACCAGCCGCCACGCGTCCCGCACGTCGTCGGACGCCGGCGCCGCCAGCGGGACGAACAGCAGGAGGCACCACCGCCAACGGGGCGCGCGGCGCGGGAACGGGGTCGGGACAGGCACGGCGTCATCGTGGAACGCCGCCCCGACCCGACAAGTACTACCTGCGCGCCGGGGCCCGAAATTTCAGCCCCGGCGCCGATCCCGGCCCGCACCGGTCGGGCGCACAGCCTCCTTCCGTTGGCTACTACCGGATCGATCGTAGCAGCCGACGTGAGGAGGCTGTTGACTCCAGGCCACGCCCGCAGGTCGGGCCCTCTCGGTCCGGATCCCGGCTCAGGTGATCCCGCGCTCGAGCCAGGTGTGCTCGCCCTTGATCACCTGCTGCGCGAGGTCGTAGCCGTGCTGGTCGGCGTTGCGGGCCACGCCGGCGAACCCCTGCTCGATGCGGGTCGCCGCCAGGGCGGCGAAATCGTCGACCACCGCGAGCACCTTCGCCTCCGCCTCGCCCTCGCCCAGCAGCTTCTGGGCGTACACGCAGCTCGCGGCCAACGCGAAGAGGTCCGCGCCGATGTCCGCCATCCGGCCCAGCAGCACCTGCCGCTTCTCCAGCTTCGGCCCGTGGCGGACCATCTGGTGGAACAGCGCCCGCGCCAGCCGCCGGCTCCGGCCGGCGACCCACGTGAAATGCGCCGCGAGCCGGGGATGCATGTCGGCCGGGGCGCCGCCGCCGAACGGTAGCCACTGCGCCGGGTACCACAGGGCGTAGAATTTCGCCGCGGCCCACGCGCTGCGCAGCCGCTCGCCCCACGGGCGCTCGGAGTTGAGCGCGATGCCGGCCACCTTGAGGTGCGGGTCGAGCGCCTCGCGCATGATGAAGAGCCGCATGATCTCCGAGGAACCCTCGAAGATCATCGCCACGCGGCTGTCACGCATCATGCGCTCCACCGGATGGGGCTTTTCGCCGCGGGCCTTGAGCGAGGCGACGTTCTCGTAGCCGCGCCCGCCGCGGACCTGCATGATGTCGTCAAGGCACATCCAGGCCTTCTCGGTGCCCCACATCTTGCACATCGAGGCCTCCAGGCGGATGTCCGCCTTCTTGTCGCGGTCGACGATGCGCGAGGTCACGATCAGCATCGCCTCCATGGCGAACGCATGCGCCGCGATCCGGCGGATCTTGTCCGCCACCGCCGCGTGCTGGCCGATGGGCACGCCCCACTGGATGCGCTCGGCGCCCCACTCGCGCGCGATCGCGAGCGAGCGCTTCACCGACCCGAGGCTCGAGGCGGGAATCGACAGGCGGCCGGCGTTGAGCGTGCTCAGCGCCACCTTCAGGCCGCGGCCCTCGCCGCCCACGATGTTCGCCTTCGGCACGCGCACGTTCGTGAACCCGACCACGCCGTTGTACAGCGCGTGCAGGCCCATGAACTGGCAGCGGTGCCGGATCTCGACGCCGGGCGACTTCGCCTCGACCACAAACGCCGTCAGCTGCGTGCGCGGCTTGCCGTCCACGATTTTCGGCGGCGTCCGCGCCACCACGATGAAGAGCCCCGCCCGCGTGGCGTTCGAGGACCAGAGTTTCTCGCCGGTGATCAGGTAGTCGTCGCCGTCCGGCACCGCCTCGGTCGTCAGCCGCGCCGGGTCGGAGCCGACGCCCGGCTCCGTCAGCGCGAACGCCGACAGCTCGCCGCCCGCGACCCGCGGGAGGAAGCGCTGCTTCTGCTCGGGGGTCCCGAACAGGACGAGCGGCTGGGACACGCCGACCGACTGGTGCACCGAGATGTGCGCGAAGATGTTGCCGCAGTGGCTGGCCATCAGCATGCAGGCGCGGCAGTAGGTCGTCTGCGAGAACCCGAGGCCGCCGTACTCGCGCGGCACCTTGATCCCGTAGGCGCCGAGGCGCGCGAGGCCGGCCATGACGTCGTCCGGGATCTCGCCCGTCCGGTCGATCTCGTCCGCGTCCACGTTCGCCTTCAGGAAGGCGGCGAGCTCGGACAGGAACTGGTCGGCCCGCGGCTTCTCGGCGGGATCAATCTCGGTGACCGGGTACAGCTTGCCCGGGCGGAAGCGGCCCATGAAGAGGTGCGCGACGAAACTGATGTCGTCGTGCGACTCCCGGGCGGCCTCGGTGACCTGAAGGGCAGCGCGCTGCCCTTCGTTCATTTTCGACATGTCGATGACGGAACGCTCGCCATCGCCCTTGGTAGGTGGGGTAACGGATGCAGACATTGGGGGTTGGCGGCCAGGGGCCGCGTTGATGTTTGGCCCCAGTAGAGCGGAGTTTATGACACGGTCAATGACCACGCAGCTCACCCAATCAGCCAAAGCGGCGCCACGGAGCGCACGGAGTAAGCACGGAGAGCACCGAGCACCCCAAAATCCAGGCCCGATCACTTCACGGCCCTAGCGGCCTTCGCGGTCAAAGATGATCGGACTAAGATTCGCGTCACCGCAAAGCACGCGAAGATCACGAAGACCAGTTCTGCCTGGCCTTCGTGCGCTTCGTGACCTTCGTGGCAAAATCCGATCGCCGCGCCGTCCGAAAGCCCAAACTAGCGCGAGGCGTCCTCGATCAGGGCCCGCATCGTCTCGACCTGCCCGCGCACGGCGGCGTCGTCGCCGAGCTGCTTCGGGTCCCGGAATCCCGCCAGCGCCGTCGCCACCGCCGGCGGCAACTCGCCCCCATGTCGGGTGCGCAGCGCCCGGAGCTTCTCGAATTCCTCGATCCCGTCGCGCAGGAGCTCCCAGTGGACCGACGCGCGCGGACCGGGATACAGCAGGAACTCGTCTCCCGGCGGCAGGTCTCGGCGCCACGGGTGGCACGAGTAAAGGGTCTCGCGCAGCGGGTTCTCCGGCCACGTCGTCAGCGCCCACCGGCTCAGGCCGTCGTAGCCGTTCACCGCGGCGTAGAAGCTCAGCCAGACCGACTCGGCCGGCGGGCTCGTGACGAACGTGTTCGGGCGCTTCGGGTCGAGGCAGACGTAGAAGGTCGTCACCCGCCCCTCCGCCCGGCGCTGCGCGATGTCGCGCAGCAGGTCATCGCTGGCGTGGTCGAGGATGATCGTGAAGTCGGCAAGATCGAGGCCGGTGTAGTGCGAGGGCGCCTGGTTGCCCGCCAGCGCCGCCTTCAGCCGCGGCGCATAGGTGCGCACCACCGCAAGCATCGCGTGCATCATCGCCGCCGGGGCCTCGTCGACGCCCAGCCGGGTGCGCTCCAGCCAGCCCTTGGCCGCGAGGTGCCGCTCGAAGTCGCGCAGGAACGGGCCCCAGTAGTCGGCGAATTCCGCCGATCCTGGCTCGCACATCGCCCAGCGCTGGTCGCCCGTCGCCGCGTCGGTGTACTCGAGGCGGCCCGACCAGGTCAGCAGCGACAGGCAGTTGATCTGCCGCGTGATCCCGCAACTCATCGCGAACTCCACGTAACGGTCGAACACCGTGTAGTCGAACGACCACGTGCCGTCCGGCTGCTTCACGTGCTCCACCATCGTCCCGTAGTCATCGTAGTCCCGCGAACCCCACGGGCGCGGCGTGATCGTGGTCGTGATCACCTTCTGGCCGGCCCGTGCCAGCTCCTCGAGATACGGGCGCATGATCCGGAAATGCTCGTCGCTCCACGGCCGCACGCCGTGCATCCGCGCGATCGACCACGGGTGCTGCCAGACGTCCAGGTGGAACGCCCAGTCCGGCGGCGCCGGCAGCGTCGCCGGCAGGACGTCGAGGGCGAGCGGAAACACCTTCGGGTCGGTGCCGTCGGCCCGGACTGTCAGCGTGCCGCGGTACGTGCCCGGCTGCGCGCCCCGCGGCGGCTCGACTGTGAGCCAGAGGGCGCGGAAGGACCCCGCCAGCATGTCGACCCGCACCGCGTCGTCGAGGACGTCGCCCACGGGCCGGCCGTCGGCCAGCACCTGCCGGACAAACCGCACCGTCGCCGCCCCGGCTGGGAGCGTCTGTCCCTGGGCGTCGCGCAGCGGCGAAACCTCGGCCCGCAGGCCGAGCCGCGCGGCGGAGGTCCACACGACGAACTGCCCATGCACGCGTTCACCACGCCACGCCGTCGCCCGCCAGCCCGCGGCGTCGTCGACGGCGGGCACGTTCTTCCCGTCGTACTGCCTGTAGATCGAGCCCACCGCACCCGCGAGCGCCCGGCCCGTCGGCGTGGCAAAACCCGCCACTTCCACCACGTAGGGCCCCTCGTCGGGCCGGGAGCTGCCCGTGAAAGTCAGGCGCAGCGCCCGCACGCGGGCCGGCTGGGCCAGGACCATTTCCAGACCGGCGGCCGGGAAAAGCGCGCCGCCCGTGCGCTGGTCGTGCAGGACGCGCCACGCCGCGCCGTCCTCGGTGCCCTCGAGACAGAAGTGATACACGCGCGTGCCGGGCGAGCGGAGGTAGAGGTTCACCTGCGCCACGGTCCGCGGCTCCGGGAGATCCAGCCGCACCCACGACGGAAAAACCTTGGAGGTCCAGAAGCGAACCGTGTCGGCAATTGCGCCGTCGTGCACGAACTCGGCGCGCTGCTCCTCGTCATGGCCCGAGGCCGTGACCACCGCGCCGGCCAGGACATCGCCGCAGCCGGGCCGCTGGAGCAGCGGCGGGGCCGGCTCGTAGGGCGCATGGATGGCCTCGAACGGCGAGGGCACCGCCGCCGCAGCCGTCAGCGACAGCGCGCCCAGGGCGCAGGTGATCCGGGCGAGGGTCCGGGCGAACATGGGCCGACGCTGGCGCCCGCCGGCGGCGCGTTCAACGCGTTTCCGACGGCCGGTTTTGCCGCTGCGATAAGCGGCGTTCGGACCGCTGGACCCCGTGGCGAGGTCTCCTAATAGCCGCCGGCCCGGCCACATTCGCGTCGCCAACCCCGGGCCGGCTTCCAAGCCTTGCCGCAACCCCCGTTCCCCATGGCTGCCAAGCACGACGAACCCTATCTCAGCGCGAACGAGCGCCATCCCGAGCGCTCGCTGCAGTTCGACTTTGTCCGCGCCACCGAGAATGCCGCCCTCAGCGCGATCGACTGGCTCGGCCGCGGCGACAAGGAGTCCGCGGATGCCGCCGCCAGCGACGCGATCCGCGGCACGCTCGAGCAGAGCGACTTCTGCGGCGAGGTCGTCATCGGCGAGGGCATCAAGGACAACGCCCCCGGCATCTTCCTCGGCGAAAAGATCGGCTCGTGGAAGTTTCCGTCCCCGCGCTTCAACATCGCCGTCGATCCCATCGACGGCACCACCAACATCTCCAAGGGCCTGCCGAATTCCATCTCGGTCATGGCCGCCGCCCACGTGCCGCACGGCGCCGAGGCCGCCATGGTCAACATCCCGACGTTCTATTCCGAGAAGCTCGCCTACGGGCCCGAGGTGGCCGCCGCCATGGCCCGCGACCCGGCCCTGCGCTTCGACCTCGACACCCCGGTGGCGCAGATCCTCGAGCGCGTCGCCGCCGCCCTCGGCAAGAAAGTCCGCCAAGTCTACGTCGTCGTCCTCGACCGGCCCCGCCACCAGCGGATCATCGCCGAGGTCCGCGCCGCCGGCGCCGCCCTCCGGCTCATCGGCGATGGCGATGTCACCGCGGCCGTCTCACCCTCGCTGCACGACAGCGGCATCGACCTCTACATGGGCATCGGCGGCTCGCCGGAGGGCGTGCTGACGTCCGCCGGCGTGCTCGCCCTCGGCGGGGACCAGCAGCTCCGCATGTGGCCGCGCGACGACGACGAGCGTCGCGAGATCGCCGCCACGCCCGCCGCCGCCAACCTCGGCCGCATCTTTTACGCCCGGGACCTGGTCACGAGCCCGAGCGCGATCTTCTGCGCCACGGGCATCAGCGACAGTCCGCTGCTGCCCGGCGTGAGGCTCATCGGCCGCAAGGTCATCACCCACTCGATCCTGATGCGCTCCCAGAGCCGCTCGGTGCGCTATATCAAGACCGTGCACGACCTCGACTTCAAAACGATCCGCCGCTCGCCGGACCGCAGAGATCACTATGTCTAGGCGCGGACCGAGCGCTTCGTAACCTCCGGCCCGATCTCCCCGCCCTAGATCCCAGTCTTCCCATTCCGGAATCCGAATTCCGGATTCCGGAATTTCCAGCCGGCACAGCAGTTTCAGCGTAGTACCAAAGTCATGCCCAAGGTCCTCACATCCGCCCAGGTGGAACAATTCCGGCGCGACGGCTACGTGCACCCGATCCGCCTGATGTCCGAGGCGCAGGCGGGCGAACTCCGCGCCCGGCTCGAGGCGTACGAGGCGTCGACCGGCGGCCCGCTCCAGGGCGATCTCCGCCACAAGGCCCACCTCGTCTTCGCCTGGCTGGCCGATCTCGTCCACCACGACGTCGTGGTGTCGGCCGTCGAGGATCTCTACGGACCCGACCTGTTCTGCTGGTCCTCGACCTTTTTCATCAAGGAGCCGCGGAACCCGTCGTTCGTCTCGTGGCACCAGGACTCGACCTACTGGGGCCTGAACCGCGCCGACGTCGTCACCGCGTGGATCGCGCTCTCGCCGTCCACCAAGGCCAACGGCGCCATGGAGGTCATCCCGGGCACCCACACGCTCGACCAGATCCCGCACCGCGACACGTTCGCCAAGGACAACATGCTCACGCGCGGCCAGGAGGTCGCCGTCGAGGTGGACGCGTCGAAGGCCGTGACGATCGAGCTCCAGCCGGGCGAGATGTCGCTGCACCACGTGCTGCTCGTCCACGGCTCCGCGCCGAATCCCTCGCCGGTCCGGCGCGTCGGCTTCGCCGCGCGCTACATTCCGACCTCGGTGCGGCAACTCGCGGCGGAGCGGGACTCCGCCACACTCGTGCGGGGGCGCGACGCCTACGGCCATTTCGAGCATGAGCCGCGGCCCGCGCGCGATCTCGACCCGGCGTGTCTCGCGCTCCACCGCGAAATTACCGCCCGCAACGCCCGCATTCTCTATCGTGGCACGGCGGTGCCGGATTTCAACGCCGCCCGGCGCGGCTGAACCGTCGCCCGGACTATCTCCTTGCTCCGGGAGACACCCGTCCGTACCTGAGGCGGCGTGCACCCCCCGCGGCAGGCGCGCCCCGCCCGCATCCCCCGCCCTGCGCTCCGGCGCGCCCGCGGCTCCACGCGATGAGCCCCCGACCCGTTTCGCCAACCGGCCTGCGCGCCGCCCTCCGGGCCGGCTGTCTACGCGTGATCGCGGAACGCGCCGAGCTGAACCACATCAACATCTTCCCGGTGCCCGACGGTGACACCGGCACCAATCTCGCCCTCACGGTCGGCGCCATCTGGCACGGCTTGCGCGGACCCGCCGGCCCGGCCGCAGTCGCCGTGCTGCGCCGCGCCGCCGCCGAGGCCAACGATCACGCCCGGGGAAATTCCGGCGCGCTCTTCGCGCATTTCCTGCAGGGCGCCGTCGACGCGCTCCCACCCGCGGCCCCGCTCGCCATCCCGCAACTGGCCGCGGCCGCCGCCGGGGGCGCGGCCCGCGCCCGCGCCGCGCTCGCGCGGCCCCGCGAGGGCACGATCCTCAGCGTGATGCAGGCGTTTGCCGACGCCCTGGCCGAGGGCGCCCGGGCCGCGCCGGTCGAGCCGCGCGCCGGCTTTCTCGCCGCGGTGGCCGCGGCGCAGGGCGCCCTGCGGCGGACCACCACGCAGGTCCCGGAGCTGCGGCGGGCGGGCTTGGTCGACGCCGGGGCGCGGGGCTTCGTCAACTTCCTCGAGGGCGCCGCCCAGCTGGTCGAGACCGGCCGGGCCGCGCTGCGCGGCGAGCGCCCGGTCGACGTGCCCCCGGCCGCGATCGAAGCGGTTGCCGCCGGCGAGAACCGCGACGGTTCGCACTGCGTGGAATGCACGATCCGGGCGGATCCGGTGGACCGCGCGGGCCTGAAGGCCGCGCTCCTGCAGCTGCCGCTCGCCGGCTTCGTCATCGAGGGCACCCGCCAGCGCGCCCGGGTCCACGCGCATGCCGCCCATGGCGACGCGCTGCTGGCCGCCGCCGCACGGTACGGCGCGATCAGCCAGGTCCGGAGCGAACGCGCGCCGGCGGCGGGCGCGCGGAGCCGGCGCGTCGCGATCGTCACCGACTCCGGAGCCGACGTGCCCGATGACATCCACGCCACCCATGACCTCCACGTCGTGCCCGTCCGCCTTTCGCTGGGCGGCCGGGACTGCATTGACGGCGTCTCGCTCTCACCCCGCGAATTCTATGACGCCATGCGGACCAGCGAGGTGGTCGCCCGGACATCGCAGCCGCCGCCCGGGGATTTCCGCCGGATGTACGAGCACCTGCTGGCGCACCACGACGAGGTGATCGAGGTGTCGGTGGCCGGCAACCTGTCCGGGGCGCTCCAGTCGGCGGGCAGCGCCGCGGCGCGGACGGACCCGCGCCGGGTGCGGGTCTTCGACAGCGGCCACGTGGCCGGCGCGCTCGGGCTCATGGCGCTCTGGGCGGCGGAGGCGGCCCAGGCCGGCTGGACGTCGGCGCAGATCCTGGCGGGCCTCGAGCGGATGCGGCCGCGGTCCGGCCAGTTCGGCCTCATCCGCGACGTGCGCTACGGCGTGCGCGGCGGGCGGGTGCCGCGCCTGGCCCTGCCCTTGACGCGTCTGCTGCGGGTTTGCCCGCTGGCGCGCAACCGACCCGACGGCCGGTTCGGCATGCTCGGCGGCATGTGGGGCCGGTCGGAGCTCGCGGAACGGTTCGCGCGGCGCGTGGCCCGCCAGCTCGATCCCTCACGGACCTACCGGCTGATCGTCGGCCACTGCGACTGCGCGGGAGAGGCGGACCGGGTGCGCACGGCGCTGGTGGCGGCGGTGCCCCGGATCGAACGGATCTGGGTGATGGACGCGGGCACCGCGATCGGCGCGCACGCCGGCCCGGGCTCGCTGTTGATCGGCTACCAGGATTACGAACCTCCCGCCCCATGATCCTTTCCATCGCCAAGATCCTGCTCGGCTACCTGCTGGGCTCCGTTTCGGGCAGCCTGTTGCTCGGCCGACTCCGCGGCGTCGACATCCGCACCATGGGCAGCGGCAACGCCGGCGGCACGAATGCGTTTCGCACTCAGGGTGCGTGGTTCGCGCTCGGCGTTGGCCTGATCGACATCGGCAAGTCGGCGCTCGCCGTCGCGCTCGCCCGCCGCGGGGAGGCCGACGCGGTCACCGCGCTTCACCTCGGCCTGTGCGCGGGCGCCGCCGCGGTGGCGGGTCACGTCTGGCCGCTCTACCATGGCTTCCGTGGCGGCAAGGGCGTCGCGGCGCTCTTCGGTGCGCTGCTCGTCCTCTGGCCGGCCGGCTGCGGCGTGGTGGTCGGCGTAATCCTGCTCACGCTCGCCACCACCGGCTACGTCGGCCTCGGCTCGATGCTCGGCGGGCTGGCGCTGGTTCCCGCCGCCCTGCTGCTCGAGCCGCCCGGGCCGCGGGGCACCTGGCTGGCCGCGGCCGTGGTCGTCGCGGGGTTCGTTATCTTCACCCACCGGGCCAACCTCCGGCGCCTGCGCGCCGGGACCGAGCACCGTTTCGAGCGCGCCCGCATTCTCTGGAGGCTGGTGCGCCCGCGGTCCGCTGCCAGGTAAGCCTTGCACGCCTCCCGGACCGGCGCTTCGCCGAATCGGCGCCCCCGGGCCGGGCGCCCGAGCCGGAGAAAAATCACAATCCCCGGACTTGCCCCGCGCGCGCCAGCCCGGCCCACTGGCGGCAGACGCCGATGGTCGGCGCCGGATCCTCCCCATGCGTCTCCTCCCCGCCCTCGCCCTCCTGCTCACGTGCACCACCCTCGCCGCCGGTTCCGTCCCCCGGAGCCGCCCGCCGATCGCCGGCCCGATCCTCAACCTCGACAGCACCCAGTTCTTCTTCGAGCACCCGGCGGCCGGCATCAGCGGCGAGGCGGTCGACCAGTACGTCGATCTCGTCGCCCGGACCGGCGTCCGCACCTTCATCTCGTGCGTGAACGCCCAGAAGGCGAACTACGCGAGCCGGGTCTGGGAACATGACTGGAGCCGCTACGATCCCAAGGGCCCGGACGACCAGCCGGTGCTCAAGTACCTTTCCTCCGCCGGCGTCAAGATGACCCGCCAGCGCCTCGACGCCGCCATGGCGCTCGCGAACCAGGGCGTCAACCTGCACGCCCGCCTGCTCGCCCGGTGCCGCGCGGACGGGATCGGCGCCTGGGTCAGCGTCCGGATGAATGACATCCACGACTGCCTGCTGCCCGACAGCTCGCTGCTCAGCGAATTCTACAAGCAGCACCGCGCCGCCGGCCAGCTGCGCTCGCCCTATCGCGGCGGCGAGTGGTGGGCCGACCGGCCCCTCGACTGGGAACAGGCCGACGTGCAGGAGCATTATTTCCAGCTCGTGAAGGAGCAGCTCGAGACGCTCGACCTCGACGGCCTCGAGCTCGACTGGATGCGGTTCGTCTACCATTTCCGTCCCGGCCACGAACTCGAGGGCGGCCGAGTCATCACCGCCTGGATGCGCCGGGTGCGCGCGGAGTGCGACCGGGCCGCCCGGCGGCTCGGCCATCCGGTCCTGCTCGGGGTCCGGGTGCCGACACGGCCCGAGACCGCGCGCCGCTGCGGACTAGATGCCGTGGCGTGGGCGCGCGAGGGCCTGGTCGACCTCGTGGTGGCGACCCCGTTCTGGGCCACCACCGACTTCGACATCCCGACGGTCGAGTGGCAGCGCCTGCTCGCCGGCACCGGCGTGCATTTCTCCGCCGGCATCGAAATCCGCTACCAGCCCGTGCCGAACGGCCCGGCGCGATTCCTCTCGCCCGCGCTCCTCGCCGGCGCAGCGCTGCCGCCGCTGCATGACGGCGCCGACTCGGTCTATCTCTTTAACTACGATCCCCTCCCGCTCCTGCGCGAGCTCGCGCCCGACGGTCATTCGCCGCTCTGGACGGAGGCGTCGCTCAACACCGTCTATCGCGCCCTCCAGTCCGAGGCGACCCTGGCGCCGCTCGACCGGCGCCACGCGGTGACGTTCCACGACATCCGCGCCCCCGGCGATCCAGCGGATCAGGCGCTGCCCGCGACCGACACCCGCCGCGACTTCCAGTGGCCCCCGGGCTGCGCGCTGCGCGTTGCCACCGGCCCGCGTCCGGTCCACCGCGCCACCAGCCTCGAGGTCGAATTCGGCGCCGACACGCCGGCCCCGGAAAAGCTCCGCCTCTTTGTGAACGGCACCGAGTGCCCGGCCGCGCCCGGGGCGACCGGCCGGGTCCGCACCTATCCTGTGCCGGAAGCGGTACTGCAGGACGAGGCGCAGGTCGTGGAGGTGGTCTCCGCGCCGGAGGTCGCGTTCTCCATCGTGCGGCTCGAGGTGGTGGTCGCCGCGGCGCCGTAGCCGGATACCCAGAGCGTCTTCGATTCAGGTGGAAGGGCGGGTGACCCCGGGGTTTTGGTGGAGGCACGGAGGGCACCGCGCACCCCTCTTCCGACCCGATCGGGGCATAGGTCGACCTGGCCGGCTCTGTGTCCTCCGCGTCGGCTCGGTGCTCTCGTGGCCGTCCACCCAATTCGAACTGGCTCTAGAATTTCGGCAGGTAGGTCGCCGGGTCGCGCACTAGCGCCTCGAAGCGCGGGTTGCCGTGCAATGGAGTCCAGTCCAGCGCCGATTTCAGGTCCCAGGGGTCGATGCCAAACGGTAGACGCACCAGCCGCGCCACCTCGGCCATGGCCTCATCCTTGTGGCCGGTCCAGGCCAGGACCAAAGCGCGGATTCGCCTGCGCTCAACGCCATTCACGTGGTCGACCTGCTCTGGCACGTCCCGCATCGCCTGGTCCGCCATCGCGATCGCCTCCCGCTCCCGCCCCATCACCGCCAGGCAGTATGCCAGACTGGCGCGCCAATCGCTCTGGCCTGGCTTATTGCGCAGCGCCTCGGAGATCTGCCGTTCGACCTCCGCCAACAGTGGTCGAGCCTCGTCCGACCGACCAAGGACGGTCAGAGCGATGCCAAGCTCGAACGAGGCACTCCAGGCCGCGGGCCATTCCGCGGTGTTGGCGCGCACGAGTCCCACCACCCTGACCGCGTCGCCCTGGTTCCAGGCCCAGTCGATCTCCTGGGTCACCACCTCCGGCGAGCTGCGCACGATCGGGCTGAGGGACTTCAGCCATCGCTCGACGGGCTCGGTCGTGTGCTCGAGGCGTCCCTGCGCCAACCGCTCGTAATACCGATAGATCAAGCGCTCCGGGAATTGCTCCCCCAGCAGGCGGGCGAGATCGCGGAACTCGGCGCAGCGGCTGCCCGTAAAATAGGTCGTGCCCAGGGCCTCGGTAATCTCGCGGTTGCGAGGGTCCAGGGCATGCGCGCGGCGAAAATACTCCACCGCCTCGAGCCACCGTCCTTGCCGCCGCACCACCAGCCCCAGTGCCTGATGCGCCGCGCCACTGTTCGGGACCAAGTCCACCAGGCGGAGGTAGTGCCGCGTCGCCCCGTCATAGTCGCGTTCGCAGAATAGCGCGAAGTCCCCCGCGGCCTGGTGAAACTCGGGCGAGTCGGGCGCCAGCTGCTCCACCCGCTGCAGCGCCGCCCGCGCCTCGCGCCGCTGCATGGCCTCGTCGCCGAGGGAATAGTAGCGGCTCATGATGTGCAGGTGCGCGAGTTCCGCCCAGGCCCGGGCAAACGACGGGTCCAGTTTCAGGGCCTGCTCCAGCAGCACCTGGATCTGTTCCCCTGTCGCCGCGTCGAGGTCGTGGTCGAGCCGGACGGCACGGGCCTGCAGGTAGAGCGCATAGGCATCCGGACTTGCCGTCGGACGCGTATCGATCAGGTCGCGCTCGCGCTGGGAGATGACCGCCCGCAGCTCCGCCGCGATCTTCGTCGCGAGCTGCGCCTGCAGCGCGAAGATGTCCGTGAGATCGCCGTCGTACGGCTGCGCCCAGACATGCTCGTCGGTCGCCGCGCGAATCAGCTGGCCCGTCACCCGCACCCGGTTGCCCACCCGCCGCACGCTGCCCTCGAGGATGTACGCCACGCCCAGCTCCCGGCCGATCTGCGGGATCGGTTTCTTCGTGTCCCGGTACTGCATGACGGAGGTGCGCGAGATGACCTTCAGCTGCCCGAGCTCCGCCAGGTGGGTCAGCAGGTCCTCGTGGACGCCGTCGGCGAAATAGCCGCTGTCCTTGTCGTCGCTCATGTTCGTGAACGGCAGCACGGCGATGGATTTGTCCGGGACCGGGACGGGCGCCGCGACGGGACCGGGAGAAGGTGCCGACCGGAACCTTGGCGTCCTCCACCACCAGACCAGCAGGGCCGCCAGCACCACGGCGCCGGCGACAAGGATCGCGCGATGCCGTCGCGGCCGGGCTGGGCGGGGCTCCGGGTAATCCTGGGGGGACAACTGGAACGCGACCACCGGCTCGGCGATGTGCTTGAGCTCCTGCGGCCCCAGGGGCACGACGCTCATGGGCACCTTGCCTTTCACGGCGTCGAACACGGACTGGCTGACGCAGACCGTCCCGGGCTTGGCCTTGGTCTGCAGCCGGGCCGCAATGTTGACGCCGTCGCCCACGATGTCGCCGCCTTCGCGGAACACGTCACCCAGGTGGATCCCAATCCGGTGCTGCAGCGCGTCGGCCCCGCGGCCGGCGAGCTGACGCTGGACCTGGAGCGCGCAGTTCACCGCCTGCACCACGCTCGGGAAGCACAGGAGGAGACCGTCGCCCATCGACTTGAGCACCTCGCCGCCATGGAGGGTGGCCACCGTCCGCAGGAACTCGAAGTCGCGGCGCACCAGCGCCAGCGTCCCGACCTCGTCGCGCTGCATCCGCACGGAATAGCCGGCGACATCGGTGAACATGACGGCCGCCAGCCGGCGCGATTCGGACAAAGGCGCGGAAAGGTGCTCGTCGCTCATGTCGGCCGCCGAGGCTGGTCCGGCGGGCGGAACCGCGCAAGCGGAAGCGCGCCGGCTGTCCGAAGGGCCCGCCCGGCAGGCTAGTTCGACAGCTCGCCGGCGATGTAGCGCCTCAGCGACTCCGCCTCCACCCGATGGAGGGCCGCGACCCAGCGCGACACGTCGCCGATGGAGATGACGCCGCTCACGCGCCCGTCCTCCACGACCGGCAGGTGCCGCAGGCGTTTCTCCGTGAAAAGCTCCATCACCTGCTGCACGGTCGCGGTCGGGGTGATGGTGAGGACCGATGCCGTCATCACCTTCGTGACGGGCGTCGTGCGCGGATCCAGCCCCTCGCCGACCACGCGGCGGAGCACGTCGCGCTCGGTGAAGATGCCGGCAAGCCGGGACCCGTCCATCACGAGCACCGAGCCGACCTTGTGCCCATTCATCTCCCGCACGGCCTCGGCCACGGTCACGTTCGCCGGCACCGTGAACACGGCGCCGTTCTTCTGGGCCAGGAGGGTGGAAATCGCGGTGTTCATCTCGCGACCAGGTCAGTGGCCAAGTTGAATCACCAACCCTCCGAAAAAGCCAGTTTCCATTCTGGCGCCCGCCGGGCGGCCGCGGATTTCTGTTGTCTCCCGCGCGCCTTGGCGGATGCCTTGGATGGCGTGCCGGCCTCCCGCCGGCCGTGCGTCCCATGGCCCCTTCCCCTGCCCCGCAGCGCATGTTCACCGCGGAGAAACTACCGGTGCGCATCTATGCCACCGCG
>JAFEGX010000039.1 GCA_018239675.1 Verrucomicrobiota bacterium
GATCTGGCGGTGGAAGCTTCGCGGGAGCACGAAGGCCAAAGAAAGCGACGCCGTGCAGGACGGCGGCGGCGCCAAGCGGAAGGGTCCAGCGTTTGAGGGGCATGGGGTCCCTTCGGGTTTCATGCCAGATTGACGGATGAGCGGCAGAAATCTTAGCCCGAATCGGGCGGTCGAAAGTCGGTCATCCGGGAGTCGAACCGCCAGAGCCCGGCCGAAAGTGGCAGGACTCACCCGCCTGGCGACGGCGGCTGGCCATGAGCTTTGCGACTTCCGGCCGGTCGAATTTCGACCGTTTGATTCCGGGTTCCGTTCGCGGAAACAGATTCATGGGCGATTTACGCGCCCCGACGTTCGCGCACGTGCGTATGACTGCCCCCTTGCGCGGTTTTACCGCTTTGCTATCTCACACTCGCTCCGGCAGCATCCGACCATTGATGGGCCCAACCACATATCACCGCAAAAACGCGTTCACCCTCGTCGAGGTGATGATGGCGGCGACGATCATCGTCATCGGCTTCATCGGCATGATCGAGGTCATCGGGCTCATCTCGAACTCGATCAAGCATGGTCAGCGCGAGACCGTGGCGAGTCAGATCATCAACAACGAGATGGCCAAACTCCGGCTCGCCAGCTGGACCACCATCAGCGGCCTGTCGCCCATCGCCACCAACGTCGCGATCGATCCTCAGTTCTGGCCGGTCTGGAACTCGACGATGTCGTATGTGGCCAACAACGTCGTAACCTACAATGGCGCCTGGTACCGGTGCACGTCGGCCAACACCGGCACCGTCCCAACCAACACTTCGTACTGGACGACGACCACCACCGGCGCGACCTCCGACATCGTCGAGATCGGCGGCGCGACCTTCAGCCTCAGCCGCTCCCTCACCAGTCCCGACCCGGTGACGAACATCCGCGAGGTGATCTTCACCGTGACCTGGGTCGTGGCGACCAGCCGAACCAAGGACGACGGCTCGCAGCTCACGTTTACCTACCGCCGCAGCAATGTCGGCTGGTTTGGCAAGTACGGTCTGAACCTGACCTACCAACGCTCGTGACGCCTCCCACGCCAACGCTTCGTCCGGGCCGCCGGCCCGCCGGCGGCTTCACGCTGGTCGAGGTGCTGATCGGCATGACGCTCGCGCTCGTGATGATCGGCGCGGTGCTGTCGACGTTCACGTTCCTCGGTCGGAGCTTCACGCGGACGCTGGGCATCGGCAGCGCGAACCAGCCAAATCTCGAGATGCAGGGCCGCCGGGTGCTCGGCTATTTTGCCAACGATATCCGCACCGCCAGCGCGGTGTACTGGTCCTCGACCTCGCCAACCTATTACCCGTCGAGCACCGAGTTCACGCTGGTCGTGCCCGACCCGACCGGCGGCACCCGCAAGGTAACCTACTATTACAACAGCACCGCCGCCGTCGTCGCCTACCTCTCGTGCTCGATCCCGGCCAAATCCCTCGTGCGAATCGATCAGGCCACCTCGGTCATGACCGTGCTGCACTCGAATCTCCTGACTTGCAGTTTTTCCTACTACGATAGCGCCACGTCGCCCTACACGACCTTCACCAGCAGCAGCTATCTGAACGGCATCAAGCAGGTGGCCCTGCTGCTGACAGCTCAGGTCGGCAGCAGCACGAACCAGACGCTGAGCGAAGTGTCCACCGTGGCCAGCCCCCGCCTGGCCATCGGCAACAAGGGCCTCTCGCAGTGAAGCCGCGCCGCAACGAAAAAGCATCAGTGGTCCTCGTCGCGATGTGCTTCGTCGCGGTGCTGGCGATTTCGCTCGCGGGTTACATGGCGGTGGGCAGCCAGAGCACGCGGCAGAGCACCCGGGCCTACCTGCGGGACGTCAGCCTGCAGCTGGCGCAGATCGGCCTCGAACGGGCCCTGAACGCATTCGCCACCTCGTCCTTCTCAAGCTGGACCCGGCCGAATTCGACCACCGCGACGAAAACCGTCACGATCGCGGGCAGCCGGTACGGCACGGCCAACCTCACGGCGAACGTCTACATCCGCGTCGACCGGTATCGGGAACCGCCACCGAGCCTGCTGACCGGCACGCCGAATCGTGGCAACGTCTGGAGCGCGCAGCGCACCTACGCGGTCGGCGATTTCGTCTATTACCTTGGCGTGTGGTACCTGTGCTACCCCTCGGCCCCGGCCGCGGGCGTGGCGCCCTCGAACATCGCGTACTGGACGAGCGCCCCCGACATCTGGAATCCGTATGCCACCTACCAAATAGGGAACGTTGCGCTCTACGGGGGCGCGGCCTATCGGTGCGCGGCGATCAACAGCAACATGCCGCCGGGCGCGGCGACGATCCCCACCTACTGGTCGCTGATCACGCCCACGGACACCTGGGTGTCGTCCGCCACCTACCTGCCCGGACAGTATGCCATCTCGGGCGCCCAAGCCTACCGTTGCCTGGCCGCCAACACCAACCAGGCGCCGCCGAACGCCGCGTATTGGGCGAGCGCCACTGGCGTCAATGTCGGCACCTGGAACGCCGCCAACAGCTACGCGATCGACGCCGTGGTTTTCGCGGGCGGAGTCCCCTACCGCTGCATCGCCGCCAACTCGAACAAGCAGCCGCCGAACACGACTTACTGGCTCAGCCCTCCGGTCATTTATGCCCAGGGCACCGCCACGCTGCCCGACAACACCGGCACCACGATCTCGACCCAATTGCGCGCCATCGTGGCCCCGGCGCCACTCTTCACCACCGCGGCCGGAGCCTACACCTATACGAACCTGGCGTCCGGCGGAATCATCGACAGCTATAACGCGGCCATCGGCACCTACGCCTCGCAGGTCTCCGGCTCAGGCAGCACCTACACGCAGTACACGAACTACTCCGCGACCCTCGCCGGCGGCAACACCTCCGGCACCGCCGTGAATTTGAACACCGCCACGCTCCGCGGCTACGTCTCGGCCCCAGCCGCCTCGACCTCCCCCTACGCGCCGCGCTGGACCTACAGCGGTTCCGGCGCGGTGCTGGGCCCAAACGACTCGAGCGGCGTCAATCTCACGCGAATCAACCGTTCCTCCTATCTCCCGAAGTTTGACGTGCAGGCCGTGACCGGTGGCAACAATCTCCCTGCCGGACAAGGCGTCGGCACCATCCTCAATCAAGGCAATCGCACCCTCGGCACTCCCGGCACGCTCCAGATCTACAACATCACGGGCACCTATTATTCCGGCTCGTCCTACACCCCGGGCATCTATCTTAACAACTCGACCGATATCTTGAACATCATTGGCCCCGTGATTCTCAACGTCACCGGGTCATTCTACATCAGCAATGGCTCCCTCAACATCAGTGCTGGCGCCTCGCTGGAAGTTTACTTCACGGACGAACTCTATATTGGCAACAATGGCTCCGGCGGAATCTACAACTCCAACGCCGATCCAAAGACCCTGCTGATCGTCGGCACCAGCACCGTCAATTCTTCCGGCTACCACTACCTTTGGACGGCCGCGGATTTCTATGGTGTCCTCTACATGCCCAGCGCCTATATCCACCTGTGGAACAGCGGCTACACGCCACAACGTTACGGGGCGCTACTCGGCAGCAACGTCTATTTCAACCACACGGCGAATCAGCACTATGACACTACGCTGCGGACCGCTGGGAGCATCGGTACATTCATCGATTCTCCGTACCTCGTCTCGGAGCTGCGGCTCCTGAGCGATCCGGGCGAGCAGGTCACCCTGCCCTGAGCCGCAGGCCCGCAACCGGAAGTCGAGGAGTCGAGGGTCGAATAGCCGGAGCGAAGTGGAACGGGGACGCGGCGGCCGCCAAGTTCAGGGGCTAACGCCCTGCTCTCCGACCTTCGGCGGTGTGACTCTGGCGGAGCAGTAGATTCTGGCCGACGGCGGTACGAAGCGGTCGTCGGCTTGGCGAAGCGCCCGGCGCGGCTCTCGCTCCGGTTTGAGGGAGCGGGTGGATCCCGAACACCTTTGTCTTGTCTCCGGGAAACTCGTGCCGCTACATCTCCTGCCAGCTCTCCATGTTCAATCGCCAAGGGCGCCCGGGTGCGCTGATCAACCACACGGACAATTTCGTTCACGTCGCACGGCTCGTGCGGCTGGATTTGAAGCCGTTGGAAATTGATTCGCTGGCGGAATTCCACCCGTCGGACGAGGACGGCTTCAGCACCTGGCTGAGCGCCAATTTCACCGATTTTGTCGGCCGCGGCTACGTGCCCGCCTACTGCGCCTTCCACCCCAGCCAGCGGGTCGTCGTCCGGGAAAACGTGAACGGCCGGCGCCTGGGCGAGCCGGGCTACCTGCCGCCGCTGTTCATGGAGCACGCCAAGGTGTCGTCCGTGAAGGAATGGCAGGTCAGCGTGATCAGCTCGATCGAGGGCGCGACACCCGTGCCTGACGGCGTCGTCCGTCCCTCGCTGCTCGTCGGCGTGCCGTGGACGGCGATCCGCGAGCACCAGCAGCGGCTGCTCACCCTGGGCGTCCGCCCGCGCCGGCTCGAGATTGGCTCCCTGGCGATGCTGGGCAGCCTGCAGCGGCAGCTCATCGCCACCGGTGGCGGTTCCGCCATCGCCGTCTGCGAGGTCGAATACAGCCAGACCCGCCTCTATGTGGTCGCGAAGGACGGGGTGCACACCCTGCCGCCGTTGCCCCATGGCCTGCTGTCGATCCTTGAGACCGGCTTGAAGGAGGTCGGCGCCCCCGACGTGGCCACTGCCCGCCGGCAGCTCGAGGATCCCAACGAGGCGATCAAGATGCACGACCGGCGTCTGGTCCGTGCCATCTCGCGCCATCTCAAGCCCGCCATCGACCATTTCGAGCTCCGCACCGGCCAGCGCATCGAGTGGTTCCACTGCGCCCAGCTGCCGGCGCGGCTGGAGTGGCTCGGCGGCACGCTGGCCGCCTCCGTGGAGCTCGAGACGCTGACGATCGACCTCGAGTCGTGGCTCACGCAGAGCCAGCTCTCCATCAACCCCGGCGAGGTGGAGCTCAACACCTCCTGGCTCTCCACGTTCAGCGTGGTCTCGACCCTCGCCCCGCAACCTCTCAATGGCTAGAAACCAGAGCCGCGATCCGCTCGTCACCAGTGTCCACTGGCACGTCGACTGCCGGCTCACCGCCGAGCTGCCGGACGATCGCGTCGTCAGCAGCCGCTTCCTGATGAACCTGCCGTTCGGCGCCGTGACGCTGGCGCTGCTGATCTTTTTCGGCTGGGAGCTGACGACGGACCTGAGCCTGCGCTCGAACATCGCCGACTGGGGCCGCCGCCTTTCCGACTCGCGCGTCGAGCTGGCCAACATCAAGTCCCAGCAGCGCGAGTACACCACCCTCGCGTTCAAGATCGAGACCGCCTACGACCTGATGAAGGGCCGGCTGTTCGTCACCCACTTCATGCGCCAGCTCGCCCACCTCCGCCCGGCCAGCATGGTGATCGACAACGTCGAGGCGACCGACTCCAGCGTCCTGGTGCGCGGCAGCCTGGTCGGCGGCGCCGAGGAGGCCACCCGCGACATCGGCCTCTACCTCGAGCAGCTCCGCAAGGACCACGAGATCGGGTCCCGCTTCGACAGCATCCTCGTGACCAACCTGGAGCGGTCGCGCTCCGGCGACCAGCAGAACTTCGAGCTCACCTTCCGGTTCAAGCCGCCGGACAACCCGCAATGAACCCGAACGAATCCAGCGGCCTGCTCGGCCTCATGCGGCGTTACCTGTTCTGCGCGGTCTGCTCGATCACGAGCCTCGTGCTGGTCGCGGCGATCTGGGTCCTCTGGCAGGACGTGCACACGCTGGAGGCGCTCAACCGCGAACGCACCCAGGAAGGCCAGGCCATGCTCTCGACGCTGGTGTCCGGGCCGCTGGTCCGCCAGGAACTCGCCCGCGCCCAGGAAATCGTCCAGCGGATCGAGTCCAACCTCGTCACCGAGTCGAAGATGGAGGAAAACTACGGCTACTTCTACCGGATCCAGACGCAGGCCAAGGCCGAGGTGCCCTTCCTGCGCCAGACGTCGTCCGAGCTGACCAACGACGGCGCCGAGTACAAGGTCATCCCGTTCAGCGTCCAGGCCACCGGCACCTATGAGCAGGTCGCCACGTTCCTCCAGGCGATCGAGACCGGTCCCAAGCTCTCCCAGATCAGGTCCTTCAGCTTCCGCCGGCGCGAGGCCGGCGCGGACAGCCTCACGCTCACCGTCGAGGTCAAGCTGCTCGGCAGACGATGAAACCGCGCCTCCTCCTGCTCTGCCCGCTCCTGGCCGCGGCCTCCCTGGCGGCCCGCGCCGCCACGCCGGTCATCGGCGCCCAGCTGTTCCAGGAGACGAACGCGCGGATCGAGGAGCTATTCCACGACCGCGACAACCCGCCGAAGCCGCCGGGCCCGCTCGACAATCCGTTCCGCCTGACCGATACCGGCCCTTCGTCCGCCACCCCGCCCGCCGGACCCAAGGGCGCCACGATCGCCCCCGACCAGGATCCGACCCAGGCCGCCACCCCGGACGAGGCCATGCTGCGGCTGGCCTGTTCGGACCTGACCTTCGGGGGACTCATCGAGGTCGGCGACCGCCTGATGGTCGTGATCAACAAGGCCAACTGCCGTGAAGGCGGCCTCGTGACCGTCCGCGTCCAGGGCGCATCAGTCTATATCCGCATCGTCAAGCTCACCCGTGACCAGATCACGTTCGGTCTCAACGAGGCCCGCCTGACCCTGCATTTCTAGAGCGATCCAACAAGAATTGTAGCCGCAAGGATGCGCAAAAAAACGCAAGAACTGGTGGCCACAGCGTCGCGCCCTACCGAGGCAATAGCCCGAGGCATACGATCCCTTTGCCGCTGGAGCTGGAATCGGATTGATCTGCGTTTTTTGCGCCTCTTTGCGGCTACACCATTGTTGAAATCGCGCTAGGTGCCATGGTGCGCAATAGGCGGCTCCGACCGTCGGCCGTGAGGCGGACGAAGGGTCCCAAGGCGCTGAATTCTCCGGCCGGGTCTGACTCATAACGGGTGGCCATCAGCGCGCCGGGACCATCCGCGCCCGTCTTCCGGCTTCAAACTGGGCCGCGGCCGAAGGTCTCGCGCGAGACAGGCCGGCCAACCCGGTCCGTCCCCGGTGCCGGAGCCTAGAATCGTTTGACAGTCACGAGCTTCCCGAGCGTAGTGGGGGCGAAGCTCCACGCTCAACCGTTGTTGATGGTGTCTCCTCAAACATTGCCCTTAATTTCTCGCCGGGACCCGGCCTCCACGGGCCCCGGCGCGGGGTCCCGCCTCCGCCATGTTTGACCGGATGGCACTTCGTTGGCGGCTGACGCTGCTGATCACCTCGATCTGCGCGGTGACGCTGGTCATGGCGTTCGGCGGCTACATCGTCGTCGAGTGGTACCGCATCATCCAGCAGATGCAGGACCGGATGGAGACCGCGCAGCGCGTGCAGGTGCAGAGCGTGCTGAACATCCTGTCGCGCGATCCGAAGGCCACCGAGTTCGGCCTCAGCTCGCTGGAGTCGGACCCCACCATCGTCGCCGCGGCGGTCTACTCCGCTGACAACAAGCTCCTCGCGAAATGGGTGCGCCCCGGCGTGGAGGAGTTCATCCCGTTCGCGCGCGCCACCACCCTCAACTTCTCGGCCGACAAGGTCACGATCTTCCGCCAGCTGCGCTACGAGGGCCAGATCATCGGCACCCTCTACCTCAAGGGCGAGTTCCGGGGCCAGGTCTGGAGCAGCATGCAGGAGCCGCTCCGCGGCATGGCCATCCTGTTTGTGCTCTCGATGCTGTTCGCCCTCGCGGCCTCGCGCTATTTCCAGCGCGGCATCTCGGAGCCGATCTCGCGCCTCGCCGAGGCCGCCCGCCGCGTCGCCGTCGAGGGCGACTACCACGTCCGCGTCGAGACCCGCGTCGGCGGCGAGACCGGCACGCTCGTCGATGCCTTCAACTCGATGCTCAGCACGATCCAGCAGCGCGACGCCGACCTGCTGGTCGCCAAGGACAACGCCGAGTCCGCCCGCGCCCGCCTCGCGGAGATCAACGTGATGCTCGAGGACGTGAACCGGACGCTCGAGCAGAAGGTGAAGGACCGTACCGTCGAGCTCGAGAAGATGATGCTCACGGCCAAGGAGGCCAATCAGGCGAAGAGCGCGTTCCTCGCCAAGATGAGCCACGAGCTGCGGACGCCGATGAACGCCATCATCGGCTACTCCGAGATCCTGCTCGAGGACGCCGCCGACAGCGGGAACAAGGGCGCGATCGACGACCTCAACAAGATCCTCAGCGCCGCCCGCCACCTGCTCGGCCTCATCAACGACGTGCTCGACCTCTCGAAGATCGAGGCGGGCAAGATGGAGCTCTTCCTCGAGACGATCGACCTCGCGACGCTCGTCAGGGAGGCGTCAACCACCGTGGCGCCGCTCGTCGAGAAGAAGCAGAACCGCCTCGTCGTCGAGTGCCCGCCCGACATCGGGGTCATCCACGCCGACGCGACCAAGGTCCGCCAGATCCTCCTCAACCTGCTCAGCAACGCGTCGAAGTTCACCGAGGCCGGCCAGATCACCCTCCGCGCCCGCCGGGAACACACCCCGAACGGCGACTATGCCGTGCTCGAGATCGCGGATACCGGCATCGGCATGAGTCCCGAGCAGATGGGCCGCCTCTTCCAGAGTTTCACGCAGGCGGACTCCTCCACGACCGCGCGCTACGGCGGCACCGGCCTCGGCCTCGCGATCTCGCGGCAGTTCGCGCGCCTCATGGGCGGCGATGTCACGGTCGAGAGCGCCATCGGCGTCGGCTCGACCTTCACCGCGCGCATCCCGGCGCAGGTGCAGCCCATCAAGCCGGCGGCCGCGCCCGCGGCCCCCGCCCCGGTCCTGCCGCCGCCCCCGGTCGCCCCGCCCGTGCCGGCCGCGCCGCTCGCGCGCGTGCTGGTCATCGACGAGGATCCCTCGGTCCATCAGGCTCTGGCCGATCTCCTGCCAAAGGATACCTACCAGGTCCGCGGCGTCGACCGCGCCCAGGGCGCGCTCAAGGCCGCCAAGGAATTCGGCCCCGACATCATCATCCTCGACACCATCAAGCCCGAGCTGCAGGGCTGGAACCTGATGGCCCA
>JAFEGX010000003.1 GCA_018239675.1 Verrucomicrobiota bacterium
CATGCACCGTGGGCAGGGTCGAGAGCCGCAGGTGATACTTCCTCCCGTTCTCCCTGAACGCCGCCCGTCCGTCCTGCGGCAGCCGCTTCTCGGTGATGTCCATCGCCCCGAAGATCTTGCCCCGGGCGATCACGGGATCCCGCAGCGCCACCGGCAGCACCGCATGCTCGCGCAGTTCCCCATCGAGCCGGAACCGGACGAGCAACCCGTGCTCCTTCGGCTCGCAATGGATGTCGCTCGCGTTCTCCGCGATGCCCGCGCGCAGGATGCCCTCGAAGGTCCGGGTCACGTCGCCGCCCACGTCTGGCTCTCCCGCCGGGATGCCTTTGCCCAGGGCGACCATCAGCTCCGGACCACGCGGGGCGTGAGGAAGATGACCAGTTCCGTCCGGTTCCGGAGCCTCGCTTCAGACCGGAAAGCCTTCCCCAGGAGCGGCACCGCCCCGAGGCCCGGCACGCTCCGGCCGGTCGACCCCGCGTCCTCCGAGATCAGTCCCCCGATCACCGCGGTCTCCCCATCCCGGAGCCGAACGATGGTTGAGGCCTGCTTCACTTCCGTCACCGGCGCCGTCTGCTTGCCATCCGGGCTCGTCACGATCGCCTGGAGCCGCGTGATCGCCGGCAGCACATCCAGCGTGATCACGCCGTTCCCGTCCACCTGCGGCGTCACCGCCAGGATCGTCCCGATCGTGATCGTCGAGATGGAATAGTTCTCCTGCGTCTGGTTGACCGGGTTGGCGGTCCCGCCCGTCGAAAAGCTGGTCGACTGCTGCAGCCGGAAGAACGGCCGGTCCTCGCCCACCTTGATGAAGGCGGTCTGGTTGTTTAGGGCCCGGAGCCGCGGCTGCGCCACCGTCCTCAGGTCTCCCTGCTGCTTCAGCGCATTGATCACCGCACCCGCCCGGCCGATTCCCAGGCTGGCGGTAAAAGTATTTCCCGCCAGCAACGTCCCGCCTACCCCCGCGACATCGACGCCCGTCCCGGCCTTCCCCGCGATCTGCCGGCCCAACGACGTCGTCGCGAGATCCCAGTCGATGCCGAGCTTCTGTTCGTCATGCAGCGTCACCTCCACCAGCCGCGCCTCGATCTCCACCTGCTGCGTGATCCGCCGGTTGACGAGCTCAAGGAAAGCCCGCACCGCCTCGTGCCTCGACACCGGTGCCGTCACCTGCGCCACCCCGCTGAACCGGTTCAGGACCAGCCCGTCTCCGTCCTTCAGCATCGCCTTCAGTTCCGCCTCCAGCGTGGTCCAGAACGTGTTCTGGTTCTCCTGCTGGATCGACACCTGGGTCGCATCGGAACCGGTGCCGGATCCATTCGTCCCCTGGTTCTGGACCTGGGTTCCGGCCGGCAACGCCTGGTTTCCGTTCACGTTCCCGCCATTCGCCCCGCCGAGCGTGATCGACGCACTGCCCGATCCGCTCCGCGTCAGCTGCGGATAGTCGACCGGGTACAGCACCGTCTTCAGCCGGTGCACCGCGATCACCTTGCCGGTCTCCTCGAAGTAGAGTCCCAGCGGGGCCGTCACAGCCACGAGGGCCTCACGCAGGCTGGCCGGTGGCAGGTCCACCGTGACCTTGGCCGCCAGCTCCGGATCCGGCACGATCGGCACCTGCCCGGCCCGACCCAGGATCCGGAGCGCGGCCGGGAGCGGCGCCTGTTCGAGCCGGAGGGCCGGCACGGCGCGATCGAGCGGCGACCCGGCCACCAGCACCGGACCCGCGAGGAGGAATGACAGGAGTTTTCGCATGAGGATAAAGTTCAAGGCACCTGGACCACGAAAGGGGCCGTGGCGGGCTGACGCCGGCCCTGCAGGATCACCCGGGCGGCCGGCCGGTAACGGAGGATGGCCGCGGCCACGCCATTGAAGCTCTGGGCCACCGCGGTCGCGGGCAGGTACGTCGCGTCGCCCGTCTGGTTCGCCTGGATCGTGATGACCCCGGCTCCGGTGACCTGCAGCTGGTCGCCCACCACGGTGGCCGGGCCATCCAGGACCACGTACGTGACCGGCAGGCCCGACGACGCACTCGCGCCAAGCGTCACGGGCGGCCCACCCACCGCATGATCCCCGACCGCCGGAAACATCACGATTTGGGCGGACTTCGGCACAAACACCGCCTGTACGCTCATCGGTCCGAGCACCGTCACCACGATCCCGGGAGAGACTCCACTCGCATCGCCGCTCCACCCGGCAAACCGGTGCGTCGCATCCGGTGTCGCCGACACGGCCACGCTGGTCCCGTACGGAAAGGTCCCTCCCGGCGTGACGCTTCCGCCCGCCGAGGCGCCCGTCACCAGGGCGAACTGCTTCGCCGAAAAGTTCGCCTGCACGGTCCGGTCGCGGTCCAGCGTGAGGCTCACCGGATTGGCCAGTCCCGCCACGTCCCCGCTCCAGCCCGCGAAGTCATGCGTGGCATCTGGAGTTGCCGTCACCGTGACCACGGTCCCCGCATCCCAGGTCCCGCCCGCGGACACGCTGCCCCCGGCCCCGGCATTGGTGGTCAGGGTGTACTGGACCGGTGCCGGTGCTCCCACGGTCACGGTCTGGCTGATCAACGCCGACACCGCTCCCAGCGCATCCACTGCCTGGGCCGTGAACGTGATCGTCGCGGGGCCGGCATCGCCCGAGGGATTGCCCGCATCTCCATCGGTGCCGTCGCCTCCGCCCGCGAACGCAAACGGGACCCCGTCCTTCCAGATGTTCACCTGCGCCAGGTTCCCATCGGCGTCATGGCCATGCGCCGAGATCACATAGGCTGCCCCGCTTGCCACGCCCCCCGGCGTGCTGGTCCAGCTGATCGCCGGACCGGAATTCGTGCCCGCCGGATCCGGGATCGCGCCGAATGCCAGCCTCCATCCGGTCCACCCATCGCCCGGGATCAGCTGCAGCCGCGTTCCGGTCACCCCGACGAGCGAGTACGTCCCCGCTGCCGCCGTGAAGCTGACGGTCGCGGTCCGGCTGCCGCCATCCAGCCAGTCCGCGGCCACGCCACCCAGGACCTGCTGGGCGACCACCGTGCCGCTCCCATCGTGCAGTTCCAGGACCGGATCATTCAGGAATCCAACCGCGCCCCACGGGCTGCCGGGCGTATAACCGGCAAACACCTCGGTCCCGGTGCAGGTCACGGTGACCGTCATGGTTCCGCCGGGCCAATTGAACGCGGGAAGCCGCAGGGCACTGCCAACCAGGAAGGCAGACCAGAGGAGGATTCGTGATTTCATTGGATCGTCCCCGTGGCGTTCTCGTGCAGGTGGAACCGGAGCACCTCGGCCCCGGGCCACGCCGGTCCCTGGTTCACCGTGACCAGGCGCCCACCCAGGATTTCCGGCGTCACGCTCGCCCCCGAATTCGCCGGGGCAGTGAAGGCGTTCGGCACATTGTTGAAGGAGACAAAGGCCGCGTTGGCCGGGTGGTTGTTGTTCACCGTCACGGCGTACTTCGGCAGCACGATCCGCCGCACGCTGAGCCGGCAGAGCTGCGTCGTCCCGCCCGGTCCCGACTGCCACGCCGCGACCTGCGCCGGGCTCAGGACCGTCGCCCAGTACGGAGGCACCACCGCGGTCCGGTTCTCCCAGTCCCCGTTCCAGATGGCATCGAACCACGCAATGCTTCCGTCGTAGGGCGGAAGCACGAGGGTCCCGGCCGGCGACATCAGGCTCACGAGGAGGAAGCGCTGCTGGCCGGCCTCCACCGGCCCGGCAAACAGGAGCCGCGGGTTGCCCAGGCCATTGAAGGCGATGGCGGCGATCGCCGGCTGTGCCGCCACCGTGGGCGCCACGCCGATGGCCGGGACCAGTCCCTTGAGCCGGGCCACCTTGGCGAACCACGAGGCGCTGGTGGTGGTCACATAGGCGCCCGTGCCTGTGGAAAATTCCGTCGGCGTGTCCCCGGGTCCGATCGTCCCCGGCAGCGCTGCCACGTTGAGCCCGGACAGGTCCGTCGCCTCAAACGAGCTCGTGATTGTCGCCGCCAGGTCATCCAGGTTCCGGGTCTCCGCCTCGCTCCGCGCCCGCTCCACGATCTCCCGGACCGACGGCACCATCGCCGTCGCCATCAGCCCCAGGATGAAGAGCACCAGGACGATCTCGAGGAGCGAGAACCCGCCATACGGTTTCGTCGTTTTCATCAGTGGCGGTTGATTCCCCCGATCAGCGCGAACAGCGGCAGGAAGAACGACAGGGCGATCACGCCCACGACGGCCGTGAGCCCCGCAAGCAGCATTGGCTCCATGAGCGCCAGCGCCGTCGCCAGCCGCTCCTTCGCCCGCCGCGCCGCGTACACCTCGATGTGCTGCAGCGCCTGGGAAAGCTGCCCCGTCGTCTCGCCGGACTTGAGTGCCGGCAGGATGAAGCCCGGGAAGGCGTGGTCCTTCGGCAGCGACGCGTACAGGGGCTGCCCGACCGCTACGCCCTGCCGGGCCTGCCGCAGCTGCGCCGACAGCACGCGGTGGTTCATGAGCTCCGCCCCGGTCTCGAGGGCGTCGAGCAGGGCCACCCCTGCTTCGTGCAGGAGCCGGCAGTGCGACGCGAACCGCGCCGTGGCCAGGCACCGGATCGTCTCTCCCAGCACGGGGATCCGGAGCAGTGCCGCGTCCCGGGCGTACCCGACCCGCGGCCACCGCAGCGCAAGGATCGTCCCCACTCCCAGCAGCATGCCCCCACCGACGAGCCACGGCCATTGCGTGCGCACGACCCGGCTCGCCTCGATCAGGACCACGGTGATCCACGGCAGCTTCATCGCCATCGACGAGAAGATCTCTGCAAACTTCGGGACGACCCCGCCCAGCAGGAACACCACGAGCGCCGCCACTGCCACGAGCACGCAGGCGGGATAGATGAGCGCCCGCTTCGCCGTCTTCCGGATCTCCTCGGCCGACTCCAGGTGATCGGCAAGCGAACGCAGGGCCGCCGGCAGCTGCGCCGACGCCTCGCCCGCCGCGATCACCGCGGCCACGTGCGGCGGAAACTGCCGCTCGAAGAACCGGCACGCCTCGTGGATCGGCTTCCCGCCCGCGACCTCGCCATGGATCCGCTCCAGCATCTGCTGCGCCGGCCCCGGCGGCAAATCATCCGCGAGCTGCCGCAGCGCGACATCGGCCGTCACCCCGGCCCGGAGCTGCATCTCCAGCTGGTGGAGCAGCGGCACAAAGTCGCCCGTCGCGATCCGGATCCGTGCGAGGTGCCGGCCGCCCCGCGGCCGTGCCACTGCCTCGATCCAGAAACCCCGCGCCCGGAGAGCCTCGCGCAGGCTCGCCTCATCCGGCGCGACCTCCCGGAGGGACCGGCGCCTTCCGCCCCGGTCCAGGACCCTGACCTGATAGGTGGGCATGTTACGGGAGCCGCACGCGGGTTGGTTTCTCCGCCGCCACCAGTTTCAGCCGGTATCCCTCCGTCCGGAGGATCACCGCGTCAGGCTCGATCCGCTCCACGGTCAGCGACTCCACCGCGTCACCCACCTGGACCACGCGGTCGTTGATAAGGGCCGACGCATTCGGCCCGGCACACAGTCCCTGCACGAGGAGGCCCACCTCGCGCCTTGGATCCGCGGCACTCGCCCGGAGCGTGAACGGATTGACCGTGGCATCCGCCGGGTGCGCGAGCACCGCCAGGTCGATGATGCCTTCCGGATTGGGCAGGGCCAGCGGCAGGTCCGGCAGCGGATCCGGTGGCTTTGCGCCGGACGGCGCCGCCAGGGTTTCCGTCCCGGCCAGGTTTGGCGCCATCTCCGCCGGCCCGGACGAATCCGCTGCGGCCGCGCTCCGCAGCTGGGCGCGCAGCACGTCATTCTGCTCGAGCAGGGCGCCGATGAACCGGCGGGCCTCCGCGAGCTTGGCTTCGGCATCCGAGGCGGCATGGACCGGCACGGCCGGCGGGGCAACCGCGACCGGCTTTGATCGTGGCGCGGCCTGGCAACCGGCAGCCAGCAGCAAGGTAATCAGGAGGAGGCTATTTCTCATTGGTTCGCAGGGTTCCTGCCGGACGCAGGGCGCCGGGCTCGATGGACTGGGTCACGTAAAGGTAGAAGGCCTTGCCGGCCGGGATCCGGAGATAGAACCCGTCGTTCGCGATCGCCGTCCGCATCCGGTCGGCGTACTCGCGGAGGATGGCCCCGGTCCCGGCGAGGGTCGCGTTGCGGACCGTCGCGGCGGGCACGCTCACGTTGCCGAGAATCCCGACACTGCTGGCGGTTCCCTGCAGCGCGCCCGTCGCCGTCGCCAGGAAAGTGGAGGCAAAGAGTTTCAGCTCGCGGTCGTCCGTCGACCGGACGACCTCGCCCCGCAGGCCGGCCGAGCCATCGTGCAGGCCCCAGGTCTCCGCCAGTTGGTCCCGGTCGAGTGCGATCCCCTGCACGGCAACCTCGCTCCCGTTCCGCTCGGACTGGTCCCGCCACACGATCGTCCACGAGCCCGTCACCGCAAGGCGCTCCCGGGCCCGGTCCAGCGACGCCCGGCCATGCACCTCGGCGCCGGCCGGAATCACCACGCGCCCGGCCGACCAGACATCCTCCGTCACGAGCCCGATGACCGGCGTGTCCAGGCGGTTCGACTCGATCGTGACCACCGTCTCGCACGGAATCATCCGCCCGTACGGGGCGAATGGCGTGTCCGGTCTGGACGCCACCGACGGCGCGACCGGCAGGAGCGAGAGGGGCAGGAGCGAGACTGCCGGACTTTCCGGCGCGCCGCGCAACGGGGCCACCAGCCGCGCGAGCCGGGACGGGGGAGTGCGTTCCGGTTCCTTGCGTTCCGGCACCTCCAGCCTCACGCCCTGCCGCGTAAACGTCTGCGGGCCGGGCACGGTCACCGCGGGAGACGGCGGCGGCATGGTCCGCGCCGATGTCCCGCGGCGGATGATCGCATACGTCCCGATCACCAGCAGCAGACCGAGCAGCACCAACTGCCCCGGCAGCGTCGAGAGGAGATGCAGCCTGGGCTTCATGCGGCGCGCGGGACGATCACCCGGAATTCGTTGTCGACGGAGATCCCGGACGCCGGTCCCTCGCCAAGGCAGGCGCCCCAGAATTCCCCGGTTTCCCGCGGGGCAATCTCCGTCGGTCCCTCGACCGCCTGCAGCGGCAGGACCAGCCGGCCGACCCGGATCGCGATCACGCCCGGGTCAACCCGGAGCAGCGCCGCCGCGCGGTTCACCAGCCGCAGCCGGAACACGAGCGCATCCTCGGGCCCGAACCGCCACACCTCCTCGACCTGCACCTGGAAGTCGCGGTAGTCCGTGGCGGTCCGCGGCGACGCATGTCCGACTTCCTCGGCCAGCGCCGGCTGCTGCGCCTGCAGCAGCGTCCACCGCCGCGCCCGCTGGACCAGGGCCGCGGGCGTCACCCGCGAGACCAGGCTTGGATCAACCCGCGTCCCGTGTGATGCCGCGACGAACACCACCGACCGGTCCGGGTCGGCCCCGACCACAAAGCTGAGCACGTATACCTTGCCCCCGAAGATCACGTTGGCCGCCGCCCTCGAGGCGGCGCCCAGGGCGCGGACCGAGAAGAACGACGTGCCTGCCTGGTGCGAGAGGAGCACGGGCGGGCGGTCCTCCGCCCTCGCGGAAACGTTGGCGACCTCCAGTCCCGCGATTGGCCCTGGAAACTGGCAGGTCGTCGGGACCTCGGTCCCGATCACGACCGTCACGGCCTGCGCCTCGTCGAGCGGGATCTTCCGCAACGCCGCGCCGAATCCGGACAGGGGCAGGAGGAGGACAATCAGGGCGAGACGGAGAATTTCCATACGGCAAGGGGATAGCGGCCGTTCGTGGCCAGGTTGGGATTGCGCGCGAAGGTGAACCTCGCGCTGAAGGTGGGGGACTCCGTGAAGGCCTGCCCGCCGAAGAGCCCGGTCCGGACCAGCTGGCCCTCGGCCTGCACGAGCACCTCGTTCTCGCGGGTCTCGAGGACCGAGACCTTCAGGACTTCCACCTTCTGGTGGAGAGCCTTCGTGGAGAATTCCTCGGCACCCGCCGCCGCCTGGTCCCGGGCCTGCTTCAGGGCCTCGGGCAGGAACAGTTTCTCGAGCAGTTCCGGGTAATCGAAGCCCGCGGGCCCGCGCTGGAACAGTGCGAGGCACGCGAGCAGGGCCTGCGACTCGTGCAGCCGAGCCGCCTCCTCGAAACCGAGCAGCGGGCTCACGTGATAGGTCCCGCTGCCATCGAGGATCACCACGCGTTCCCTCGTCCGGTAGGCCCCAATGATGAGGTACGGCTCGACCGCCGCCGTCACCACGGCACCGGCGGCAACCAGCGCCCACAGCCGCGCCGCCCGCGCGTGGTCGGTGAACAGCTGCAGGGGATTCCAGCGGCGCCGGGGCCGGCTCTCCGGGTCGATCCGGACCTGCCTGACGGGAGTAGTCGTAAGGGTCATCGGCTCAGATCGTGGTCCACGGTTTCGGAAGCTGCTGCCGGCTCCGCGCGGCGGCCGCGGCGCGATCGCCACCTGGATCAGCGGCAGTCGGCCGGTGCGGACCCGGCGCGGGCGGCGGAGTCCCGGGCGGACGGGGACCCGCGCCATCTTTCCCGGCGCCGCCCGCCCGCCCGCCGGCCGCGGCAACCGCCAGCGGCAGGGCGGCCCCACCCGTCTTGACGGACTTTGCCATCAGGACCGCCGAGCGGAGCGTGGAGAGCTGCGAGAGCGCGGAACCCGCGCCCGCCGTGACCGGGGTCCCGCTGCAGAACAGCAGCTGCATGACCACCGGCGTCCCGAGGGTTCCCACCACGAGCCACACCACCCCGAGGATCCCGCCCAGCAGGCTGGCCAGCGACGCGCCGTTCACCTGTCCCGCCGCACTGCCGTCCAGCATCGCGAGGTTGTGCTGGTACGAGGTCACGAGGTTGAACGTGACCAGCTCCGTCACCGCGAACCCCACGGGCCACGCCAGCACCGCGAGCGTCTGCTGCACATACCGCGCGCCCAGCGGGGCGAGCCCCGGCACCATGAACAGCGCCAGCGCCACCGGCAGGAAGAGGAAGCACAGGAGCTTCAGGATATGCTGCAGCAGCAGGAACGGCAGCTGCAGGACGCTCCCCACGAGCACCACCAGCTTCGCCGCGGCCCACAGGAAGGCCTGGTAGAGGCTCTCGTGGACCCGCTGCAGGCTGAACGACGAGGCCTCTTCCTTCACGGCGTCCCGGAGCAGCCCCGCGGCCTGCATGGGCCGCTCGGTGTAGCCGTGGTTCACCGTGTCCGCGATCCCGAGGAAGACCTTCTCCGTGAGCTCGAACCAGTAGGGCAGCGTGGCCACGAGCCCGACCACCACGATCGCCCGGACCACCGGCTCCAGCATCGCGCCTTCCTCCCTCGCCCGCGCCACCTGCGCGACAAGGCCCGCGACGCACACGAAGAACACCACGACCCGCAGCTCGACCGTCAGCGACAGGATCGTCTCCCGGAAACCTGGCACGAAGTTCTCCATCAGTTCCGTCCCTCCTCCGGCCGCTGGCGCCGTTCCTCCGCGCGCAGCCGCGCCTCGTTCCGTGGCAGTTCCCGGGTCCGGTCCGGGGCCCGCCGGATCTCGTGCCGCAGGACAAACGCCATCGCGATCATCCCCAGGAAAAGGCTCACGCCGATGATCATCGTCCGCCTCACCGGCCGTACCCTCCCGCGGACAGCCTGATCCCCTCCTGCCACCGGCCCAGCTGCGCGATGGCCGCCTGCTCCTCCACGACCCGCTTCTCCAGCAGGTCCTGCGTCTCCTTCGCCGCCTGGTTCTCGTTCAGGATCTGCTGCGACTGCAGCAGTCCCGCGGCCACCCGCTCCTGGGCCTCGACCACGGCCAGCTGTCCGTTCAGCGCCGCGATCTCGCCCTGCAGCTTGTCCACCTCGGCCTGCGTGCCGGCGTCCTTCAGCCGGACCAGCGCGGCCGCCACTGCCCGCTGGAGCGCGATGCGCCGCTCACCGGCCTGTTTCCGGACCTGCTCGAGGTTGGCGGCCGCCTGCTCCACCGCCGCGAACCTCCGGTACGGCAGCGCCTGCCGCTCAAATGCGATCCCCAGGCTGGTCCGGTCTTCCAGCGGCGCAAACACGCCATCGGCTGTGGCCTGCAGGGATTCCGCGGCACTGGACCGGGCCCGCAGCTCCGCGAGCGTGCGTCCCAGTTCCTGCGTCAGGTCCCCGACGCCCAGTTGGCCGAGCTCCAGCCCGGCCCCGGCGGCCTTCGGATCGCCCGCGACCGCCCGCACCTGCCGGGCAATCTCCAGCTGGTCCTGCAGGACCCGGACCTGCTGCTCCAGCCGCCCAATCTCGGCGGCCCACTGGCGGAGGATCTCCGCGTGCTGGGCCAGCTGGTTCGCCTGGGTCGTGACCGCAACCGCGGTGTTCACCGGATCGTGCACGATCCACTGCCCGAATCCGGCAGTAACCAGCACAAGGTAAAGGCAGAGTTTCTTCATGGGTAATCGAGCTCGATGGTCCGGGGCACCCGCATCACGCCGTCCTCCACCCGCTCGGGCATCAGGATCGGCACCTTGGTCCCCCGCGGGACCCGCTGCCCGGCCTGGATCGCCCAGTACCGCTCCTTCACGGCCGCGTTCACGCGGACCTCATCGGGCGCCGGCACCGGCGGTGTCGCACACCCCCCGAGGACGACGAGAAATAGAGTCAGGAGGCGCATGGCTGGATGTGGCGGAGGGTCCCGCAGAGCGGCGGAGTCGCCGTCGGGGCATGGAGGCACACGCTGGAAAACTTCCCGCCCTCCGGGAGCTGCTCGGGCATCGGGTAATGCTGGATGGCGTCGACGGCCGACTCCGGCAGCGCCAGCTCGGCCGCCAGGTCCGCGAGGTCGCCCTGGTCATGCTGCCGCAGGAAGAAGAACTGCTTCGCGTTGCCCATCACCGCCGCCCGGATCGGCGAATTCCTCAGCATGGCGTACTGCTGCAGCAGGAGCGCGACCCAGCACCCGAACTTGCGCAGCTGTGCGAACCCCTCCGACACGAGCTGCGGTCCGCCCGGGATGTCGAGCAGCCGGATCGCCTCCTCATACAGCAGGCACTTCCGCTCCTCCCGCGGCCGTGACAGGATGTGCTGCCGCGCGAAGCCCGAAACCAGCAGCCCCGCCGCCGCCTTGAGCGCCGTCGCGTGCTCCGGGATGAGCCCCAGCTCGAAGTGCACGACCCGGCGCTCCAGCGAGAGGTTGGACACCCCGTCGAACAACTTCCCGTACTGGCCGCCCGCACACCAGGCCCGCAGCAGCGTCGCCAGCCGCCCGATCTCCTCCGCGTCATGCTCCGGGAACCGCCCGTACGCCATCAGCTCCACAAGCGCCACGTGCGTGGGGAATTCCTCCGGCCGGTAAAAGGAACACGCCACCTGCGGCACGAGCCGGGCCGTGGCCGGCTCGCGGCCGAACCGCGTGACCTCGCCCTCGTCGAGCCTCGCCACGAACGCGATCGCCTCGTCCTCGCCGGCCCACCGCCGGTCGCGCAGGTCCGCGAACGCCTCGAGCGAAGTCGCACCCGCCGGCAACCGCTCCCGCCACCGCTCCACCGCCAGTGCCAGCCGCTCCGCCTCCCGGGCTGCCGCCGGTTCCCGCCTCGCCCAGTCGGTGAACGCGTCCTGGTAAAGCTGGTGGAGGTACTGCGCCAGCTGTGCCTGCCGGAGCGCGAGCCTTTCCGGATCCGGTGGCTCCCCGATCATCCGTGACAGGAGCGCGACCGCGGAGGTCACCTGCAGCTGCGTCAGTGGCAGCCCCCGCGTGTCGAGGTAGTTGAGCGTGACCGGCGCATCCGGATGCAGCACCACCGGCGCCTCCCCCATCCGCCGCGTGAATTCCCCATGGGACAGCCCCTCCTCGATGATGACCGTGTACCGGAAATACCCTGCGGTCTGCAGCAGCAGGTCCCGCACGAATTCCGACTTGCCCGAGCCCGTCATCCCCAGGACCACCGCATGCTGCGGCGACCCGGCCACGAAGGTCCCAACCCCCACGAGATTGCCGTGGCTCCCGTCATAGATCGCCTCGGCTTCCTTCAGCCGTCCCGTGAAGGTTGCCGAAGCCGGCAGCATGTCCGCCAAGTAGGCGTCCTCGGCATACAGCTCCCGGTGCCGGTAGCTCGAATGCGTCCAGCCCGGCCACGAGCTGAAGAACAGCTTCCGCGCCGTCGTCGGGAGCGAGCACTCGAGCACCTGCGCGCCGTCCATGGCGTGCACCGCCGCCCGGATCGCCGCCAGCTTGTCGCGCAGTCCCGCCTTCTGCGGGTCCCAGGCCCGGATCAGGTACGTGACGAGGAACGGCCGGGCATACCCGCCCGCGAGGTTCTCGATCTTCCGCTCCTTCTTCCTTAGGGCGACGAGCAGCGAGTGACGCCGGTCCGAGGCGTATTCACCCTCCAGCCGCTCCACCGCCTGTTCCTCATGGCCGATCTCCGAGGCCGCAGATCCCGGCGTGATGTTCACCGTGATCCGGTAGTCGAGGAAGGGCAGCCCGGTCAGGTGCGTGACGATCCCCGGCCGCGTCCGCTGCGGCCACCGGGACAGCGCCAGCACCGCATGGAAATTCCCGTCGAGGTGGAACCCGCCGTCCTCCTGGCCGATCCCGTCGCAGAGCCAGCAGTTGTCCTGGATCGAGCGGTCCAGGTCCAGGCGTTCCTCCGGGTGCTCGTCGACCCAGTCGGCCAGCGTCGGGTTGAGGAACCGCTCGTAATAGGTGAAGTGCTCGACCTCCGTCATAGGCCAGGCCAGCGCCTCCGGCGCGAACAGCCGCCGCAGTGACTCCGTGAATTCCGCCATCTCCGCCTGGAGCTGCGCCACCTGCCTCGCGTAGTGGGCCTCCAGCCCCGGCGCCGTCCGCACGTTCCCCGAATACGCCGTCACCTCAACCGAGAGAAAGAGTGCCAGCCGCTCCCGCCGCAGACCCCGCGCCTGCATCCTCGCCCAGTACCGGGTGAACCGCTCGTTCCGGACCTGCCGCACCGCGGCCTCGGGCATCTTCTCGGTCTCCACGAAATACCGCTCCAGCTCGTCCCGGTAGTCCGAGTCGCACGACCACTGCACCTGCAGCCGCCGCCCCGGCGCCACCAAGGCCAGCATCGCGCGCAGCCGGTCCTGCCACTCGTTCAGCCGGGAGATGCTCGCCCCCCGCAGGTCCGGTGGCTCGAGCCAGATCCCTTTCGCGGCGATCGCCCCGTTCTCCAGCGACCCGTAGACGAGAAGTCCGTCCACGAACCGTCCCTCGGGAGCCCCGTCATGCGGCGTCACCGGCGCCCCTCCCCTGGTCCTGGCCCGAAGTGCCGCTGCCCCAGCCAGGCTTCAACCTGGTCCCGGTCATGCCCCCGTGGTCGTCCCTTCCGCAGGACCAGGATCCAGGCCGTGACCCCGGTCACCGGAACCAATCCGATCGCCCCCGCCAGCCAGAGCCTGAGCCCAAGCCCCAGCCCCAGCAGGGCAAAGCCCGCGATCCCACCCAGGCCCGCGACGGCCACCGGGAGGTACAGGTTCCCCTCGAGCCCGAAGGCCCGCCCGGCCGCATCGTCGGCCCCGTTGGTTTCCGTGAAGCGCAGGTCCATCAGAATCGCGGCGTCAGGATCGAGCCCGAGAGCCCGAAGATGTAGAAGAAGGCCCCCATGATGGCCGCCGAGGCCGCGATCAGGATCCCGGCGATCACGCCGGCCTTCCCGTCCGCGTCCCCCCGCGAGATCGCGTTCGCTCCCGCCCAGATCTTCGCCACC
>JAFEGX010000040.1 GCA_018239675.1 Verrucomicrobiota bacterium
AGGCCGGGCGCCGCGGCGCACGGCCCGGAGCCGGGCGGCCGCTTACAGGCGGCCGGCGTAGACCGCGCCGGCGCCCAGCTCCTCCTCGATGCGGAGAAGCTGGTTGTACTTTGCGATGCGGTCCGTGCGGGAGGCCGAGCCGGTCTTGATCTGACCGGCGTTGGTTGCGACGGCGATGTCGGCGATCGTGACGTCCTCGGTCTCGCCCGAGCGGTGCGAGATGACCGCGGAATAGCGGCTCTTGTGGGCCAGTTCGACGGTGTCGAGGGTTTCGGTGAGCGAGCCGATCTGGTTGACCTTGACCAGGATCGAGTTGGCCACGCCGGTCTCGATGCCCTTCCGAAGGAAGTCGACGTTGGTGACGAAGACGTCGTCGCCGACCAGCTGAATCTGGCTGCCGAGGGCGTCGGTAAGCTTTTTCCAGGTGGCCCAGTCATTCTCGGCGCAGCCGTCCTCGATCGAGTCGATCGGGTATTTCGCGACGAGTTCCTTGTAGTAGGCCACGAACTGGTCGCCGGTGAACTGGCGGCCGTCGGACTTCTTGAAAACGTACTTGCCCGACTTCTTGTCGTAGAACTCCGAGGCGGCGGCATCGAGGGCCAGCATGATGTCCTTGCCAAGCTTGTACCCGGCGTTCTTCACCGCGAGGGCGATGGCGTCGAGCGCATCGGTCGTGGACGCGAGGTTCGGCGCGAAGCCGCCCTCGTCGCCGACCGCGGTCTGGAGGCCCTTGGACTTGAGGACCTTCTTGAGATGGTGGAACACCTCGGCGCCGGCGCGGAGGGCCTCGGCGAAGCTGTCGAAATTCACCGGGCGGATCATGAATTCCTGGAAATCGATCGGGGCGTCCGAGTGCGCGCCGCCGTTCATGATGTTCATCATCGGGACCGGAAGGACCTTGGCGTTGGGGCCGCCGAGGTACTTGTAGAGGGGTTGGCCGAGCGCGTTGGCGGCGGCGTGGGCCGTGGCGAGCGAGACGCCGAGAATGGCGTTGGCGCCGAGCTTGGACTTGGTGGCGGTGCCGTCGAGCTTGAGCATCGCGCGGTCGATGCCGACCTGGTCGCAGGCGTCGTGGCCGAAGAGCACCGGCGCGATGTCGGACTTCACGTGGGCCACGGCCTTCTGCACGCCCTTGCCCAGGTAGCGCTTCGGGTCACCGTCGCGCAGCTCGAGGGCCTCGTGCTCGCCGGTGGAGGCGCCCGAGGGCACCGCGGCCCGGCCGAAGGCGCCGCAGGCGAGGCGCACGTCGACCTCGATCGTGGGATTGCCGCGGGAATCGATGATCTCGCGCGCGGTCAGGGAAGAGATGGCAGTGTTCATGGGAAATGACTCACCCCACAGTGAACGCCACCGTCCGGCCCAGGGAAAGGCGAAAACGGGGTCAGGACACAGATTGCCCGCGGACCGCCGCCGGCGGCGGCCTACATCGGCTTGTTCGCCAGGCCGAGAAAGATCAGGAGCCTTCGCCAGAATCCCGGGGCCCGCGGGCGCAGTGTCGGCGGGATCTGGTCCTCGAATCCGCGCGAGACCGCGGTCCGAAGGACGCTCACCCCGTCGTAGTTCCGCACCGCGAGAAGCTCGGGGGTGAACAGCGGCAGCGGGACCTGGTCCAGATGCCCCTCAAAGGCTGCGGCGTGCAGCGGCGTGTCACCGTTGTCATTGCGGGTGAGGAGCAGGTCGGCGGTCAGCTCCCGGTGCGGAATCTTGTCCAGCTGTCCGGTCTCGGCCGCCGCGTGGATGGCGGTGAAGCCGGTCTTGCTCGCGATCCGGAGATTGGCCGCCGTCAGGAACTCGGGTGGAATCTGCCCGAGATGGCCGGAGATGGCCGCGGCGTGAAAGACCGTGTCGCCCGTGGTCGTGGTCTCGAGCAGCGCCTCACCCGTGATCAGCGCGGCCGGGACCTGGTCGAGGTGGCCATTGAAAACCGCGACGTGCAGGACGGTCTCGCCCGCGAGATTGCGGCGCCGGATGTTTTCGGCGGTGAGAAAACCCGGCGGCAGGCGGTCGAGCGCTCCGGCCTCGGCGGCCTCGTGCAGCAGGGTGTTGCCGAGATGGGTCTTGGATCGCGCGAGGTCCGGCGTGATGAGTTCCGGCGGCAGCTGGTCGAGGACGCCCTGGGCGGCGGCGACATGGTAAACGGTGTAGCCCGAGTTGCTCGCGACGGAGAGCAGCGGTTTGGTGAGGAACTGTGCGGGCACGTCCTTCAGGTGGCCGCCCAGCGCGGCATGGTGCAGCGGGGTGTAGCCGGAGTCGTTTCGCAGCGAAAGGGTCTGCTCCGTGACCAGCCCCGACGGCAGCAGCGGCAGACCGCCGTACTTGGCGGCCGCATGCAGGGGCGTGTTCCCGGCCGCATTCCGCGCCGTCAGGCGCTCGAGGGTCAGGGCCTCGGGGGGCAACTGGGCGAGGCGGCCGGACCGTGCGGCCTCGGACAGGTCAAGGGCTTCCATGGCGGGAACGCCTCAGGGAAGTTTCCCCGGGCCGCAGTGGCAAACCAAAAGGCCGTCATGTCTTTCCACCGGATTCGGTTTGCCATGCACGCGCTCAAAAACACGATGCGACTTGAATGAGCGCTGCCGAATCCAAGCCCGCGCCCGAGCCGAAGAAGGACGCGGTGCTGATCATCGACGACGAAAAGCCCCTGCTGGAGGCCTTTGCCCTCGCCCTGTCCGGGCAGTTCGACGTCACGACCGCCACCTCGGTCCGCGAGGCCGACTTCATTCTCCACAAGCAGGCGTTCAAGGTCGTCATTGCGGACCACCTCATGCCTGGTGGCAACGGCATGAGTTTTCTCGTCCGCGCCCGGGAGGAATACCCCCACATGCAGCGGGTCCTCGTCACGGGCTACATGAAGCCCGAGATGCTCATGCGCAGCGTGAACGAGGCCGCCCTATTTCGCTACCTGCTCAAGCCGGTCGAGTTCGACGAGCTGATCCAGGTCGTGCAGGACGCGGCCAAGGCCTACGACGCCAGCGTGGCCTCGGCCTGACGCCAGTGCCGTCGACCGCGCCTTCCGCCGGCTCGCCCGAGTGGCGGCCGCGGCTGCATTTAACGGCGCCCCAGGGCTGGATCAACGACCCGAACGGGCTCGTCCGGGTCGGCGACACCTGGCACCTGCAGTACCAGTTCGAATGGCCGCGCCGCTGGGGCCACGCCACGAGCCGCGATCTCTTTCACTGGCGGCATGAGCCGGTGGCCCTCGAGCCGGATGCGCTGGGCGACTGCTGGTCGGGCGGAACGGTCCATGATGTTGACAACCGCTCGGGCCTTTTCGCCGCCGGGTCCGGCGGACTGGTGTCTGTTTTCACTTCGCAGGACGAGTCGGCAGGCCAGCGCATTTCACTCGCGGCGAGTTCCGACGGCGGCCGCACGTGGGTGAAGTACGCGGGCAATCCCGTGCTCCGCCGGGCCGGGCGCGACTGCCGCGATCCGAAGGTGTTCTGGGATGCCGTCCGGCAGCGGTGGGCCATGGTGATGACCGAGGGGCGGCACCTGACGTTCTTCATCTCGGCCAATCTCCGCGAATGGCGTGAGACGGGCCGCTTTGACCCGGAGCTGGGGCCGGGCGAGGACGGCGTGGAGTGCCCCGACCTCTTTCCGCTCCGCGTGGCCGATCGCGACTGCGAGAAATGGATTTTTTCCTACAGTTACCTGAGCGGCGAGAACTTCACCCCCGACGGACGGGGCTTCGGTGTCTGTGCGCAGCGTTACCTCGTGGGGGAGTACGATGGCGAACGCTTTCAGGCAGAGGCGGGCCAGCGGAAGGGGCTGCCCCTCGGTCATGGCCCGGACGAGTACGCGGCGATCGTGTGGTCGCGCGACACCGATCCGCTCGGTCGCACGCTGCTGATCGGATGGCTGAATCACTGGGGTTATGCGAAGCGGATTCCCACCGGCTCGTGGCAGGGCTGCCTGACGCTGCCGCGCGAGCTGACCTTGCACGAGGAATCGCCGGGCGAGTGGCGGCTGCGGTTCGCGCCTGCGCGTGAGCTCTGGCAGTGGCCGCATTCCGTCCGGGCAATGGCCGGCGGACGACTGGCGGCCGGCGAAACCCGCGCGCTCGGTGCCGTCACGTGCGGCGCGATTGTCGTCACGCTGAAACCGTCGCCTGGCGCCGTGGCAGAGATTGGGCTGTTCTCCGACGGTTCGCACCGGACCGTGGTCGGCTACAGTGCCGAACGCGGCGTGCTCTGGTTTGACCGTCGGGAATCGGGCAGTCCAGCGATCCACGACCGTTTCCCATTGAAACACGAGGTGTTCGTTGCGCCCGACCGCAACGGGCAGGTGGCGTTGCTGGTGGTGGTGGACCGGTCCACGGTCGAGGTCTTCGCGCAGGACGGGCGGGCCTATCTCAGCGCGCAGACCTTTCCTCCCAGCGGCGCCGAGGCGGTGTCGGTGCGCGCCGTGGACGGCGGATTGGAAGTCGCGCATCTCGAGGTGCGGATTTTTTCCTAGGACCGATTCGATCTAAGTTGGCGCGACCGGGAGGACCGAGCCGACGCGGAGGGTACGGAGTCAGCCAGGTGGAGTTATACTCCGATCCATTCGGAGGATCTATCCACCGTGATCTCGGTGTCGTCCCACCGCTAGCCGAATCGAAGATGCTCTAGCCTCAGCTCGAACTGACACCCTAGGCCATCAGCCCTGGCCCAACTTGGTGCGCAGGTAAGGGGCGGTCGGGCTCCGCTTGACTTTGAGCAGACCGGCCAGCGGGCCCTGGTACAGGAGTTCGCCGCCGTCCGGGCCGCCCACCGGCCCGAGCTCGACGATGTAGTCGGCTTCGGCCAGCAGATCGAGATGGTGTTCGATGACGACCACGGTGTGGCCCTGGTCGACGAGCGAGTGCAGCACGCGGATCAGCTTCTCGCAGTCGCTCAGGTGGAGGCCGATGGTCGGCTCCTCCAGGAGGTACAGGTTGCGCGGCGGCGTGCCGCGGCTCCGCTCGCGGTAGGTCGCGAGGCCCGCGGAAAGCTCCGTGACCAGCTTGAGGCGCTGGGCCTCGCCGCCGGACAGCGTGGGCGAGCTTTGGCCGAGCGTGAGATAACCCAGCCCGCAGTCGACCATGAGCTGGCAGACCTGCGCGAGCTGCGAGTGGAAGTCGAAGAACTGGGCGGCCTCCTCGAAGGTGAGCTCGAGGACCTGGCCAATCGTCCGGCCCTTCCACGCGATATCGGCCAGCTCCGGGCCGTACCGGAGACCGCGGCAGTCGTCGCACGGCAGGTAGGTGTCCGGCATGAATGCCATCGCGAGCTTGATGCGCCCGGCGCCCTCGCACGTCGGGCAGCGGCCGCCGGTCGTGTTGAACGAGTAGCGCGAGGCGGTGTAGCCGCGGATCTTCGACTCGGGGAGCGACGCGAAGAACTGCCGGATCAGGTCGAAGATCCCGAGATAGGTCGCCGGGGTGGATCGCGGCGTTTTTCCAATTGGCGACTGGTCGACCTCGATGACCGAACGGAAGCCGGCGGCGCCGGTCAGCGACAAGAACACCGGATGCGGCGACGCCGGCCCGCCGGCCACCGCTGGCGCAGCCTCCGTCGCGAAGCCGGTGGCCTTCATGAAGGCCCGGCCCGCGAGCTTCTTCCGGCGGGTCTTGATGGCATGCGTGACGGCGGGGTGGAGAAGGTCGCGGAATAGCGTCGATTTGCCCGCGCCGCTGGGACCGGCGACCATGACCAGCCGCCCGGGCGGCAGGCGCAGGTCGAAGCCCTTCAGGTTGCGGAAGCGAACGCCGGTGAGCTCGAGCCACTCGGCGTCGGCGGCGCGTGGATCCCGGTACGCGCCGCGCAGCGGATGGCGGATGCCTTGCTTGAGGAACAGGCCGGTCACGGATCGGGCGTTGCGCTTGATCTCGTCGGGCGTCCCGTTGGCCAGGAGTTCGCCGCCGTGGATGCCGGCGGCCGGCCCGAGGTCGACGATCCGGTCGGCGCGCTCCATCAGTTCCTCGTCGTGCTCCACCACGAGGAGCGTGTTGCCCTTCTCGCGGAGCGACTGGAGGGTCGCGATCAGGCGGTCATTGTCCCGGGCGTGGAGCCCGATGCTGGGTTCGTCGAGCACGTAGAGCACGCCCGAGAGGTTGGAGCCGAGCTGCGCGGCCAGCCGGATGCGCTGAGCCTCGCCGCCGGAGAGCGTCTCGGTGGCGCGGTCCAGCGAGAGATAGCCCAGGCCGACATGATCGAGGAACTTCAGCCGCTCCTCGATCTGGGGCACGATGTCCTGCGTGATCAGGCGGCCGCGGCTGTCGAGATCCAGCTGACGCAGAAGGGCCAGCAGTCGCGCCGGGGTCTCGCCGAGGAGCGCCGGCAGCGACCGCGGCAATTGCCGCCCGCGGAAGTGGAGCATCACGGCCCGGCCGATGCGGTTGAGGCGGGCGCCATGGCACTCGGGACAGGGCTTGCCCTCGTCAGTGAGGTCGTCCGTCGACTCCAGGCCGAGCTGGCGGAGCCGCTCCAGGTTGTCGTCCCGCTCGTCGTCCTCGGCCTCCAGCATCCAGGGCAGGATCCGGCCATGGCCGCGGCAGGTCGGGCACCAGCCGCGCGGGGAATTGAAGGAGAAATTTTTCGGGTCGAGCTCGGGAAACGACTCGCCGGTCTCGATGTCAGTGCGGGTCGTCGAGAACCACGAGAGGATCTCGCCCTGCGGCGTGAGCAGGAAGCACGAACCCTTGCCCAGCTGCAGCGCCCTCGTCAGGGCGGCCGCCGGCGAGGCGAAGGCCGGGGCCGGCGCCGCGGCGCGGCGCCGGGCGGCGGGGGCCGGACGGGCGGAGAGCGCCTTGAGGTCGGCGACCACCACCTCGATGTCGTGTTCGGAGTAGCGGTCGAGCTTCTCGAAGGCGTCCACCCGGGTGAGGCGCCCGTCGGCCCGCATCAGCTCGTAGCCCTGGTTCGCGATCCACGTGGCGATCGGCTGGTGGTGGCCCTTGCGCCCCCGGATCAGCGGGGCGCAGAGGTAGAGATGCCGGGCGCGCCGGGCCTTCGGCGCCGCAACCACCCGTTCGAGCAGCTGGCGCAGCGCGCCGAACGACAGCGGTTTCACCGGCCGGCCGGTGTCGGGATGGTGCTGGATGCCCAGACGGGCGTAAAGCAGGCGAAGGTACTGGGCGACCTCCGTGATTGTCGCGACCGTGGACTTGCGCGAACCCCGGGTCACCCGCTGCTCGATCGCGACGGTCGGCGGGATGCCCGTCAGGCGGTCGACGGCGGGGCGCGGCAGCTGCTCGACGAACTGGCGCGCATACGGCGACATCGATTCCATGAACCGGCGCTGGCCCTCGGCGAAGACGATGTCGAAGGCGAGGGTCGACTTGCCCGAGCCGGACACGCCGGTCACGACCGTCAGCTGGCGGTGCGGGATCGCGAGCGAGAGATTCTTGAGGTTGTTCTCCCTCGCGCCGGTGATCGCGAGGTCGGCCGGGGCAAGCGCCAGCGGCGCCTGCTCGGCGGGCGCTTCCTCCACCGTGCCCCCGCGGGCCTGCTCGGCCAGCGCCGCGGCGAGAAAGGGCGACGTCGCGGTCCCAGCCAAGGCGAGAACCTCGGGCGGGCCCTCGGCCACGATGCGGCCGCCGTGCTCACCGGCTTCGGGCCCGACCTCGAGGATCCAGTCGGCGGACTTCAGGACGTCGAGATTGTGCTCGATCACGACGACGCTGTGGCCCTGGTCGACGAGCGCCTGCAACACGGCGAGCAGGCGTTTCACGTCATGGCGGTGGAGCCCGGTGGTGGGCTCGTCGAGCAGCAGCAGGGCGCGCGGTCCCTCGGCCGCCGGCGGCCGGCCGCTGAAGGCTCCGAGGTAGCTGACCAGTTTGAGGCGCTGGGACTCGCCGCCGCTGAGGGTGTTGAGGGGCTGGCCGAGGGTGAGATAGCCGAGGCCGACCGACTCGAGTGCGGCAAGCCGTTCAAGGATGGCCGGCTGGTCGGCGAACACCGCGAGGGCGTCCGTGACGCTCGTGGCGAGCAGGTCCGCGACGGAGTGGTCGCGCCACCGGATCGCCAGGACCTCGGGCTTGAAGCGGCGTCCCTCGCACACCGGGCACGGGACGAACACGTCGGACAGGAACTGCATCTCGACGCGCTCGTAGCCGAGCCCCTGGCAATGGTCGCAGCGGCCCTCGCCGCTGTTGAACGAGAACGATGACGCGTTGAATCCGGCCTCGAGCGCCGGCGGCGTCTGCGCGTAGAGCTCACGGATCAGGTCCCAGGCATCGGTATAGAGCGCGGGATTCGAGCGCGGCGTGCGGGACAGCGGGGACTGGTCGACCAGCACGACTTCCCCGAGCGGGGAGTCGGAGCGGATCTCGCTGAAACTGGCCGGATCCTCGGCCAGCAGGCGGCGCTGCGTGAGGAGACCTTGGTACACGACGTGGTCCAGCAGCGTGGACTTGCCCGAGCCCGAGACACCGCTGAGGCACACGAGCCGGTGCAGCGGCAGCCGGAAATGGACGTCCCGCAGGTTGTGCTTGGAGACTCCGGTGAAATGCAGCGACGGATGGTCCGGCGGAACCGGGCGGCGCCGCGGGGGCGCCGCGAGCACCTCCCGCCCGGAAAAATAGGCGCCCGTGATGCTCGCGGGGGCGTGCAGCAGGCCGCTCACACTGCCCTGGTAGACGATGCGGCCGCCGCGGGCGCCGGGCTCCGGGCCGACCTCGACGACGTGGTCGGCGGCGCGGATCATCGCCTCGTCGTGCTCGACCACGACGACGGTGTTTCCCGCGTCGGTCAGCGAGCGGATGATCGCAATGAGCCGGTTGATGTCCCGCGGGTGCAGGCCCACGCTCGGCTCGTCGAGTACGAACAGGGTGTCGACGAGCGAGGTGCCGAGGCAGCTGGTGAG
>JAFEGX010000041.1 GCA_018239675.1 Verrucomicrobiota bacterium
GGGTAGGTTGGAACGGGAGATTATAAGCGATTAATGATCAAAGGCTACGCACGGGTGTTGCGGGCGGGCTTTGGCGCGGTGCCAAACGGACGTGTGAAAGAACTGACGGACGGGAGGAAAAGGCTGAACGAGGGCGCAGTAACTGTGAACCAAAAAAGCATTTCAAGGCCAACTTTCTGACAAGTTGTTCACACCCGAGCTGGGCATAACTTTTCGCGAATTTGTTTGCGTCGTCGGGCCCGATTTAGCGCGGGAATTGTCCCGCCGGACGGGTGTCACCGGTTACCGATGACATCGCTGCGCAGACCGCTTTGGAAGCCGGTTACAAGGTTACAGGCGGGTTACGATCCGGTGACGCTGTCTTGGGTTCCAAGATACGCGCCACGGGCGCCGGCTCCGCTCGCCGCGGGCGCCGGGTCGAACCACTTGCCGTGTTCCTTGATGAGCGCGACGAGCTTCGCGTCCGCCTCGTCCTGCGGGATGTTGTACTGCACGCAGGTCTTGCCGACGTAGAGGTTGATTTTACCCGGCGCGCCGCCGACGTAGCCGAAGTCCGCGTCGGCCATCTCGCCCGGGCCGTTCACGATGCACCCCATGATCGCGATCTTCACGCCCTTGAGGTGCCCGGTCTGCGCGCGGATCCGCTGGGTGGTCGTCTGGAGGTCGAACAGCGTGCGCCCGCAGCTGGGGCACGCGACGAACTCCGTCTTCGAGATCCGGGCGCTCGCGCCCTGGAGGACATTGTAGGCCAGCCTGGTCGCGCGGACCGGGTCCGGTTCGGTTTCAACACTGACCAGGTCGCCCAGGCCGTCGCCCATCAATCCGCCGGTCAGGACCGCCGCGTCGAGCAGGCGCGACAGGAAGGTACCGTCGCCCTTCACCGCCGTGGCGTCGGTGTTGCGGATCCAGAGGGGAGCGCGGCAGCCGGCGTTTCGGAGGGCCTGCGCCAGTCGGCGATAGGCGCCCGTCGCATGACCGACGGGAGCCATTGCGGATCGCGGATCGCGGATCGCGGATTGGGTCATGACCAGCCGGTCGTCGCCGAGTTGGCGAAGGGTTGGGGCCAGGGCGGCGGCGGACTCGGAGGAAAGGGCGACGGCGAGATTGAACGACCGCGACCGGACGAAGGCGGCGAGGGCGGCGAGGGTGGCGGACTCGGTCGCGGCAAAGTCCCGGACCAGCAGCGTGCCCGGCGGGAGGTGGGCGGCGAACGCCGTCAGGTCCTGGACCCCGATTGCCGGCGCCAGCTCGAGGGCGTAGGTTGACCTGCCCGGGTTCGGTAGTCGCGCGAGCTCGTCCGCCGCGGCGATCGGGACCAGCAGCACCTCGGGCGGAGTGTCGTCGAGGCGGGCGGTCGTGAGCTGCTTGAGGGTGTTGGCAATTTCGGATGTGGCGCGGACGACCACGCGCGGCGGCTGCTCGGGTCCGATGGTCACGCCCGGCCCCAGATGCACCGACGCCGTCTCCCGCTTGGTGAAGTGGTAGGGGTCGATGGTCTCATCCCCCTGATCCGCAATCCGCGATCCGCGATCCGCGATCCAAAGGGACATCGCCTTGTCGGCCAGCGCGCGGGCCACCGGAATTTCGTAGACGCTGTCCTCGGTGAGCGAGACCCGCAGGGTGTCGCCCAGGCCGTCCCACAGCAGCGACCCGATGCCGATGGCGCTCTTGATGCGGCCGTCCTCGCCGTCGCCGGCCTCGGTCACGCCGAGGTGGAGCGGGTAATGCATGTTCTCCTGGGCCATCCGGTGCACGAGCAGGCGGTAGGCCTGGATCATGACCTTCGGGTTGGAGGACTTCATCGACAGGATCAGCTGGCGGTAGCCGTGCGACTCGGCGATGCGGAGGAACTCGAGGGCGCTCTCGACCATGCCGAGGGGCGTGTCGCCGTAGCGGTTCATGATCCGGTCGCTGAGCGAGCCGTGGTTCGTGCCGATGCGCATGGCCCGGCCGAGCTCCTTGCAGCGCAGGACGAGCGGCGAGAAGGCCTCATGGAGCCGCTGCAGCTCGCTCTCGTAGTCGGCGTCGGTGTACTCGCGGACCGCGAACTTCTTCTTGTCGGCGTAGTTGCCGGGGTTCACCCGGATCTTCTCCACGTGCTCGACCGCCTCCATCGCGGCGCTCGGCAGGAAATGGATGTCCGCCACCAGCGGCACATGGCCGAAACCCGCCGCGGTGAACTGCGCGCGGATGTCGCGGAGGCACCGCGCCGCGGCGACGTTTGGGGCGGTGATGCGGACGATCTCGCAGCCGACCTCGGCGAGGGCGATCGACTGTTTCACGGTGGCGGCGACGTCCTGGGTGTCGCTCGTCGTCATCGACTGCACCCGCAGCGGATGGGAGCCGCCGACGCCGACGGAGCCGACCATGACCTCGGCGGTCTTGCGGCGCACGGTGTGAAAACGGGACGCGCAGTACGGCATGCGGCGCGGGCTCAGGGCTTGGCGGGCGCGGTGCGAGGCGCGGGGTCGGGCGGGCGGGATTCGCGCCGCATCCGCGCGACGTCGAAGAAGCTCACGTAGAGGATCATCGAGAGCAGCAGCACCATGAAGACGCTCTGCGTCGTGATGATGAAGTTTGCCGGGAGCGCCCGCCCGCGGATGCGGGCCAGCGAGGCGAAGACCATCTGTCCTCCGTCCAGCACCGGGATGGGCAGGAGGTTGAAGATCGCGAGGTTCACGTTGATCAGGATCGTGAACCACAGGAGGCGGCGGAAATCCCACTGGGCCTGGCGGTGCAGCTCGCGCGCGATGCCGATCGGGCCGGAAAGCTTGGAGGGGCCGATGTCGGAGTTGGGGCTGAGCAGGGCGCCGAGCGTCCGGAAGGTCCCGGTCACGTTGTCCCAGATCTGGGTGACGGGTGACGGGTGGATGATGATGATGCTGTCGCGGTAGCGGATGCCGACGCGGGCGACCTTGGCGCCGGAGCGCTCGTCGGTCTCGAGGCGCGGTTGGATCGCAAGGTGGAGTTCGCTGTCGCCGCGGTGCAGCAGGAAATCGACCGCGCGCTGGCTGTGCTTCGCGAGGTGTTCGCTGAGGGCGAGACGCTGGAACATCGGGATGCCGTCGACCGCCACGATCCGGTCGCCGGGTTTCACGCCGGCGGCCTCGGCGGGCGTGCCGGGACCGACGGCCTCGACGGTGAGGTCCTCGGACGGCTCGATGCCGGCGCTGCGGACATTCTCCTCGCCGACGAGCCGCGGGTAAACCGTCAGCTCGAGCCGGCGGCCCGCGCGCTCCACGACAAACACGGCTTGGCGACGGCCGTCGCCGGCCCGCTCGCGGCCGAGGAAGATGTTCGTGATGATGTCCTCGAAGTTCTTCACCTCCACGCCGTCGATCGAGCGGACGATGTCGCCCGGCCGCAGGCCGGCTTCGATGGCGGGGTTGGGCGCCGACGAACCGTCGGGCAGGCGGATGGTCGGGGCGAGGTGCCCGATCTGGGTTGTGTTCCACTCGGCGATCGTCGGCTGGCCGGCCACCCAGACGACGCAGGCGAGCCCGAACGCGAAGAGCACGTTGAACAGCGCGCCGGCCACGAAGACGATCATCTTGCTGAGGTAGGCGATGGGCGGGAGCGTCTCGACGTCGACCTGGCTTCGGCCCTCGACCGGGCCGAGGTCGGCGAGCTGCGGCAGGAGCACGTAGCCGCCGAGCGGGATCCACGAGAGCCGGTATTCGACGCCGTCGCGGCCCATCCAGGAGAAAATGGCCGGGCCGAAGCCGATGGAGAAGCGCTCCACTTTCACCCCGCGCCAGCGGGCGGCGAGATAATGGCCCAGCTCATGGACAAAGATCGAGCCGCCGAAAAACAGCACGACCAGGACGAGGGACCAGAGACTCGAGGCGAAGCTGGAAAGGGTGTCGGGAAACATCGGGGGGGTGGTTAGGCGTGCCGCCGCAGGCGCGCCGTGGCGGCGCGCCGGGCGGCGGCGTCAGCCTCCAAGACCGCGGCCAGGCTCTCGGGTTCAAAGTGTTTCACGTCCTGGAGAGTCTCGTCGATCACCCGCGGAATCGCAAGGAAGGGCAGGCGGCCACCCAGGAAGGCCGCCACCGCCACCTCGTTCGCCGCGTTGAAGACCGCCGGGGCGATGCCGCCGGCCACCATTGCCTGGCGCGCCAGATTGAAGCAGGGGAACCGGAGCTCGTCGACCGGCCGGAACTCCAGGCCGAGCAGCCGCGTGAAGTCGAGCGCCGGCTCCACGCCGGGCGCCCGGTCCGGATGCAGCAGGGCGTGCTGGATCGGGAACGTCATGGACGGCGGCGACAGCTGCGCCAGCATCGCGCCGTCAGTGAACTCGACCAGGCAGTGCACGATGCTCTGTGGGTGGAGCACCGCGGTGCACTGCTCCGGGCGCAGGTTGAAGAGCCACTGGGCCTCGATCAGCTCAAGGCCCTTGTTGGCGAGGGTGGCTGAGTCGACCGTGATCTTCGGTCCCATCGACCAGTTCGGGTGCTTGGTGGCGTCCTCCGGGGTCACGTGCGCCAGCCGCTCGTGCGGCCAGTCGCGGAACGCCCCGCCGCTCGCCGTCAGCACGATCCGGCGGATTCCCGCTTGCGGATGGCCCTCCAGGCACTGGAAAACCGCGCTGTGCTCACTGTCCACCGGCAGGAGCTTGCCGCCGTGGCGACGGGCCTCGGCCATGATGAACTTCCCGGCCAGGACGAGGATCTCCTTGGACGCCAACGCGAGATCCTTGCCGGCCGCCAGTGCGGCCAGGGCGGGCTCAAGCCCGGTGGTACCGACCACGGCCACCAGCACGATGTCCGCGGCCGGCAGCTGGGCGAGTTCGATCAGGCCCGGGAGCCCCGTCCGCAGCACCGTGCCCGCGGGAAACGCCCCGCTCGCGCGGGCCGCGGCGCCGGCGGCCTCGTCATAAACCGCCACGTGCTTCACCCCGAAGTCCCGGGCGATCTGCGCGAGCCGGGCGTGATTGGTGCGTGCGGCGACCCCGACCAGCTCCAGCCGGTCACGATGGGCCGAGAGGACCCGGAGAGTGCTTTCGCCGATCGAGCCGGTGGCACCAAGCAGGACCACGCGCTTGCGGGATGTGGAGGGGACAGCCAAGGGGCGGTCAGGTTGGCGGACCGGCCGGCGGGGGGGCAAGCTCTGTTGGCTGATTGCGGATCGCGGATTGCGGATCGCGAATTTTCAACCATCCGGCAGGGAGCGCTTTGCCTCAACGTGGAGGATGTCCTTCCATCCGGTCCGGCACCGCCCGGCAATCCGCGATCCGCAATCTGCTACGGCAGCGCCATCAGGAAATAGCCCAGTGGTGCCGTCAGCAGCAGGCTGTCGCAGACGTCAAAGAAGCCGCCGATGCCGGGCACGCCGGCGCCGGAGTCCTTGATCGCGGCACGGCGCTTGATGATCGACTCGATCAGGTCCGAGACGATGGCCACCAGCGCCACCGGGGCGGCGAGGAACGCGCCGACGGCCGGGGTGAAATGCGGGGGCAGGACGCCGCGGCCCAGCCAGGCCACCAGCGCGCCGACCCCGACCGAGACCAGCACCCCGCCCACCGCGCCTTCCCAAGTCTTCTTTGGCGAGATCTGCGGGGCCATGTGGTGGCGACCGATCGCGAGCCCGGTGAGCAGGGCGCCGACATCGCAGAACTTCGCCGTCGCCACCAGCCAGAGGCAAAGGACCAGGCGGCCATCCGGGCTGACCGTGTCGCCCGGGAGCGGCGTCAGGATGCGGACGAGGTACTGCAGCATGAGGGCGACGTAGACCAGGCCGAACACGGTGCTGGCGAGCGCCTCGACGCGGGTGGTGGGATCGCGTTCGCTGAGGATGCGGATGGAAAAAACGATGACCGCGAGCGCCAGCGCGTGGGAGCTGGCGGGCAGCCCCACCTGGGCGTGGAGCCACGGCGAGAGGGTGATCAGGGCCCCGAAGGCCATGCCAAGCTTCTGGAACGGCGCGAGCCCCGCTCCGCCGAGGAGCTGGTAGAACTCACGGAGCGTCAGCACGCACAGCAGGGCGACCAGGATCACCGCGCCGGTCGTGCGAAAGTACCACATCGTGGCGAACAGCAGGCCCCACATGACCACCGTGCTGAGGATGCGCTTGCCCATGGGAGAAAGATTATTTGGCGGCGCGGGCGGCCGGTTGGCGGATCTGCTCGGCGGTGAGGCCGTAGCGCCGCTCCCGCCGCGCGTAGTCGTCGCACGCCGCAACCAGGTCGGCCTTGGTGAAGTCCGGCCACAGGACCGGCGTGAAGACCAGCTCGGCGTAGGCCCCCTGCATCAGGAGGAAATTGCTCAGCCGCGTCTCGCCCGAGGTCCGGATGATCAGGTCGGGATCCGGCATGTCCGCGGTCGAGAGGTAGCGGGAGAACGTGGCCCACGAGCTGTCGTTGAGCTTCTCCTTCCCCGCGGCGACCGCGGCGGCGTAGGCGCGGGCGGCATCGACCACCTCCGTGCGCGACCCATAGTTCAGCGCGAGCACCAGCGTGTACTCGGTGAACTGCGCGGTCTCGGCCACCGTGTGGTTCAGGTGCTTCTGCACCCCCGCCGGCAGCTCGTCGACGCGGCCGATCGTCCGGAGCCGGACCTTGTCCTTCACAAAGGTCTTCAGCTCCTGCTTCAGGTAGAATTCCAGCAGGCCCATCAGGCCGCTCACCTCGGTCTTCGGCCGGTTCCAGTTCTCCACCGAGAACGCGTACAGGGTGAGCATCTTGATCCCGAGCTCCCGCGCCGCGTTGGTCACCGTCCGCACCGTCTCCACGCCGCGGCGATGGCCCTCGAGCCGCGGCAGCCCCCGCTGCTGGGCCCAGCGGCCGTTGCCGTCCATGATGATGGCGACGTGATTCGGCACAGTGACCCGGGGAAGCGTCGCGGGGCGGTCGGCGGAATGGGACATGCGAGGCCCCGAAGGTGCGCGCCGGAGAGGCATTTGACAAGCCCGGCGGGGAAATACCAATGCGAGCGTCGGACATCGGACGCCGCACGCCGGACGCCGAAGGGTCGGGCCAACGCTCAACGGCAGGCCAGCGGGATCGGCTACCTAAATAGACCTAATGCGTTGAGCGTTTCCCTCCGAAACCTTGGACGTTGGGCGTCCGGCGTTGGACGTTCGGCGTTCGCCTCGTCCACGCCGGACTGCCCTTGCCTCGCTGGGCGACTCCGCCATGTTCCGGCTCATGGCGACCATTCCCCTTTCGTCGGCCGAGATCCAGCAGGCCTTGGCGCAGCTTCCGGGCTGGTCCTTCCAGCGCGACGCGCTGGAAAGAACGTTCACGCTGGCTGACTTTCGCGCGGCCCTGGCCTTCATGGTGCGGGTCGGCTTCGAGGCCGAGGCGATGGACCATCACCCGGAGTGGACCAACGTCTACAACCGCGTCGCCATCCGCCTCAACACCCACGACGCCGGAGGCACGGTCACGGCAAAGGACGTCGAACTCGCCCGGCGGATTCAGCGGCTCGCGCCGACCTGAACCCGGAGCCGGAACCGGAATCCGGCCAGCAAGACCAGGCCCATGGCGGCGCCGAGTGCCACGCCGATGGCGATCGAAAACCACGTCGATCGCCGTGGCCCGTCCACCGGCCAGCGGTACGAGGTCAATTCCGGCGCGGCCAACGGCGGCGGCGCCTTCAGGTAAGCGGGCAGGGCATCCCTGATCACCGGCTGCTCCAGCAGTCCCTGCAGGTAGGGCACCTCCGGATAGGGGCGCACCGGGAACTCGGCCGCCCCGAGCGCCGCCGCGCCGCCGCCCGCGTAGTACCGCTGGAGGAGATCAATCTGGCCGACGGCGTAACCGCGCAGGGTCGGCACATCGTGGATCGTGTGGCTGCGGGCGAACGCAAAGCCCTGGTCCACGGTCCCGACGCCCCAGGCGAGCAACAGGATCAGCGCAGCCCATCGGAGGACAGGCCGGCCGGCGGCCGCGGCCAGCAGGCCATGAGCCAGCAGGGCGTTCGCCACCACCCCGACGGCGAGGAAGTCGTAGTATCGCGGCGGAAGGGCCGGCACGGGTGCGCTGCGGATCGCCGCCACCCCCGCGATCTGAAGGATTGTCCATGCCGCCAGCGCGTATGCCGGCAGCCACGGCCCGGCCTTTCCCCGGAGGACCGCCACCGTGGCGGCCAGCGCCGGCAGCCAGAGCAACAGGGCGAACCACGACGGCTGCATGGCCGGCCAGGAGAGCGCGTGCAGGACGGTGTGCACGACGTTGCCGGGGTTGAACGCCGATTGCTCCAGCGAGGGACTGCGGCGGACGACGAGCCAGCTCGCGGCGCCGATGGCGAGGTTGACGATGAAGGCGGCGACCAGCGCGCGCCGCGGGCCGGCGGGCTCGCGCAGCCGGTGCAGGCAGACCAGCGCCGCGATGAGCGAGGCCAGGCCGCCGCTGCCGAAGGAGATCACGCCGACCACGCCGGCGACGACCATCAGGCCCCAGTGCCGGTCGAACCCGCGCAAGGCGTGCACGGCGATGAGCTGGACGACTGCGGTCAGGACCAGGATTTCGACCGAGGACTGGAAGCCCCAGAGCGCGTTGCCGTAGAAGAGCGGCGACGCCAGCCACGCGCCGACGACCACCGCGGCCCAGCCGATCCCGGCGGCGGGCGCGGTGCGGCGGAAATGGAGATAGAGCCAGCCAAATGCCGCGGCGATCAGCGCGTTGTTCACGAGCATCTCCGCCAGCATGTCCCACCGGCCGGTCAGGCGGTACAGCGTGTAGGCGATGAGGCGCGTGGGAACGTGGAGATGGTCGCTGTGCGGCACAAAAAAGTTGTGCCACGTCAGCGTGTGATGCGCGTCGTGGACCAGCAGCTGCTCGGCCTCGGCGATCCACTGGTCGTGGAACGGCACGGGTGAACCGGCGTAAAAGACCAGCGCGCTCCGGCCGGCGAACACAAGCAGGGCCAGCAGTCCGGCGGACCACCAAAGGCGGGCACCGACGCGGGACTCCGGCGGCGCACTCATGTCCGGCTATTTGCCGAGCGGCACGCTCACGCTCGCGCCGGCCCGGGCCGGGTGATCCGAGCCGAGCTGCACCCAGGAGTGCACCGACGAGCACCCCGCGAGCACGGCGGCGCACAGGCCGGCGAGGAGGAGGCGGATCCGCGGGGCGAAACGCGCATTCATGCCGACCGGGTCAGCCCCGAACCTGCCCGGTTCCCTCGATCACGAATTTGTGGGTGCAGAGCTCGCGCAGGCCCATCGGGCCGCGGGCGTGCAGGCGGTCGGTGCTGATGCCGATCTCGGCGCCGTAGCCGAACTCGAAACCATCCGTGAAGCGGGTGCTCGCGTTCCAGTAGACCGTCGCGCTGTCCACCTCCGCCAGAAAACGACGGGCCGCGACGGCGTCGGCGGTCACGATCGCGTCGGAATGGTTCGAGCTGTCGCGGTTGATCGTTGCGATCGCCGCGTCGAGCGAGTCCACCACCCGGACCGCCAGCACGTAGTCGAGAAACTCGGTGGTGTAGTCCGCCGGCGTGGCGGCGGTGTGAGGCACCTGCGCGGACGCCAGGAGCGCGGCGCTGGCGGCGTCGCAGCGGAGCTGGACCTTTTGCGCCACCAGCGCCCGGCCAACCGCCGGCAGGAATTGCGCCGCGACCGCGCGGTGCACGAGCAGCTGCTCGGCCGCGTTGCACGCGCTGGGACGCGAGGCCTTGGCGTTGACGGCGAGCCGCTCGGCCATCGCGAGGTCGGCCGCAGCGTCAACGTACACGAAGCAGACGCCCTTGTAGTGCTTGATGACGGGAATGGTGGAATTTTCCGCGACGAAACGGATCAGGCTCTCGCCGCCGCGGGGGATCACGCAGTGAATCAGCGTGTCGAGCTTGAGCAGGGTGAGCAGCGCGGCGCGGTCGGTCGTCGGAACCAGCTGCACCGCGTCGGCCGGGAGGCCGCCGGTCAGCGCCTGCTGGATCAGCTGCACGAGTGCGGCGTTGGTCTGGAAGCACTCCTTGCCGCCGCGGAGGATGCAGGCGTTGCCGCTCTTGAGGCACAGGACGGCACAGTCGATGGTCACGTTCGGCCGGGCCTCGTAGATGATGCCGATCACCCCGATCGGCACCCGCAGTTTCCGGATGTGGAGGCCGTTCGGACGCGTGGTCTCCTCGAGCACGTCGCCGACGGGATCGGGCAAGGCGGCAACCTCCCGGACGGACTCGGCGAGGTGCAGCAGCCGCGCTGCATTGAGCGTCAGCCGGTCCCGGGCGGCGGCCGTGAGGGCTGCGGCCTCCGGCGACGCCAGGTCCTGGGCGTTGGCCGCCAGCAGCGCGGGGTGCGAGCGGTCAATCAGGTCCGCCAGCCGCCGCAGCGCGGCGTTCTTCGCCTCGGTCGAAGCGGTCGCGAGCGCCAGCGACGCGGCACGCGCGCGCTGGGCCAGACCGGTGACAAGCTGGGCGAGATCGGAGGACATGGAACCCCATAGGGGTAAGTGACAGGGGGCAGGGAGCAAGTAACAAGATGGGAGCGGGAAGCCCGGGCTGGACGGAAAAGCTGAGATTGGGAAAGTGGAAAATCGGGAAAGCGGAAAAGCGGGAAACCTGTTCTGGCGAGGACGACTGACTGAATGCGGCTTCCTGCGCCTGATCGCGGCCGCCCATCAGACCAGCCGCTAGCTTCCTGGTACATGAGCCCTGCCACCTGCCGCCTGCGATCTTCGAGCGCCGCGACGCGTCACTCGAAGATCGCCTTCCGATTGAGCCGCCAGATGGAGATGGCCATGACACCGATCGTGATGCCGGCCAGCACGCCGAGGATGGGCAGGAGACCGGCGAGGCTGCTGCCGGCCCACAGGACCTGCGCAAAGCCCTCCATCGACCAGTAGACGACCGTGAACTTCCCGATCCTCTGCATGAACTCGGGCATTAAGCTCATCGGGTACCACGCACCGCCGGTTGCGCTCATCACCATGACGAGGAAGGTCGAGAGCCCGCTGGCGGCCTGGGCGTTGGGGGTGACGGCCGCGATGAACATGCCGAACGACGCGCACGCCGCGGCCGCGAAGGTGCAGACGATCAGGAGATTCGAGATATGCCCGAACACATCGATCCCGTAGAGGACCCGACCCGCGATGAAGAGGGCGGTGAGCTGGATGAGCCCGAGAATCACGCCGTACAGGAACCGGCTCCAGAGCAGCTGGGCCCGCGTGACCGGGGCCGACAACAGGCGCTGGAACAACCCCGCGTTCTGCTCGTCGAAGAAGGCCGCCGAGGCGCCGCTGACGGCGAAGAGCAGGAACATGATCGCCCAGCCACCGACGAGCCGCGTGGCCAGCGGGCTCCGCACGTCCTTCCCAACCACCTGCTCCTGGTCGATCTTGACGAGCCGCTTGAAGAAATCCTCGCCGCCCGGCTTGACGACCGCATTTCCGGGTGCCGGGGCCGCCGCCGGGGCGGGGGTGTCGATTCGCCGCAGCGACGGATCGGCCGGCCGGGGCGCGGGCGGATTCGCGGAGGTGACCTCGCGGAGACCGAGACCGCCCGACTCAATCTCATGCTGGACCTTCGTGGTGTCGCCGCCGAAGGCCGTGGTGACCGTTTCGGCAATGCCCCGGTTGAAGCGCTGAAACCGCTCCTCGCCCAGGTACTGCTTGGCGCGGTACTGCAACGACTGGCCGAGCAGCTCGGGGACGTTTGAGAAAATCGCCTTCTGCAGCAAGCCGTTCACCATCTGCGTCTCGATCTCGTTGCGCGGGTCGGACAGGATCTGCAGGTGCAGGCCGATGCTGTCCGTCCGGATCAGGTCCTTCGGCAGCACGACGGCGAAGCGGAACCTCCCGTCGTGGATCATCGGCCGCAGGTCGGCCTCGGTCAGGGGTCGCGGGGTGCCGCCGGGCTGGTCGACGGTGGTGATGAGGCGAAAGGCGGGGTCCGCGCGGAGGGCGTCGACCAGCTTCTGCGCCGCGGGATTGCCGCTGGCGTCGACGAGGCCGAGGCCGATGCCGACGGGGCCGGTATCCTTCTGGTTGAGCCCGAAGACCCACCCGAAAATGTAGATCAGCGCGATCGGCACCAGGAACGTCAGGCTGACCGACGCGCGGTTGCGGAGGAAGTTGGCGAGGTCCTTGCGGACGAGGGTGACGACGGCGCGCATGGGGATCACTCGCGCAGATTGCGACCGGTGAGGTGGAGGAACACCGCCTCAAGCGTCGGCCGGGCGGCCGTGAACAGCCGTGGCGGCAACCCGAGCGACTCCGCCCTCTGGTAGAACGCGGACAGACGGAAGTCCGGGCGCGGCTGGAACCGGTGGCGCCCGTCGGCGGTGAGCACCGTGCCGGCATCGGCGAGCTGCGCGGCAAGCGGGGCCGTGTCCGCCGTCGCCGGGAAGCCGATCTCCTCCTCGAATGGCAGGCGCGTGAGCAACTCGTCGAGGGTGCCCAGCGCGTGGATGCGACCGTGGTCGATGACCGCGATCCGCGGGCAGAGCCGCGTGGCCTCCTCCATGTAGTGGGTCGAGTAGATGATCGTCAGGCCGGCCCGGTTGAGCGCGGTGAGGTAATCGAAGATCGCGTTGCGCGACTGCGGGTCGACGCCGACGGTGGGCTCGTCGCACAGCAGGAGCTTAGGCCGGTGCAGCAGCGCCGCGATGAGGTTGAGTCGCCGCTGCATGCCGCCCGAGTAGTGCTTCACCGGTTCGCGCCGGCGCTCGGTGAGCTGGACGGCGGCGAGGCCCTCGGCAATGCGCTCGCGCAGCAGGGCGCCCCGGAGCCCGTAGAGCTCGCCGAAGATGCGGAGGTTCTGCTCCGCGCTGAGCTCCTGGTAGAGCGCGATCGACTGCGGCACGAGGCCGATGGCGACACGGCTGGCCGCATCCGCGGGCGAGACCGGGGCGCCGTCCACCGCCACGCGGCCCGCGTCCGGCGAACGCAGGCCGCTCACCAGCGACATGAGCGTCGACTTGCCGGCGCCGTTGGGACCGAGCAGGCCGAAGAACTCCCCCGGACCGATCTCGAGGGAAACCTGGTCGAGGGCGGTGAGGGCGCCGTAGCGCTTCGTGATCGAGCGGAGCGAGAGCATGGCGGGGCGGGCTGGAACCTCCGGAAACTCGACGGCGGGAAAAAGGTTACCGCAGCGGGCCCGGTGGCGGCGGTCAGGCGGCCAGCACCGCGCCGACGGCGGCGCGAACCCCGGGCCAGCGGGCCTCGGGGATGGCGGCGCCCAGGTGCTGGACCGTCTCGGCGCCGAGGATCGAGGCGACCGCGCCGGCGGTGGCGAGCGCGGCGCCGCGCAGGTGGCCGTAGAGGAAGCCCGCCGCCCACGCATCGCCGGCGCCGGTGGTGTCGACGACCCGCTCCGCCCGGACAGGCTTGATGCGGTGCAGTTCGCGGCCGCGGGCGATCCAGGCTCCGTCCTTGCCCAGCTTCACCGCGGCGACCCCGCCGAAGCCGGCGAGCTCGCGCGCGAAACTCTCGTACGGGTCGTCGCGCCGGAACAGCGCGCGGGCCTCGTCCTCGTTCGCGAAGACGATGTCCACGCCCTCGCGGAGCTGGCCGAAGATCCAGTCGCGCGCCGCGTTCACGACCTCGAACGAGGCCAGGTCGATGCTGAGCGTGCAGCCGGCGGCGCGGGCGGACCGGATCACCTGGTTGGCCAGCGCGGGATTGAAGAGGAGGTAGCCCTCGATGTGCGCGTGGCGCGCGCCCTGGAAATCGGCCGGGGAAATCTCCGCTGGATCGAGCAGCATCGCCGCGCCGAGGTGGGTGCGGAGCGTGCGCTGGCCGTCCGGGGTCACCAGCGAGAGGCAGCGGCCGTTTGGCGCCAGCGCGCGCTTGAACCGGGAGCCGTCGCAACCCGCGGCGACGAAGCTCTCATAGTACTCCTCGCCGGTGACGTCCGAGCCCAGCTTGCCGAGAAAACTGGCCCGCAGGCCAAGCCGGACGGCGGCCAGCGTGGCGTTCGCGGACGAGCCGCCGGTCTGGCGGGCGACCTGGCCGCCCGTGCGGGCCACGAGTCCGGCGATGTCGGCGTCGTCCACCAACACCATGCCGCCCTTGGCCCCGGCCACGTGGGCCGCGAGGAACGCGTCGTCGACGTGCGCCAGCAGGTCCATGATCGGGCTGCCGACGCCGATGAGGTCGAACTGGAGGGAGGCCATGCGGAAGGGCGGTGGTGGCCGGGCTCAGCCGCCGCTGACCGTGAGGTTGGTCGCCAGCAGGGGCTCGTCGTCGACCTCGATCAGGATCGAGTAGTCGCCGGCGGCCGGGAACGTGAGGTTGCGGATCTCGTTGATGAGGTTGATGCGGTGGATCGGGCTCATCGACTCGAACGCGCGCTCGATCAGGACCTGCATGCGGGTCGGATCGAGGCCCATCGAGAGCCGCATCTTGTGGGCGCCGGGGGCGCAGTCGGTGAGGGTGAGGAACCACACCATGAACGGATGCGTGACGGGAAACTGGCGGGCGTTGATGTTGGAAAAGACGCCGAGGATCGTGTGCTTGCCCGAGCCGGGGTCGATGTGCACCGCGTCGCAGGTGAGCCAGGCCAGCAGCTGGGGTTTAGAATGCATGGGGCAAGTGGGGCGGCGCGGCCCGGACGGGGCAATCCCTTTTCCGCGGACCGGCCGGCACAATTTCATAGCCTCGCGCGGGAAACGGGATAACGAGTGGGGCATGACCGTGCCGGTCCGCAGCGCCCTGGACTCCCTCGCGGGTTATCCCCCGTGGTTCGTCGCGGCGTGCCTCACCGTGGTCGCCGCGATGCTGATCTGGGTCCTCGCCAAGGTCCTGAAGTGGGCGCTCTACCTCCTCATCGGCCTGGTGCTGGTCGGGGGCGCCGCCACGACCGTCTGGCTGCTGCTGCACTGACGCGCCGGGCTACGGACGGCGCGGGCAAGATCTGCGCAGTAAAATGTTGGGGCGAAGGCGGGTTGCGTCCGGCTTTTTCTTGTCACGGGCAAAACCCCCGGCTTCATCCAACCCGATGAAATACATCTTCGTGACGGGTGGGGTGGTCTCGTCGCTCGGCAAAGGGCTGACGGCGGCGTCCCTCGGCGCGCTCCTCGAGCTGCGCGGCCTCACCGTCCGCATCCAGAAGTTTGACCCGTACCTGAACGTCGATCCGGGCACGATGAGCCCTTTCCAGCACGGCGAGGTGTATGTGCTGGAGGACGGCGCGGAGACGGACCTCGACCTGGGTCACTACGAGCGTTTCACCAGCGGCAAGCTGTCGCGGCTCAACAGCCTCAGCTCGGGCCAGGTTTACGAGAGTGTCATCCAGAAGGAGCGCCGCGGCGACTATCTCGGCAAGACCGTGCAGGTGATCCCGCACGTCACGAACGAGATCAAGGAGCGCATCTACGCCGCCGGGAAGGACGTCGACATCCTCATCACCGAGATCGGCGGCACGACCGGCGACATCGAGGGCCTGCCGTTCCTCGAGGCCATGCGCCAGTTCGCGCTCGAGGTCGGCCGCAACGACGCGGTCTTCATCCATGTCACGCTGGTGCCGTACGTCGCCGCCGCGGGCGAGCTCAAGACCAAGCCGACCCAGCAGTCGGTCGCCAAGCTCCGCGAGATCGGCATCCAGCCCCACATCGTCGTGTGCCGCACGGACCATCCGCTCGATGCCGGCCTCCGCGACAAGATCTCGATGTTCTGCAACGTGCCGGTGAAGGCCGTGATCGAGTGCGCCGACGTGGCCAACTCCATCTACGAGCTGCCGCTGGCGCTGCAGAAGGAGGGCTTCGACCAGCTGGTCGTCGACCTCTTCGGCCTGAAGAACCCGCCGCCGAAGCAGAACATCTGGCAGCAGATCGTGCACCGGCTCCTGCATCCGAAGCACGAGGTGACGATCGGCGTCGTGGGCAAGTACATCGAGCTCCAGGACGCGTACAAGTCGGTCTACGAGTCGATCACGCACGCGGGCATCGCGAACCACTGCCGCGTGAACGTGGTGCGGATCGATGCCGAGGACCTGGAAAAGCCGGGCGGGCTGGCGCGGCTCAAGCGCCTCGACGGCATCCTTGTCCCGGGCGGCTTCGGCGACCGCGGCACCGAGGGCAAGATCGCCGCCGCCCGTTACGCCCGCGAGCACAAGATTCCCTATTACGGCCTGTGCCTGGGCCTGCAGATCGCCGTGATCGAGTTCGCCCGCCACGTGCTGAAGCTCAGCGGCGCGAACAGCACCGAGTTCGAGGCCAACCCGCGGCACCCCGTCATCAACATGATGGAGGAGCAGAAGAAGGTCATCGACAAGGGCGCCACGATGCGGCTCGGCAGCTACGAGTGCGCACTCACGCCCGGCACGCACGCCGCGCGGGCGTACGGCGCGACCAGCGTCCGCGAGCGCCATCGTCACCGCTACGAGGTGAACAACGCCTACGTGGACCAGCTCCAGAAGGGCGGGATGGTCATCAGCGGGATCAACCCCCGCCGCAATCTCGTCGAGATCATCGAGCTGAAGAATCACCCGTGGTTCCTCGCGGTGCAGTTCCACCCGGAATTCCAGTCGAAGCCCAACCGCGCCCACCCGCTGTTCGCGGCCTTCATTGGCGCGGCGATCAGGAGGCACAAGAAGTAGCTGGTAGTTGGTCGACGGTCGTTGGTAGGTGCGGGTCCGTTTTATTCAGGGGAACTGGGAGCCTGTGGCCTGCGGCGCGGTCTGTGCTGGTTTCCGCGTGCTTCCGTCTGGCCAGTTCCGGGAAGTGTCCATCTACTATCTACCAGCTACTAGCTACCAACTACCGCCCGCCGATGCTCTTCTCGTCCAAGAAACTCCTCGTCATTGCCGGGCCGTGCTCGCTTGAGAACGAGCGCGTCTGCCGGTCTGTCGCCACGGCCCTCGCGAAGCTCCGCCGGAAACATCCCGAGCTGAACCTCGTGTTCAAGGGCTCGTTCGACAAGGCCAACCGCACGTCGGTCTCCGGCGCCCGCGGGACCGGGCTGGAGGCCGGGCTTGAGCTTCTGACGATGGTGCGGCGCGACTACGGGTTTCCCGTGCTCACGGACATCCACGAGCGCGAGCAGGTGAAGCCGGTCGCCGCCGTGTGCGATGTCCTGCAGATTCCCGCGTTCCTCAGCCGGCAGACCGATCTCCTGCTGGCCGCCGCCGCCAGCGGGCGCATTGTGAACGTGAAGAAGGGCCAGTTCCTCTCGCCGCAGGAGATGACCTTTGTCACCGGCAAGCTCCGCGAGGGCCGGGCGAAGGAGATCTGGCAGACCGAGCGCGGCACCACCTTCGGCTACAACAACCTGGTCGTTGACATGCGCTCGTTCCCGATCATGGCGCAGAACGGCTACCCGACGATCCTCGACGCCACCCACAGTGTGCAGCTTCCCGGCGGCGCCGGAGGCAAGAGCGGCGGCCAGCGGGAATTCGTGGCGCCGCTCGCGAAGGCGGCGCTCGCGGCCGGGGCGGACGGGCTTTTCATCGAGACACATCCGGATCCGGCCAACGCCATTTCCGACGGCCCGAACATGATCCCGCTGAAGGAACTCCCGGCCTTGCTGGCGGATTGCCTCGCCGTCTGGCGCGCCGCGCGCCGCTAGCGGCGCACGGCGAGTCGAAGGTCGCACGTCGTCGGGTCGAAGTTCGGGGTGCGTCCCGACGCCGGCTGACGGTCCTTCGACTTTCGACCTGTCACCTTCGACCGGCTCTCGCCGGCGGGCGCCGGCGAGAGCCCGCGCCTCCTTGACCGCGGCCTGCGGCCCCGCAGACTCGCGCCAACAAAAAACACCCATGGATTCCCTCATCATCGACGTGCCCGTGCCCTCGATGGGCGCGACCGTCAGCGAGCTCAATGTCATCGTCATCAAGGTCAGCCCCGGCGACCGCGTCACGAAAGGGCAGCGCCTGGCCGACCTCGAGAGCGACAAGTCCGCCTTCGAGTTTGAGAGCCCGTGCGACGGTGTCGTGCGCGAGGTGCTGGGCCAGCCGGGCGCGACGATGAAGTCGGGCGAGGTGTTCTGCCGCATCGAGACCACGGACGCTTCACTGCGCCACCTGGCCGGCGGCGCCGCGGCGGCCCCGGCCACCCCGCCGAAGCCGGCCGCAGCCGCGGTGGTCTGGACGCCGCGAGCCACCAAGCTTGCGCAGGAGGCCGGGCTCGACCCGGCGAAGATCACGGACATCGAGGCCACCGGCCCGGGCCATCGCGTTTCTGGCGACGACGTCCAGCGCTACCTCGCCAAGCGCAAGGGCTGACGTTGGGTTTCGCCACGAAGGGCACGAAGCTCACGAAGCCCAGGCTGTTGGGCTTGGCGATCTCCGCGTTCTTGGCGGTTACCCTTGGTCGGTGCCCGAAATGGGGACCGCGAAGACCGCCAAGCCCGCGAAGCACAGCCTCTGGGCTTCGTGTGCTTCGTGCCCTTCGTGGCGAAACTTAGGCCGGAGTGTTCTGCAATTCGTAGCTGAGCACGCTCAGGGCGTAGACGGCGGCGGTCTCGCAGCGCAGCACCAGCGGGCCGAGCGTGATGGGCTCGAAGCCGCATGACTTCGCCAGGCTCAACTCCGCCGGCGTGAAGTCGCCCTCGGGCCCCACCAGCCAGAGCACCTTGCGCGGGCTGCGCTGCTGGGCCGCCTGGAACGCGGCGAGCACGGCCTTGAGGGACTTCGCCCCCGGTTGCAGGCTGGCGATCAGCTTTAGGTCGTAGTCCCGCGCCGACTCCATGAACGCCGCCGCCTTCTGGACTGGCAGCACCTCGGGCAGGAACGGATTGCCGCACTGCTTCGCCGCCTCGAGCGCCGCGGTCTGCCACTTCTCGGTTTTCCGGTCGGAGCGGTCTCCGTCGAAATGCACCTGCGTGCGCTCGCTCTCGAGCGGCACAATGCGCGCCGCGCCGATCTCGGTCGCCTTGCGGACAATCGCGTCCATCGACGGCCCCTTGGGCAGTGCCTGGCCCAGCGTGATGGCGTAGGGCAGGGGTTTCGCCTTCTGCCGGAAGCGCACTTTCAGCACCGCCGTGTTTTTCCGGTCCGAGGCCAGTTCACAGATCCACTCCGTGCCGCGGCCGTCAAACGCGACCACGGTGTCGCCCACGTGCGCGCGGTTCACCGCCACGAGATGATGGGACTCGTCCGGCGAAAGCGCGATCTCGGTCGGTTCCGCCGTGGTCGGCGTGCAGAAGGCACGGAAATCTGGCATGGCCTCAAGTGGAGTCCGGGCGCCTGGCGGTGACAAGCCCGGGTCGGAAAACGAAAAGGCGCCGGGCTTTCGCCCGGCGCCCGCTCGAAACTA